>CAMZEG010000009.1 GCA_947305635.1 uncultured Clostridia bacterium
AAGCCTCGTGTTCTACGCATGGGGCGAGCCGGTCTATATTGTGCTGATGCTGATCAGCATCTACTTCAACTACAACATCGGGCTGGACCTTGAGGCGCACACCTTTGACCAGAAGCGGCGCAAAACGATCTTTGTCCTCGCCGTGGTGTTCAACCTCTTCGTCCTCGGCTTTTTCAAGTACTACCCCTTCGCGGTCGACAATATCAGCCGCCTGTTTTCGATCGAGATCAAGGCGGCGAACATCTCGCTGCCGATCGGCATCTCGTTCTATACGTTCCAGATCCTCTCCTATGTGATCGACGT
Organism: uncultured Clostridia bacterium; assembly: GCA_947305635.1. Lineage (GTDB taxonomy): Bacteria > Bacillota > Clostridia > Oscillospirales > Acutalibacteraceae > UBA6857. Next base: position 304 of record CAMZEG010000009.1, read on the forward strand.
CTACCGCGGCAAATGCCGCGCGCAGCCGAAACTGCTTTCCTTCGCGACCTACATCTGCATGTTCCCGCAGCTGATTGCCGGCCCGATCGTCCAGTACGGCGACATCGAGCGTCAGCTCAGATACCGCCGGATGGGCGTGCGCAAGTTTTCGGCGGGTGTGCTGTTCTTCATCCGCGGCCTTGGCAAAAAGGTCCTCTTCGCCAACACGATCGGCGCGGTCTATACCGAGATCACGGCCCGCGAAAGCGGTCATGTCGGCCTTGTCGTCGCGTGGTTCGGGATCCTTTGCTACACGCTGCAAATCTACTTCGACTTTTCCGGCTATTCCGATATGGCGATCGGTTTGGGCAAGATGTTCGGCTTCGATCTGATCCAGAACTTCAACTTTCCCTATACGGCCTCGTCAATCAAGGACTTCTGGAGCCGGTGGCATATCTCGCTTTCCAACTGGTTCCGCGACTATGTCTATATCCCGCTCGGCGGCAACCGCAAGGGCACCGCACGCACGATCGTCAATCTGCTGATTGTCTGGGCGCTGACCGGTCTTTGGCACGGCGCGGCGTGGAACTTCGTCGCCTGGGGCGTCTACTACGGCGTGCTGCTGATTTTGGAAAAGTACGTCTTCGGCGGACTCACGGAAAAGCTGCCCTACTGGGCGAAGCGAGCGCTCACGATGCTGATCGTGATCATCGGCTGGGTGTTCTTCTCGGCGGAAACGTTCGGCGACGCGGCGCGCTACCTCGGCGCGATGATCGGCACGGGCGGCCTCTTCGACGGCACGACGAGCTACGTCCTGCGCGCGAACTTCTTCCCGTTCGCGGTGATGACCTGCAGCGCGCTCGGCTTTTTCCGCAAATTCCCGAAGCTCAAAAACGCCAACGTGCGCCTGGCGCTGCAGGCGGTCGGCTACGCGGCCGTGTTCGTCCTTTGCGTCGTCAGCCTTGTCAGCGACACCTACAACCCGTTCCTCTATTTCAGATTCTAAAAGGAAGACGCCATGAAACTCCCATCTGTTTTGAAAACCAAAGCGCCTGAGGGCGAAACGCGCAACTATACAACGCTGGTCTGCCTTGCAATCTGCATCGCGTTCGCGGCGTTTCTGGTGCTGCATACGCTGCTGTTTCTGGTGATCCCGGACAAGGCGGTTTCGGAAAACGAGAGCCGTACGCTCCAGCAAAAGCCGAAGCTGACCCTTTCCGCCGTCACCGACGGCAGCTATATGAAGCAGTTTGAAACGTACCTGACCGACCAGTTCCCGAACCGCGACGGGCTGATTTCGTTCCATTCGTTCTTCGCGTCCCTCCTCGGTCAGCGCGAACAAAACGGCGTCTATCTCGGCAAGCGCGGCTTCCTCTTTGAAGCGCAGACCCCGCTTGACGAAGAGCGGCTGCAGAAGACCACCGACGCGATCAACGCGCTGATGGAGCAGCAAAGACACGCAAAATGCGCGATGATCCTTGCGCCGAACAGCACCTATGTGCTGCAGAAGTATCTCCCCTACCGGCTGAAGATGGACGACCAGAAGGCGCAGCTGTCACAAGTCAAGAACGCTCTGCAGGGCGAAAAGTTCAGCTGGATCAGCGTCCTCAAGAGCTACGAAAAGGTCGAGGATCCCACAACGCTCTATTACCATACCGACCACCACTGGACGACCCGGGCCGCGCTGCGCGCGTTCCTGGCGCTGAGCAGCAAATGGGAACTCGGCGCGAAGGAGAAGCACTTCACGACCGCGGCGGTCTCCAAGCGTTTTTCCGGCACCCTGGCCGCGTCCTACGGCGAACGCAGGATCAAGGACGTGCTTGAAATCTGCGTCCCGAAGCACAGCGAGGGCACCTACACGGTCACCTATGAATCGCAGGACCGCGTCACGGCGAGCGTGTTTGAAACGGACAAGCTCAATCAGCGCAACCAGTACGAGGTCTTTCTCGGCGGCAACTACGACAAGGTCGTGATCCAGACGCTGGCCGAGACCGAGGACACGCTGCTGCTGTTCAAGGACTCCTACGCCAACTGCCTGCTTCCGATGCTGACGCCGTATTTTTCGAAGATCGTCATCATCGACCCGCGCTATTTCAGCGATTCCTTACAGAACATCCTTGACGACAACGACTTCACGCACATCCTGTTCGTCTACAACCTCAACACGTTTCTGGCGGACAAGTCGATTGCGGGCGTTCTGGCAAGCTGACGCTGACAATACAATCAAAAGCGCCCTGCGGGGCGCTTTTTTTATTCGGAATGCGGAATTCGGAATTTGGAACGGAGAATAAGCGCGGAAACAACCTCGCGGCAAATTGACAACGTCCTTGCCCCCCGAAGGCAGGGAGGGTGGCATCGTGCCGCAGGCACGATGACGGGTGAGGTTTGAACCCAACCGCAGCAAATCGCTGGCGGAAAACGATCACGGGCGGCCACTGGCCACCCCTACGGTTTCCATTCCCCTTGTCCCTCATTCCCTCATTCCCTTTTCCCCTTCGTCCCTCCTTGACAAACCTATCCTATAAAGAGTATTATTATAGAAAGACATTTTGCGCGGGAGGGACGCTCAGATGCGCTTTTTCAGACGACATAAAATCTTTACCGGGCTGCTCGTGCTGGTCATCGCGACAGTGCTGTTCGCGGTGGGCTATGTCTGGCATGTGCTGGACAAAATCAACCTCATCGAGCGCACGGGCGACGACACGCTGATTGTGCCGACCTACGCCGAAGAGGAGATCGTCCCGGAGGAAGAGGACGACATCGGCGATCTGCAGCTGAACGCGGAGCAGTCCTCCGCGCTGCTCGACGCCGACGCGCAGATCCGCGCGAACCTGGACGACAGCAAAAAGTGGTACAGCGACCAGGTCTTCAACGTCGTGCTCTTCGGCTACGATTACGGCAGCAAGGCCTATCCCTACGGCCGCTCGGACGCGATGATCGTCCTCTCGCTCAACAAGACCGCGAAAAAGGTCAAGATCATCTCCCTCTCCCGCACCGCCTACGCCGCGATTCCGGGCTACGCGAACACCCGCCTGAGCCACGCGCACGGCTACGGCGGCCCCGATCTCGCGATCCGCGCGATCGAGCTCAACTACAAGTTCCGGATCGACCGCTTCGCCGCCTGCTCGTTCGACGGTTTCAAGCAGATCATCAACATTCTCGGCGGGGTCAAGATCGAGCTGACCGCGGCCGAGGCAAAGGTGCTGCGCGAACACTTCGGCGGCTTTTCGGGCGCCGGGACCTACAACCTCAACGGCGAACAGGCGCTGCTGTATGTCCGCACGCGCAAGATCGACACCGACCGCGACCGCACCGGCCGCCAACGCAAGCTCCTGATCTCCCTCGCAGCCAAGGCGCGCTCGTTCTCCTCGACCGATTATCTCAAGCTGATCGACAAGATCCTCCCGCTTGTTTCCACCGACTTTACCAAGACCGAGCTGATGACGCAGATCATGGCCGCGCCCGGCTATCTCAGCTGGAACTTTGAACAGCACCTGATCCCCGCGAAGCCCTATAAGCTCGTGCTGCGCGACAATTTCGAGGTCATTTTGATGAACTGGCCGTATGAAGTCGACTATCTGCATGAGATCATGTATGAAGACGTGATCCCGAACTATGAGGACGCATAAATGAAACCAACTCCCCCGCTGAAAAAGAACGACGATATCCGCCTGGCGATTACGGCGTTTTCCGCGCTCGGGACCGGCGTCGGCCGCCACGGGGGCTTCACCGTCTTTGTCGACGGCGCCGTGCCGGGCGATCTGATCGACGCGCACATCATCAAGCTAAAACCGACCTACGCCGTCGCGATCGTCAAACGGATCGTCACCCCTTCGCCCGACCGGATCGTTTCCGACTGTCCCGCGGCTGCACGCTGCGGCGGCTGCTCGTTCCGCGCGCTCTCTTACGACGCGGAGCTGCGCTATAAAAAGCAGAAGGTACAGGACGCGCTATGCCGCATCGGCGGCCTCGATATTCCGGTGGAAGAGATCCTCACGACCGGGGAAACCGCCCGCTACCGCAACAAGGCGCAGTACCCGCTGTCGCTCGGCGCGGACGGCAAGACGAACATCGGCTTTTACGCGAAGAAGAGCCACCGCGTGATCGACTGCCGCGACTGCGCGCTGCAGCCCGCGGCGTTTGAGAAGCTGCTCGGCGTGATCGCCCGCTGGGCGGCAGAGTACGGCGTGACGATCTATAACGAAGAGACGCACAAGGGGCTGCTGCGGCATATCTATCTGCGCAAGGGCTTTGCGACCGGCGAAACGATGGTCTGCCTTGTCGCGACGAAGCCGGCGCTTCCGCACACGGACGCGCTGATCACGGACCTGCTCGCGGCGGACGGCAGCGTGTGCAGTGTGATTCTCAACGTCAACCCGGACAAGACGAACGTCGTCCTCGGACAGACGTGTATCACGCTCTTTGGGAAGGACACGATCGAAGATGCGCTGTGCGGCCTGCGGTTTTCGATCTCTCCCCTCTCGTTCTATCAGGTCAACCCGAAGGCGACCGAGCTGCTCTATGGGAAGGCAGCGGAATTCGCCGCGCTGACCGGGGACGAGACGGTGCTCGACCTCTACTGCGGCGCGGGCACGATCGGGCTTTCGATGGCGCACAGGGCGAAGGAGATCATCGGCGTGGAAGTGATTCCCGCGGCGATCGAGAACGCGAAAGCGAACGCCGCGCGCAACGGGATCGGCAACGCGCGCTTTCTTTGCGCCGACGCGGCAGAAGCGGCAAAGCAGCTGGAAGCGGAGGGCCTGTCCCCGGACGTGGTGATCCTCGACCCGCCGCGCAAGGGCTGCGACGAGAGCGTCCTCGCGGCTGTGGCAAAGATGGCGCCAAAGCGCGTGGTCTACGTCTCCTGCGACCCGGCGACGCTCGCGCGCGACTGCAAACGTTTCGCGGCGCTGGGCTACAAAGCGGAGAAAGCCGTGGCCGTGGATCTGTTCCCGCGGACGGTGCATGTCGAATCAGTCGTATTGATCACTCGAGCCGGGGTCGAGGCTACAGAATAGATAACATTCATGAGGTAGTACCATGACAATAATTGAAGTGTTTGAGAAGAGAATAATAAAAAACGGACTTTCTGAAGAAGACTTTATGGAATATGAAAAGCTCTTAAAACGAGTTCGCGGGAATTTTCTTCGTCTTCAGCATTGCTATACAACTGCAGCTCATTTTCCGCAAAAGCGATCAGCCGAGGCAATCAGGCTAATAGAATGGGGGCTGGAAAAATATCCGGACTCTTGGTTCCCGACTTATTCTGCGTATTATAATATGGGCCTTATTAATGAGAATTGCGGTAAGTATGCGACTGCGTATGAGGCTTATCAAAAAGCCGCGGATGTATTAGACGAAGATAAAAAACCTTACCGACAAACCATTTCAGGAAATCTTTTATGGATGTTGCTCCATATTGATGGTTTTCAGTATTCCGAACAACTGGAAAAATACTATGATTTGTTCGCAGAGATAGATGATTTTCAAAAAGCTTTTATCAACAATGAGTTTCGCCTTGCGGTTGCGGAGATCGTCATTTTCTCGCATAAACAGATGAGAGAAAAAGCGACAGCGTCATATAAAAATGCGATTGAGTTGTGCAAGCCAAATTTCGTCAGCCGGATTCAGAGTGTATTAGATAAGCACAATATGAAAGACATATTGAGAAACACTCCTGAGTGCAGGGCCTTTTTGAAAACCGTGAGGGTGTAAACACGACGATACTTCTTCAGAAAAATAAGCACTGATCGACGGCATATTCCATACGAGGACGGCCGTGGCAACAGTGTAGATAGTGGCATTATTATTCACGCTATTGTCCCAAGGCATGTGGAGTGCGTCGTGAAGCTCACGCGAACCGAAGCTGCGGCTGCAATGTTTGCCGAAATACAGGAGGGGCATTACATTCGGACAGAAAGGAGTCAATCAAAGAATGATGAAAGCCTTCACTAAAAGAAATATTGTAGTGAATCGATCGTTATATGAGGATCAAGTGAAATGGGAATCCTGATTTGCGGGCTGAATGGTGCAGGAAAGAGCACGTTGGGAAAAGCGCTTGCATCCCGCTTGGGATATGCGTTCATCGATAACGAGGATCTGTACTTTCCGAAAAAGGGATCGGTATATGACTATTCCAATCCGAGAAACAAAGAAGAAGTCGTGCATGCATTGAAGTCAAGGATCAAGGACAATCCTCGATTCGTATTCGCTGCGGTGAAAGGCGATTACGGAACCGAATTCATAAATGCCTTAGACCATATTATTCTGGTTGAAGTTCCAAAAGACGTCAGAAGTCAACGAGTGAGAACTCGATCATTGCAACAGTTCGGCGACAGAATATCTCCGGGCGGCGCGCTTTACGACAAAGAACAAAAATGGTTTGCCCTTGTAAACAGTCGACCTGATGATTATGTTCTTACGTGGCTGGAAACAATCGAATGTCCTGTGATAAGGGTAAACGGAACTTTAGCAATAGAGGACAATATCAAATACTTAATGTCTGTGCTTTCATGACGGTATACGTCATTATAAATATTGACCACTTGTTCGTGATTTGCGTTCGGCGCATCGGACGCAATCACAAGAAAAAAGGAGAGACTATTATGCGTAACGTGAAAAAAACAATTGCCGTGCTGCTTTGTGCGGTGCTGACCCTGTGCTGCTTCGCCTTCCCCGGGGCCGCCGAAAAGACGCTGCCGGAGAGCGAGCACCCGTACCAGAACGATTTCACCGCAGAATGGGAGTGCGGCGTGCCGGGAGAAAAGGGCTTTTATCTGACCTTTTCAAAGGACACAGTCTTTGAATGGGGCGAACTGACCTTCACCAACATCGCCAACGGCGCGACAGAGACCTATACCGTTCCCGAATGGCGCGAGCTGTACGAAACCGACCGTGATTCCTATATCGCGATCAGCGTACTGATCACCGTCGGCGTGATCAAGGTCGACGAAAAGCCCGGCGATGTGCTGACGCTGACCTGCGGCGACGAGGAGATCGGCGCCTACTCCGGCGACGAGCTGGCGGGCCGGACGCTGTATATTCCCCATGAATCCGTGCATCTGACGCTGACCACCGACGCGGACGGCACGGAGAACGGCTTTACCGTGACCGGGGTTTCCACAAAGGCGCCGGACGGCGTCAAAACCGTCTCTTATTACTACGACGGCAAAACGGCGGAAAAGATCGTCTGCTACGGCGAAGGAGAGACCGCGAACGCGGCGGCCATCGGCCATGTGTATAACGGCAAGGCCTGTGTCGGCTGGAGCGATAAATACGGCGGCGCAGCGAAGTACGACGCGGGCGACGAGATCGAACTGACAACAGATCTTGCGCTGTACGCGGTATACGGCGATATCAACCTGCAGCCGGAAGAGGCCTACAACTTCGACAACACCTACGATCCGTTTACCGTCAAATCCTATCCGATCACAAAGCCGTCCGGCGAAGAGCTGTTCAACTACATCCCCTATTATATGACGAAGGAGGACTACGCCGCCCTGCTGAAAAACCTCAGCAAGGTTTACGCGCTGTCCCCGGCGATGTACCCGTTTGCAGGGACCGATCTTGCGCTGGCGGCGAGTTATCCGCTGCGCAGCTTCATGGGGTCTTGTTACGGTATCTCCATCACCTCCGCGCTGCAGCATCTCGGCATGATCGACATGCTGCCCATGCAGGAAGGCGCGCAGAACGTGCGCGATCTGGAGCCGACGCCGGAGCTTGTCAGCTTCATCAACTATTATCAGGCGCAGGCCATGCGCGGCATGATCATGGACAACGTCGCGGTAAAACCCGGCAGCGCGAACTATACGCTGCAGCTGGAGCAGCTCTATGACACCGTCAAAGCCGGCAATCTCGTCCGCTTCGGCTTCTCGCTGCTGCAAAACCCCACGCCCAACCATGAGATTTTGATCATCGGCGCTTACGACGATCTGCAGGGCAACCATGTGCTGCTGACCTACGATTCCAACTACGGCAGCGATTTTGCCGGGAACGATATTGTCACCACCTTCGTCATCAGCCCCGACTTCACCTATATGGAATCCGAACAGTACAACTACGTTTACAGCTTCTATTGGTCGGATGATTTCAGCGGCTTCGAGTCCTTCAACGTGGACGGCAGCGGGAACCTCTTCGCGTTCCAGAAGAGTCTGGTCGCCCGGATCAAAGCGCTCTTTGCCCTGCTGAAGGAGCTGCTGCAAACGAAGGTCGGTACTGTTGCGTCAAAGTGAAATCATAAATAGGAATAGGCATATTCGCACAGATGTATCTCTCATAAGAGGTGAACCATGACCAACTATCCCCTTCTCATCCGACAGCTGCAGTCGCTGGCGGAGATCTCCGCCGATCCCGTCGCCGTGATGGCCAACGTGTCGTCGCTGCTGTATCACGCGATGGAAGACGTCAACTGGGCGGGCTTCTATCTCGTACAGGACGGTGCGCTGCTGCTCGGCCCGTTTCAGGGCAAGCCCGCCTGCGTCAAAATTGAAAAAGGCAAGGGCGTCTGCGGCACGGCATGGGCGAAGGACAGCTTGCAGCTTGTCCCCGACGTGCACGCGTTTCCGGGGCATATCGCGTGCGACAGCGCGTCGCGCTCCGAGATCGTCGTGCCGATTCACCGGGGCGGAACCGTCTTTGCGGTGCTGGATCTCGACAGTCCCCTGCCCGCGCGGTTCACCGAAGACGACGCGGCGGGGCTCGCGGCGCTCACGAAAGCGTTGGAAGCGATCCTGCGGTAACGCGGCAGAACGCCGGAAAGGAACACAACCATGAATATCGAATGGAAAGACGGCTTTGCAATCAGCGTGCGCGCTGACCGTGACGCCGTTGTCATATCCGCAAATCAAGAAGGCCTGCTTTCTCTCGCCGGGCAGCTGACCGCCCTTGCCGGTGAAGCGCCGGGCAGCCACATCCATTACGACGCGCACAATTCGCTCGAAGACGGCTCCACGGAGCTGATTGTGGAACGAACCGACTGACGGCGGAAAAACGGCCATGAAAAGACTACCCAACATTATTACAGCAAGCCGCATTCTGCTCAGCCTTGCGCTGCTGTTTTGCCCGCCGCTGTCTGTGCCGTTTTACGCGGTCTATCTTGCCGCGGGAATCAGCGATATGCTGGACGGCTTTCTTGCGCGAAAGCTGGATGCGGCGACGCCGCTCGGCGCAAAGCTGGACACAGTCGCCGACCTTTCTCTGGTCGCGGTCTGCCTGATCCGGCTGCTGCCGGTACTCCATGTGCCGCGGTGGCTGATGATCTGGATCGCCGGGATCGCGCTTGTCAAAGCGGTGAATCTCGTGAGCGGCTTCGTGAAGCAAAAACAGTTTGTCGCGCTGCACACGGTGCTGAACAAAGTCACGGGCGCCCTTCTCTTTTTGCTGCCGCTGACGCTGGCTTGGATCGACCTGAAATACAGCGCGGCGGTCGTCTGCGCGGCCGCGACGGCTGCGTCCGTACAGGAGGGCCACTTTATCCGAACGGGAAGGACGTCATAAAGGAGACGATACCATGAACGACCCCATCAAGCAAACCACCATCTATGTCGGACTCAACGACGCGCAGACGGGCGTGCAGAAGTTCGACACCGAGAAATACCTCTCCATCCTCAAAAACGTCTGCCGCAGCTACGGCGTCGCGTTCTCCGTCCACCGGATCAACGGCGGCTACTGCCACGAGGACGGCCGCTATACCGAAGAGAACACGCTCGCGCTGATGCTGCTGGGCGTGGACGAATCGGTCGTGCTGGAGATCGCGAAGGATCTTTGCGCGTTCTTTCATCAGGAAAGCGTGATGGTCGCGTCGTCCCCCTGCTCGGTCGTCTTTGTCAAAGAGCAGCTCGACTGACAGGAGAGAAAGATGGAGATCGGCAACCTCTTTTATACCGGCGACCGCGCCGTGTGGCGCGCGTGGCTCGAAGAACACTTTGAAACCGCGGCGGACGTCTGGTTCGTCTACCCGATGGCGGGGTCGGACGAGCCGGCGCTGCCCTATAACGACGCCGTGGAGGAGGCGCTCTGCTTCGGCTGGATCGACAGCACGAACCGGCGGCTCGACGACTTCCACCGGGCGCAGCGGTTTACCCCGCGCCGCCCGGGCAGCCCCTATTCCCAGCCGAACATCGAGCGGCTCAAATGGCTCGACGCGCGCGGCCTCATCCACCCGAAGGTGCGCCCGACGGTGGAAGACCTGCTCGAAAGCGAGTTCGTCTTCCCGGCGGATATTCTGGACACGCTCAAAGCGGACCCGGTCGTCTGGGAACATTACACCGCCTTTTCCGCGCCGTATAAACGCATCCGCGTCGCGTATATCGACGCCGCGCGGCAGCGGCCCGCGGAGTTCGAAAAACGGCTTTCGAACTTCCTCCAAAAGACGCGGGAAAACAAGCGGATCGTCGGCTTCGGCGGCGTGGACAAGTACTACAAATAGACCCAAAGCAGGAAAGGACCCATCTATGCAAATCAGACTTGAACCCTGGGACGACAGATTCAAGCAGGATCTGATCGATCTTTGCAACGGCGCGGACCGTACCTATTTGACCAACCGTCTGCCGTACCCGTATACCGAAGCCGACGCCGACTGGTGGCTCGGGATGGTACGCGAACACGACGGCAAAGACGGCGTCTTCCGCGCGGTCGTTTTGGACGGAACAGCCATCGGCAACATCACCGTGGAGGGAAAGTCGGACGTCTACTGCAAGGACGCGGAGCTCGGCTACATCCTCGCGACGCCTTACTGGGGCAAAGGGATCATGACCGAAGCGACCAAGAGAATCTGCGCCCTCGCGTTCGAAACGCTCGACCTCGCGCGGATCAGTTCCGAGGTGTACGCGCCGAACAAAGCGTCGCAGCGCGTGCTCGAAAAGAACGGCTTCGTGCCGGAGGGGCAAAAGAAAAACGCCGTTTTCAAAAACGGCGAACTGTGGGATCTCTATATCTACGGTCTGCTGAAGCCGGAGGGAAACGCCCATGATTGAGACAAGAAGGCTGACCCTCACCGTCGCGACGCAGCGCGAAATGAAGGAAATCATCGCTTCGACCGAAGACGGCGACCTGAAGGAAGCCTACCGCGAAATGCTGCAGGGCTGCCTTGACTGTCCCGACCAGTGGGACTGGTACGCAATCTGGCTGATCACCCGCAAGGACGGCGTTCACGTCGGCGATTTGTCGTTCAAAGGGTTAAACCCCGACGGCAGCGCGGAGATCGGCTACGGGATCGACCCGGCCTATTGGGGCAACGGCTACGCGACGGAGGCCGTCGCCGCCGCCGTAAACTGGGCGCTCGCGCAAAACGGCGTCACGAGAATCGAAGCGGAGACCGACCCGGACAACGCCGGATCGCAGCGCGTACTCGAAAAATGCGGCTTTACGCCGACGGGAACAAACGGCAAAGAAGGCCCGCGGTTCGTCCGCCGGGCATAACAAAAACGGAGGCACAACTATGGTCATCGGCATCATCGGCGAAAACTGCACCGGAAAATCCACCCTCGCGGACGCGATCCGGGAAAAACTGTCCGCCGAGGTCATCACAGGCAAGGACTACCTGCGGCTGGCAAAGAACGAAGCACAGGCCGCCGCGCTGTTCAAAGAAAAGCTGAAAACGACGCCGCAGGACAAGGCCGTCGTCTACGTCATCTCGGAAGAAGAGCAGCTCTCGCTGCTGCCGGAAACGGCGGTGCGCATCCTCGTCAGCGCCGATCTTGACACGATCAAGGAGCGTTTTCGCGCCCGGATGCGCGGCAATCTGCCGCCCCCGGTCGAACAGATGCTCACCCGCAAGCACGGCATGTTTGACAGCGTGCCGCACGATATCGACTACGACGGCGTGTCCGGCGACCCGGCCGCGGTGGCCGCGTCCCTCGCGCAAAGCTGAACGCAGATAAGGAGAGTCCTATGAAACCCGAAAGTTACTACGCCTATCTCAACGGCCTGACGCAGATGGCGTCCGCCGTTTCGGTCAACTGCGGGCCGAGCGAGATCCGTGTCAGCGTCTTTTCCCCGAAGTCGTTTGCGGCGCTGTTCTGCAAGCAGTACCGCCTGCCGCAAAAGCTGCTGCAGCTGCGCGAAAGCGACCGGTCGCTGTTTCAGCTATTGGAAAACTGGCTCGGCAGCGAGCCGAAGGACGTCACCGACGCACTGTACCATTATCTGCACATGGCGCTCGGCGATCCCATACAATGCTACGAAGCCGCAGAGATCGGCAAACTGCGCGACGCGCTGTCCGCGCCCGGAGGAAGAGGCCCGTTCTATACGATGGACGACCTCTTTTTCGCGGTCTTTTCCGACGTCGCCGTCTGCTTCATGCTCGGCAACTACGAATAAAGGAGAATCCCGATGCACGTTTATCACTCCCTGCCGCAGGGCTGGACGCTGAAGAAGACCGTCGACCTCCAGAACGACAAAAAGAAGGCGCTGCTCGTCAACGGCTGCGCCACCGTCGTCGCGGTGCTGATGGCGGCGGTCATGCACTGCTTTGTCCCGATCCAGACGCTGTTCAGCGGGTCGGACGAACTGTCGCAGTATCTGATCCGCATGGGGATATTGCTCGGCGGCATGCTCGTCTACCTCGTGCTGCACGAAGCCACCCACGGTCTCACAATGAAGGCCTGCGGCGCCAAAAACCTGAGCTTCGGCTTCACGGGGCTGTACGCCTACTGCGGCAGCAAAACCGATTATTTCGACCGTTTTACCTATTTTCTGACCGCCCTTTCGCCGCTGATCGTCTGGGGCGCCGTCTTCGCGGCGCTGCAGCTGACGCTGCCGGGGGAATGGTTCTGGATCGTCTGGCTGTGGCAGATCACGAACGTGTCCGGCGCGGCGGGCGACGTCTATATCGTGTTGTACCTATCCCGGCTGGACCGGCCGTTTCTGGTCCATGACGACGGCGTTGTCATGCACGTCGCGCTACAGGAGGAAGCATGAAACAGACCACCGAAGTGACCGCGGCCGCCGCGCGCGGCAAAACGATCGTCCGCACGAGTATCGTCGGGATCGCGGCAAACGTCTTTCTCGCGGCGTTCAAGGCCGTGATCGGCCTCGGCGTCCATTCGATCGCCATCGTCCTCGACGCGGTCAACAACATCACCGACGCGGGTTCCTCGCTGATCACGATCATCGGCACCTGTCTCGCAGGGAAAGCGCCCGACCGCAAGCACCCCTTCGGCCACGGCCGCGCGGAATACCTCAGCGCGATGCTGATCTCGTTCCTCGTGCTTTACGCGGGCATCGCCGCCATGACGGAATCGGTCAAAAAGATGATCACCCCCGTGACGCCGGACTATTCGGCCGTCTCTCTGATCATCGTGGCGGCCGCCGTCGTGGTCAAGCTCCTGCTCGGCAGCTATTTCCGCCGCGTGGGGCAGGCCGTCAACTCCCAGTCGCTGCGCAACTCCGGGACGGACGCGCTCCTGGACGCGGTGATCTCGGTCTCGACCCTCGCCGCCGCGGGCATCTTCCTTTGGAAAGGCGTTTCGCTCGAGCCGTACCTCGGCGCGGCGATCTCCCTGGTGATCCTCAAATCGGGTATCGACATGCTGCGCGAGACGATCTCGCAGCTCTTGGGCGAGCGCGCGGACGCCGACCTCGCAAGAGGAATCAAGGAGACGGTGCTCTCCTTCCCGGACGTCTCGGGCGTCTATGACCTTGTCCTCAACAACTACGGGCCGGACGCGTTTCTCGGCTCGCTGCATATCGAAGTCCCGGACACCCATTCCGCGGACGAACTCGATGAGCTGATCCGCGCGATCACCGTCAAGGTCTACAAGGAGCACAACGTCCTGCTTTCCGCCGTCGGCGTCTATTCGGTCAACACCCGCGACCCCGCGGTCGTCGCGATGCGCGAGAAGATCAGTGAGATGGTGCTGCAGAACGAATACGTCCTGCAGATCCACGGCTTTTATGTCAGCGAAGAAAAGAAGACGATCCGGTTCGACCTGATCATCAGCTTCGACGCGAAGGACCGCGTGGCGGTCTATAACGAAATTCTCCGCGAAGTGCAGAGCGCCTACCCGGATTACACGTTTGAGGTCGTGCTCGATACGGACTTTTGCGAAAGCTGAAAACAGCGCCCTGCGGGGCGCTGTTTTAGTGTGCAGTTTGCAGTGTGCAGTTACGCCGGAAAAAGGCACCGACGCTTATTTTCCATTCTCCATTGACTCAGTCCCTTAATCCCTTAATCCCTTAATCCCTTAATCCCTACCAACCAGCTCACGAAGTCACCGCAAACGTCACGGACGCAACGCCGCTTCCGTGCTCCCGCATGCTGTAGGAAAAGTTCAGGCGATAGCTCCCCTTGTCGAGCGTTTTGCCGTAAACCACGGGCAGGTTGACGCTGAGTTTTCCCTTGCCGCCCGGCTCAACCACCATCAGGATCTTCAAGACCACATAGTCGCTGCGCTTTTGCATCGTCGTCCAGCCGGTGAGCGTTCGCTTTTCCAGCGAAAAGGAATCGAGGCCGTAGGAGATGTTGCTGCCGCTGCGGTTTTCAATCGTCATATCGATCTGTTCGGTCGCCGTGGTCACGGCGGGGACAGTCACGGTGACGCCCTGCAGCTCTCCTGTAACTCCCCGCATCGGGAACAGCACCGCGAAGGCCGCGAGGAAAAACGAAACGATCTTTTGATAGAAGGCTTTCAGTGTAGCCATAAGAACTCCTTTCTGCAGTCAGGCAATCGCTCTCAAACAGCGGTCGCCAATCGTTCAAAGCAAGAAACCGCCGGGGGTACCGACGGTTTTTCTTTTTATTCTGCGAGGGCGATCCCCAGCTCGTTCAGCTGGGCACAATCCACCTGCGCCGGGCATTCGGTCATCGGCTCGCTCGCGTTCTGCACCTTCGGATAGGCAACGACGTCGCGCAGCGTGTCGAGCTTGAGCATCTGCATGCAAAGGCGGTCGAGTCCCAGACCGATACCGCCGTGGGGCGGCGCGCCGAAGCGGAACGCGTCGGTGAGGAAGCCGAACTTCTGATAGGCCTCTTCGTCGCTCAGGCCGAGCAGCGAGAAGATCCGCTTTTGCAGCACGGGGTCGGTGATGCGGATCGAGCCGCTCGCGAGTTCGACGCCGTTGAGCACAAGGTCATAGGCCGTCGCGCGGACGTTCGCCTTGTCGGTTTCGAGATACGGCAGACATTCTTCCAGCGGCGCGGTGAACGGGTGGTGCATCGCGACGAACTGGCCGAGTTCCTCGTCCCAGTCGAAGAACGGGAATTCGACGATCCACAGAAGATTGTACTGATCCTTCGGGATGATGTCGAGCTTCTTCGCGACATTCTGACGCAGCGCGCCGAGCACCGGCAGCGTCACGCTCTCCTTGTCGGCGATGATCAGCACCACGTCGCCGGGCTTTGCGTCCGCTTTCGCGGCGATCGCGGCCATCTCGTCGTCGGTCATGAACTTCGCGAAGGAGGAAGCGACCGTGCCGTCTTCGGCGTAGCGGATCCAGGCGATGCCCTTCGCGCCGATGCCCTTGACGAATTCGACGAGCTTGTCGATCTCCTTGCGGGTGAGGACGTTATACGCGCCCTTCGCGGTGATACCGCAGACGCGGCTGCCGTTCGCGACGGCGCCGGAGAAGACGCCGAAGCCGCAGTCTTTCACTTCGTTTGCGAGGTCGAAGATTTCCATCCCGTAGCGGGTGTCGGGCTTGTCGGAGCCGTAGCGCTCCATCGCGTCCTTATAGGTCAGGCGCGGCAGCGGCAGCGTCACGTCGACGTCCAGAATCTCTTTGAACAGCCGCCCCATGAAGCCTTCGATCATCGAGAGCACGTCCTCCATCTGCACGAAGCTCATTTCCACGTCGATCTGGGTGAACTCCGGCTGACGGTCGGCCCTGAGGTCCTCGTCGCGGAAGCAGCGGGCGATCTGCATATAGCGGTCGAAGCCCGCGACCATCGACAGCTGCTTGTAAAGCTGCGGCGACTGCGGCAGCGCGTAGAAGCTGCCCTTGTGGATGCGCGACGGGACAAGGAAGTCTCTTGCGCCCTCGGGCGTGGATTTGATCAGCATCGGCGTTTCGATCTCGATAAAGCCGTTCTCGTCAAAGTAGTCGCGCGTCACCTTCGTGATCTTGTGGCGCAAGAGGATGTTCTTCTGGAGATCCGGGCGCCGCAGATCGAGGTAGCGATATTTCAGGCGGGTCAGTTCGCTCGTCGGGCAGTTTTCGATGATCTCGAACGGCGGGGTTTCGCTTTCGCCGAGGATCCGCAGATCGTCGACGGCGATTTCGATTTCGCCCGTCGGGATGTCGTAGTTCTTGCTCGAGCGTTCGCGGACGACACCGTGCGCCATCAGCACATATTCGCTGCGCACGGAAAACGCCTTGTCGAACACCGCCTTGTCGGTGGAATCGTCAAACGCGAGCTGGACGATACCCGTCCGGTCGCGCAGATCGACGAAGATCAGCGCGCCGAGGTTGCGCTGCCGCTGTACCCAGCCGCAGACGACAACTTCGCGGTCGATATCTTTTGCGGTAAACGTGCCGCAGTAGTCGGTTCGTTTGAGTCCTGTCATGGTATCCATCTGAGTCACCTCTTAAAATAATGTCGAATTGAGAATCGCGTCGACGTCGATATCGGTATCCACGCCGAGGTCTTCGAGTTCCTTGAGACTTTCGCTGATCGAGATGCGCATGAAATCGCCTTCAAAGGTATCGAGCGGCAGTTCGGTCTCTTCGCCCGTGGCCATGTTCTTGAGCCGGATATTGCCGCTTTCGAGTTCCCTGTCGCCTAAGACGAGGGTGAACTTCGCGCCGATCTTGTTGGCGTATTTCATCTGCGCCTTGACGCTGCGTCCGACGACGTCGAACTCCGCGAAGACCCCCTCCTGCCGTAAGGAAGCAACGATCTGCGCCGCGCGGTCAAGCGCCTTGTCTCCCATCGAAGCGATATACAGGCTGCAGCGTTCCGGTTCCGGGAACGGGAGCTTCTGGGCTTCCATCAGCAGCTGCAGGCGTTCCAGCCCGAGGCCGAAGCCGAGCGCCGGGATGTGCGGGCCGCCGATCTCCTCCACAAGGCCGTCGTAGCGGCCGCCGCCGCAGACGGTGCCCTGGGCGCCGATTTCGGTGGAGACGAACTCAAAGACGGTGCGGGTGTAATAATCGAGGCCGCGTACGATCGTCGGGTTGACCGTGAACGGGATCCCCATGGTGCGCAGGAATTGCTGCACGCTCTCAAAATGGGCGCGGCAGTCGTCGCAAAGATAGTCGAGCACCTTGGGCGCGTCCTTGGCGATCGCGGCGCAGACGGGGCTTTTGCAATCGAGAATGCGCATCGGGTTGCGGTCGAGCCGCTCCTGACACGTCGGGCAAAGCTCGTCCCGGCGGCTCTCGAAGTAATCGTGCAGCGCCTTGTGGTATTCCTTGCGGCAGTCCTTGCAGCCGATGGAGTTGAGCTGCAGCTCGAGACCGCGCACGCCGAGGAACGAGAACAGCTCGTTCGCGAGGGCGATCGTCTCCGCGTCCGCGGCGGGCGACGCCGTGCCGAGGCATTCGACGCCGAACTGGTGGAATTCGCGCAGGCGGCCGGCCTGCGGCTTTTCGTAGCGGTAGCAGCTCGTCAGATAGCAAAGCTTCTGCGGCATCGGCTCGTTATACAGGCCGTGCTCCAGAAACGAGCGCACAACGCCCGCCGTTCCCTCGGGGCGCAGCGTAATCGACCGCTCACCCTTGTCGAGGAAGGTGTACATCTCTTTTTGGACGACGTCGGTCGTGTCGCCGACGCCGCGCTGGAACAGCTCGGTGTGTTCAAAGACCGGGGTGCGGATCTCGCGAAAGCCGTAGTTGCCGGCGATCTCGAGCGCCGTCGACTCCAGAAACTGGATCTTATAGCTCTCCTGCGGCAGCACGTCCTGCGTGCCTTTGATGGATTTGGTGATCAACGCCATAGGTTAAAACCTCCTTTGAGGAAGAATGGTGAGATTTGTAATTCGGAATTGGGCACCTCTGAATACTCGAGTCGTTTTAGCGCGCGCAGTGTTGAGAGGTGCCCAACGAAAAGAGCGCGCTTCTCCGCAACGGCTCTTCGCCATAGGGATGAAGCTGCGCTCCACGGTACCACCCTGATTGAACCGCAATAGCGGTTCCGCTCAAACGCCTTAACGCGGCAAACGGGCATAACGCCGGCTCGTGAATGTCTTCGCCTGCTCCGTAACGCAGGGAGCTCGCAGCAGAACGCTCCCCTCTCTGTGCGCGGAAACCGGGTACTCTTTTCAGTCTTCGCCTTTTTCTATTTTGTTGTCAGTTCTTCGGATACATGATGTCGCGCCAGTCGAGATCGCCGCGCTCAAGCGCGTGGATCAGCGCCTCCGCCGTCGCAATGTTGGTCGCGACCGGGACGGAGTGGACGTCGCAAAGGCGCAGCAGATTCGCCTCGTTCGGCTCGTTGGGCTTCGGGTTCAGCGGATCGCGGAACATCAAAAGCAGGTCGATCTCATTGCAGGCGATCCGCGCCGCGATCTGTTCTTCGCCGCCCTGCGCGCCGGCCATGAACTGCGTAATCCGCAGACCGGTCGCGTCGCTGACGAGTTTGCCCGTCGTTCCTGTGGCGCAAAGGCTGTGGTGGCTGAGCGTACCGCAGTAGGCGATACAGAACTGGGTCATCAATTCCTTTTTCGCGTCATGTGCTATCAGCGCGATGTTCATGCTTCCGTCATCTCCCTTTCGTTCTGTGATGGAACACACTAACTGCCCCCATTATAACAGAGATTTTTGGACTTGGCAAGCGTTTTTTGAGAAAAAAGAACAAATTTATGGTACGATTATTCCCTTTTTATGAAAGATTCTTTACAAAAAGGCCAGCGGCACCTGCTTGCCCTCGATCCGCGCGGCAAGATTGTAGAACGCTTCGAACGAGAGCTGATAGGGCTGACAGATCCCCTCGACGCCCGCTTTGCGCAAGAGCTTATCTTCGGGCACGATCGCGATCAGCTGGACGCCGGTTTTGTCGATCGCGTCGTCGATATTGAGCAGCCGCTTCTTTTGCATATCGCGGCGTACGGCGCGGTTGAGCACGAGACGGCTGTTCGTGACGCCCCAGCTCTCCATCTCTTCGGCGGCGCGGAAGGCGGCGCGCACGCAGATCGGGTCCGGCGTCGCGACAACAAGGGCGCGCTGCGCCGCCGCGCAGGCAAGGCGCAGACCGGCGCCGACCCCGGCGGGCGCGTCGAAGAGCAGATAGTCGTAGTTTGCTTCCAGCGTTTTCATCAGCGCTTTGACCTGCTGGGCGGTAAAGCCGTCGTAGCGCGGCGGACAGGAGAGGAAGTCGATCCCCTGCGCGCGGCCGATCGCCGCTTCGGCGTCGCAGCGGCCCAGAAGCAGATCGCCCCAGTCGAACACGACGCTTTCCGCCGCGCCGAGCATCAGATCCACCGAGCGCAGATTGTCGAAATCCACAAGCAGCACCCGCTTTTCGCGGGCGGCAAGCGCTTTGGAAAGGCCGACGGCGACGGTCGTCTTGCCGACGCCGCCCTTGCCGGAGGCGATGACGATTCTTTTTGCCATAAGGCTCTCTCCTTTTTCATAAAGAAGTGTTGACTCAGCGCAGCAGCGTGCCTTCCTCCTGCGCCGGTTCGGCCGTTGTCTTTGTGGAAAAATAGTACTGCATGATCTCGGAGGCGACCGGCGCGGTGGAACCGCCGGAGCCGGCGCCCTCGATCACGACCGCGATCGCGATCTCCGGGTCTTCATACGGGGCAAAGGTCAGAATCAGACCGTTGTAGGTGTCGACCTTGTAGCCGTTGATCCATTTTTCAACCGTCGTCGTACCGGTCTTCGCCGCGACGTCGACCGGAACGTCGGAAAAGTCGGCGTAGCTGCGGGTACCGACGAGGAGCATGCCCTTCTGGACCTGATCCCAGTTGTCGGCCTTGAAGTTGGCCTGTGAAAGGACCATGTGGTCCGCGAGGTAGACCGTCTTGCTGAAGTCGCTTGTGAGGACGGTCTTGACGAGATGCGCCTTATAGCGCACGCCGCGGTTCGCGATCGTCGAGACATAGGCGCAAAGCTGGATCGGCGTGAAGGCGTTGTCGCCGTGGCCGATGCCCGCCTGAATCGTCAGACCGGGGGTCCAAAGCTCGCCCTTCGAGGTGCGCAGCAAGTAGGAGTCCACGGTGCCTTCCGCTTCGGTCAGCTCGACGCCGGTCTTTTCGCCGAGGCCGAACATCGTGAAATAGCGGTTGAGCTTTTCGATCCCGACGAGACGCGCGGTCTCGTAGAAGAAGATATTGCAGCTGTGATACAGCGCGTAGACGACATTCTGACCGCCGTGCACGCCCGTACAGCCGGGCTGATAGTCTTCGTAATAGCGGTATTTGCCGGTGCAGGTGATATAGGTGTCCTTGGTGATGACGCCCTCTTCAAGACCCGCCATCGCGACGCAGGGCTTGATCGTCGAGCCCGGGGAATAGGTGCTGCGCAGCGCGCGGTTCCAAAGCGGCTTCGACGGGTCGGCGTTGAGTTTCGACGCCTGCTTCTGGTAGGTATCGAGGTCGAACGTCGGGTAGGACGCCGCCGCGAGCACGTCGTTGTTGCGGGTATCCATCACGACGACCGCGCCGGAGGTGACGTTGCGCGCCATCTGCTGCTGCAGAATCAGCTTTTTCAGCGCGTTCTGCGCCGCCTTCTGGACCCCCTTGTCGATCGTCAAAACAACGGTGTCGCCCTGCCGCGGGAGGACGGTGTAGGTTTCGGTCGTGTTGCCGTCCGCGTCGGTCGTGATGATCTTTTCGCCCGGCGTGCCGCGCAGGTACTGTTCCATCGTGTATTCAAGGCCGTTCTTGCCGATCACGTCGTCGCGGGTGTAGCCCTCGTCCTTTTTGGCCTCGTACTCCGTTTCGCTGATCGCGCCGACGATGCCGAGGATGTGGGGCGCGAGGGTGCTGTCGACATAGCTGCGCTGCGCTTCCACCTTGACGTCGACGCCGGGGTATCGGTCGGAGCGCTCCTTGAGCGAGGCGACAAGCGCTTCGCTGACGTCTTCGGCAAAGGTATAGGGCGTGCCGGCGCTGAAGCCGTTCTTGTGCATCGAATAGTAGACCGAGGCGATATCGCGCGCGTCCGTCAGCGAAAAGTCCTGCAGCTCATAGCGGTCCACAAGCGCGTTGAAGCAGTTTTCCACGGTCGCGTAGGGGTTCAGGTGCAAAAACGCCTTGCTCTTGAGATAGCTGATCTCGTTTTCGCGGTCGGTCTTGAACCGCAGGGTGCCGTTCTGCGTCACACGGATCGGCAGCGCGTCGATCCACTCTTCGTCATACTTGCGGAAAAGCTTCAAAAGTGACAGCAAAATCTCGTTGCGCGATTGCGGCTGTTTGCCGGAGGGGAAGCGCAGAAAGTCCAGCGAGACGGTCCGCACCTGCTCGTTGGTCACAAGGAGTTCGCCGTTGCGGTCGCGGATCTCGCCGCGCGTCGCTTCGACGGGTACGGTCACGCTGGATACCGCCGTCTGCTTCGCTTCGCGGCCGGAAATCGCCTGGATATAGACCATGCGGCCCAGAAAGAGCAGCAGAATGCCCGCGATGATGATCGTTACACCGCGCGCTCTGCGCGCATTGCCGTCGCGTCGCACAATGGCGCGCCTCCTTTCGTAATAGTCTCAGAAACTTGAATCAGCGGCAGTTTCAGGCCGCCGCTTCGGTTTGCCGGAACGCCTGTGCGATCCGGCTGACCAGCCAGTACAACGGGCCGGTGAACAAAAAACTCAGCGCCGCGCAGGGCAGCGAGAAGTGGAATAAAACGTAGCCCGCGCTCCCCGTCCCCGGGATCACGACGAAGCAGATCCACTGGAACAGCGCCGTCAGCGCCAGCGCCCCGCCGCTAAGCAGCAGCGCCGCGCGGTAGTTGCTGCGGACCCAGAACGCGACAAGCACGCTGCAGCAAAAGGCAACAAAGGCGAGCCAGACGGCGAAAAAGCCGTCCGCGCGGAAGCTCCCGTAATCCCAGAGCACGCCCGCCAGCGCGCCGAACAGCAGCGCGGGCACCATCTTTTCCTGCATCGCAATCAGCACGGCCGCGGCCGGCAGCAGCCACACATGAACGTCCCCGAAATGGAGAAACGCGCCGCGGGTATGCTGCAGCAGCGCGCAAAGAACCAGCAGCAGCGCGTAAAGCGTCCGCCGCAGAATCAGTTGTTTCCGGTTCGTTCGCATGGTGTGTCTCCTGAGTTGTGGTTATTCAATCCCCTGCCCGCGGAAGGACGTGATCACAAAGACGTCCTCAAGCGCGCGCAGATCCGTGCCCGGCTCGACGATCGCGTAGCTCGTCAGATCGACTTCGCTTTCGAGCACCTGCGTCACCGTGCCGATGATCAGCCCCTTCGGGTAGATCCCGCCGATGCCGGAGGTTGTGACGATGCCGCCCGGGGCGATCAGCGTGGCGCGGGCGAGACCCGCCATCACGCATTTGCCGTTGCCGCTTTGCTGCGCGTCGGTCGTGACATAGGCCGTTTCGCGGGTCTTGCTTTCAATCGCGCTGACGTTGATCTGCGGGTGCAGGAGCGTGAGCACGACGCTGTAGGTCGGGCTGACCTTTTTGACGACGCCGACAAGGTAGTTGCCGCAGACGACCGGGTCGTTGACCGCGATATCGTCGTTGCTGCCCTTGTCGATGATCAGTGACGCGTAGGGGTCGGCCGTGTCGGAGCCGATGATATTCGCCGGCGCAAAGGTGTAATCCGCGTGCGAGGCCTTGACGCCGAGCATCTCTTCATAGGACGTGATCTTATGCTTGATCTCGTCGTAATCGACCATCTGCGCCTCGTATTCCGCGACCTGGGCGCGCAGCGCCTCGTTTTCCGCGCGGTAGGTATCGGCCGACGCGAACGACGCGCCGAAGAACCGGAGCTTTTCGCTCAAAAAGCCGGTCGCCTTCTGGATCGGGGTGAACACCACCGAAACCGCCTTTGTCACGGGGGAAGCGTCGTTTTTGGACACGGCGGCAAAGACCGCGCCGAGCAGCAGCGCGCACAGCACGACGAGGCAGATCTTCACTTGGGTACTTTTCAAAAACTGCCGCATAGCGTTTGTCCTTTCCGCGTTGTCAGATACGTTTGCCGATCAGCTTGAGCGCGTCGGACTGGAGATAGATCCCCGTGCCGTCCGCAACGCAGTCCAGCGGGTTGTCGGCAATATTGACCGGCATGCCGGTCTCTTCGGCGATCAGCTTGTCCAGACCGCGCAGCAGCGAGCCGCCGCCCGTGAGCATGATGCCGTGGTCGATGATATCCGAAGCGAGCTCCGGCGGCGTCTTTTCGAGCGTCGCCTTGACGGCTTCGAGAATCTGGCTGACGGGGTCCGCAAGCGCTTCGCGGATCTCTTCGCTCGTGACGGTGAGATTCATCGGCAGACCGTCGACGAGGTTGCGTCCCTTGACCTCCATCTTGCCCTCGCCCTCGTATTCGCAGGCGGAGCCGATCTTGATCTTGAT
The DNA here is from genome assembly GCA_947305635.1 of uncultured Clostridia bacterium. Classification (GTDB taxonomy): domain Bacteria; phylum Bacillota; class Clostridia; order Oscillospirales; family Acutalibacteraceae; genus UBA6857. The sequence continues at coordinate 23,689 of CAMZEG010000009.1, forward strand.
ATCCTCGGCGGTGCGTTCGCCGATGAGCAGGTTATACTTTTTGCGCACATACTGGACGATCGCGTTGTCGAAGCTGTCGCCCGCGACGCGCACCGAGCGCGAACAGACGATATCGCCGAGCGAGATCACCGCGACCTCCGACGTGCCGCCGCCGATATCGACGACCATCGAACCGATCGCTTCGCTCACGGGCAGCCCCGCGCCGATGGCGGCGGCCATGGGCTCTTCGATAAGGCTGACGTAGCGCGCGCCGGCCTCGATCGCGACGTCGTGGACGTTCCTGCGTTCCACCTCGGTCACGCCAGAGGGGATGCAGATCACGACGCGGGCCTTGGCAAAGAAGCTGCCGCCCATCGCTTTTTCGATAAACTTTTTCAGCATCTCGGTCGTGACGTCAAAATCGGCGATCACCCCGTCGCGCAGCGGGCGCATCGCGGTGATGGAGCCGGGCGTGCGGCCGATCATCTCCTTGGCCTGGGTGCCGACGGCGACGACGCGCGCCGGTTTGCCGCTGACGTTGATCGCGACAACGGAGGGCTCGCGGATGACGATGCCCTTATCCTTGACGAAGACGATCGTGTTCGCCGTGCCGAGGTCGATGCCGATATCCTGTGAAAATAGCATAGCTGTTCTCCTTTGTGTTATGTTAACCGCCGAGGTATGCCTTCTTGATCCGGTCGGAGGCGGCAAGCTCCTGCCCCGTGCCGGTGACGGCGATCTGACCGGATTCCAGCACATAGGCGCGGTCGGCGATTTTCAGCGCCATTTCCGCGTTCTGTTCGACCAGAAGGATCGTGGTGCCGGCCTTGTGCAGCTCGTGAATGATGTCGAAAATCTGCTCCACGAGGATGGGCGCAAGCCCCATCGACGGCTCGTCGAGCATCAGCAGTTTCGGGTGGCTCATCAGTGCGCGGCCCATCGCGAGCATCTGCTGCTCGCCGCCGGAAAGCGTGCCGCCGATCTGGTTTCTTCTCTCCTTGAGGCGCGGGAAACGCTCAAAGACGTTGTCTAAATCGGCCTTGACGTCTTCCTTGCTCGTGAAGGCGCCCATCTGCAGATTCTCCAGCACGGTCATCTGCAAGAAGATCCGGCGGCCCTCCGGGACCTGCGAAAGGCCCATCGCGACGCGCTTGTGCGCCGGGACGCGGTCGATGTTCTGGCCGAGGAAGGTGATGGAACCCGTCCGCGAGGGCAGAAGGCCCGAGACGGTTTTCAGCGTGGTGGATTTGCCGGCGCCGTTCGCGCCGATCAGCGCGACGACCTCGCCGTCGTTGACCGAAAAGGAGATGTCGCGGATGGCGTGGATGTTGCCGTAAAAGACGTTGATATTTTCGACCTGCAGCATCGTTACGCCTCCTTCTTTTTGCCGAGATAGGCTTCGATGACGACCGGGTTCGATTTGATATCGTCCGGCTCGCCCTTGGCGATCACCTTGCCGTAGTTGAGTACGCAGATGCCTTCGCAGATGCCCATGACGAGGTTCATGTCGTGCTCGATGAGCATGATGGCGATCTGGAAGGTGTCGCGGATCTTGCGGATGTTTTCCATCAGATTTGCCGTCTCCGACGGGTTCATGCCGGCGGCGGGCTCGTCCAGCAGGAGGATGCCCGGCTTCGTCGCGAGGGCGCGGACGATCTCCAAGCGTCTTTGCGCGCCGTAGGGCAGAGAGCCCGCTTCGTCATAGGCGACGTCCGTCATGTGCATGAAGTCGAGGAGTTTGAGCGCCTCCTCCTGGGCCAGTTTTTCCGCCTTGCGGTAGCCGAACAGGTGCGTCATGCACGCGATAAACGGCTCCTTCGTGCTGGAATTGAGACCCACCTTGACGTTGTCGATGACGCTCATCTTGTCGAACAGGCGGATATTCTGGAACGTACGGGCAATGCCCATGCGGTTGACCTGCGCGGTGGTTTTGCCGGCGGTGCTGTAACCGTCCAGCAGGATGTCGCCGCGCGTGGGCTGATAGACGTTGGTCAGAAGGTTGAACACCGTGGTCT
>CAMZEG010000010.1 GCA_947305635.1 uncultured Clostridia bacterium
GAAAGTTCCCGCCCATCCGCTGATCGAGATCGACAACGCGTTCAACAAGGTCTATGCGGGCTACGACTTCGGCAAGGACACCTGCGCGATCGACGCGGTCAGACGCGCGAAGATCCCGATGCTGTTCGTCCACGGCGCCGCCGACACCTTCGTCCCGACGAAGATGGTCTATGAGCTGTACGACGCCTGTGCCTGTCCCGATAAGGACATCCTTGTTGTGGAGGGCGCCGACCACGCGGCCTCGTTCATCACCGACATGCCGGCGTATGAAGCAAAGCTCGACGCGTTTATTGAAAAATATGTGAAATAAAGAAGGCGTTGTAATGGATAAAATCAAAATGAACAAGATCGTCGAGATGGACGGCGACGAAATGACCCGTATCATCTGGCAGTCGATCAAGGACGAGCTGCTCTCTCCGTTTGTGGAGCTGAACACCGAATACTACGACCTCGGATTGCCGCACCGCGACGAGACGAACGATCAGGTCAGCATCGACGCGGGCGAAGCGATCAAGAAATACCACGTCGGCGTCAAGTGCGCGACGATCACCCCGAACGCGCAGCGCGTCGAGGAGTATCATCTCAAGGAGATGTGGAAGAGCCCGAACGGCACGATCCGCGCCATCCTCGACGGCACGGTCTTCCGCACGCCGATCCTCGTCAGCGGCGTCAAGCCCGCGGTGCGCAGTTGGGAACAGCCGATCACCATCGCGCGTCACGCCTACGGTGACGTCTACAAGGCGACGGAGTTCCGGCTGACAAAGCCCGGCAAGGCGGAGCTGCTCTTCACGGCCGAAGACGGCGAAGTGAAGCGCGCCACGATCTACGACTTCGAATGCGGCGGCGTGCTGCAGGGCATGTATAACAAGGACACGTCGATCGAGTCGTTCGCGCGCTCGTGCTTCAACTTCGCGATCGAAACGAAGCAGGACCTCTGGTTCTCCACGAAGGACACGATCTCGAAGCAGTATGACCAGACGTTCAAGCTGATCTTCGAAGATATCTTCAACCGCGAATACAAGGCGAAGTTCAACGAGTTGGGCATCACCTATTTCTATACGCTGATCGACGACGCGGTCGCCCGCGTGATCCGCTCGAAGGGCGGCTACATCTGGGCGTGCAAGAACTACGACGGCGACGTGATGAGCGACATGGTCTCGACGGCGTTCGGCTCGCTCGCGATGATGACGAGCGTCCTCGTGTCTCCCGACGGCAACTTCGAATACGAGGCCGCCCACGGCACCGTCACCCGCCACTACTACCGCTATCTCAAGGGTGAAACGACCTCGACCAACCCGATCGCGACCATCTTCGCCTGGACGGGCGCGCTCAAAAAGCGCGGAGAACTCGACGGCAACGCCGCCCTCGTCCGCTTTGCAAAGACGCTGGAGGAAGCGTCCCTCGCCGTGATCGAAAGCGGAAAGATGACAAAGGACCTTGCCCTGATGTGGCAGGGAGAGATCCAACCCGAAACGCTGACGACCGACGATTTCATCGCCGCCGTCCGCAAGGAGCTGGAAGCAAGACTTTGAGTTGTCAGCAGTTAGCTGTTAGCAGTTAGCAAGGGTCGCCGCACGGCGACCCTTCTCTTTTTCAAAAACGCACCGCTTCATTCTTCATTCCCTCATTCCCTTAATTCCTTAATCCCTCCCAATCTAAAAAATCTTCCAAAATCCCTTGACATTTCCGATTCCCGCTGATATAATCATAGAACCGCAATTCTGACGTGCGGATCCTTGCTCTGCAAAAAAGCAGGGCCAAAGTCCATAAGGAGGTGCAACACAAATGGCAAACAAGTACGAAACCATGTTAGTCTTTTCCGTTGCAAACGGCGATGAAAGCGTGACTGCTCTTGTTGATAAGTTCAAGGCTTTGATCGAGGCGAACGGTACGATCGAGAGTATCGATGAGTGGGGCAAGCGCAAGCTGGCCTATCCCATCAACTATGAGACCGAAGGCTACTACATGCTCGTCAACTTCACCTGCGAACCGGATTTCCCGGCGGAGCTCGATCGTGTGGTCAAGATCACCGAAGGTGTGCTCCGTTCGCTCACCGTGAAACAGTAAGGAGGAAACAGGCATGATTAACAGCGTCGTTCTCATGGGCCGCCTTGTGGCGGATCCCGAACTGCGTACCACAACAACGGGCAAATCGGTCTGCTCGTTCCGCATCGCGGTCGACAGATCCTACGTCCGTCAGGGCGAACAGCGCCAGGCTGATTTCATCAGCTGCGTCGCGTGGGAACAGACCGGCAACTTCATCAGCCGCTATTTCACCAAGGGCTCGATGATCGCCGTGATGGGTTCGATCCAGACCCGTACCTACGAAGACAAGAACGGCGCCAAGCGCACGGCAGTGGAAGTCAACGTTCGCGAAGCGTCCTTCACCGGCTCCAAGACGGATGGCGGCAACGGCAGCTTCAACCAGGCTTCTCCCGCCGCTCCGGCACAGGCGCCCGCCTATCAGTCCGCCGCGGCCGGCGATTTTGAAGAGATCACCGACGACGAAGATCTCCCGTTCTGAGAGACCGGCAACCAGAAAAGAATAACAAGGAGGAAGAGTTATGGCATTTGAAAAAGGCAATGGCCGTCCCAACAGAAAAGGCCGCAGAAAAGTCTGCGCGTTCTGTGTTGATAAAGTGGAAACGATCGACTATAAGGACATCGCGCGTCTGCGCAAGTTCACGTCCGATCGCGCCAAGATCCTGCCCCGCCGCGTGACCGGCACCTGCGCCCGTCACCAGCGCGAGCTGACCACGGCCATCAAGCGCGCCCGTCAGGTCGCCTTGCTGCCCTACACCAGCGACTGATAAAAAACGCCCCTCGGGGCGTTTTTTAGTTTGCAGTTTGCAGTGTGTGCAGTGACGCGGGAAACGTGTCGTATAACGGGAAAATAAGCTGCCGCGTAAAAAAGCCTTCCCCGGCGCGCCGCAAGGCGTGCGACACGGGGGAGGTGGCACGCGCCAACACGATTCGCGGCATAGAACCACCATATAAAGCGCGTGACGGAAGAGGTTCTGCAGTGTAAAAAACTACAGATCGTTGGCGGCAAACGAGTACAACCTCTCCCGTCATCGTGCTTTCGCACGATGACGGGAGAGGCAGACAGCCGACAATGGATCTTCCTGCGCGGTTGCGTCCTTCCCTCCGCAACTCTCCCCGCCCGCGTCACCAGCCACTGGCCACTAAAAAAGCCGCTCCACCGGGAGCGGCTTTTTGCTGACTGCTAACAGCTAACTGCTAACTGCTTATTTCGAGGCTTCTTCCACTGCAACTGCGCACGCGACGGTCGCGCCGACCATCGGGTTGTTGCCCATGCCGATGAGACCCATCATTTCCACGTGGGCAGGCACGGAGGACGAACCGGCGAACTGGGCGTCGGAATGCATACGGCCGAGGGTGTCGGTCATACCGTAGGACGCCGGGCCGGCCGCCATGTTGTCCGGATGGAGCGTACGGCCTGTGCCGCCGCCGGACGCCACGGAGAAGTACTTCACGCCGTTCTCGGTGCACCATTTCTTATAGGTGCCGGCAACGGGATGCTGGAAGCGGGTCGGGTTGGTGGAGTTGCCGGTGATCGAAACGCCGACGTTCTCCAGACGCATGATCGCAACGCCTTCGGGGACGTTGTCGGCGCCGTAGCAGCGGACCTTCGCGCGCGGGCCGTCGGAATAGGCCGTTTCGGACACGACCGTCACTTCTTCCGCGTAGGGGTCGAACTCCGTCTTCACATAGGTGAAGCCGTTGATGCGGGAGATGATCATCGCCGCGTCTTTGCCAAGACCGTTCAGAATGACGCGAAGGGGCTTGACACGGACCTTGTTCGCGTTGAGGGCGATTTTGATCGCGCCTTCCGCGGCGGCAAAGCTCTCATGGCCGGCAAGGAAGCAGAAGCATTCGGTCTCTTCCGAAAGCAGCATCTTGCCGAGGTTGCCGTGGCCGAGGCCGACCTTGCGGTTTTCGGCGACGGAGCCGGGGATGCAGAACGACTGGAGACCTTCGCCGATTGCGGCGGCGGCGTCGGCAGCCTTGGTGCAGCCCTTCTTGAGCGCGATCGCGCAGCCGACGGTGTAGGCCCAGACGGCGTTTTCAAAGCAGATGGGCTGGGTCTCGCGGACGATCTTGTCCACGTCGATGCCCTTTGCAAGGGTCAGCTCTTTGCATTCTTCGATCGAAGCAATGCCGTATTCTTTCAGGACGGCAAGAATCTTGTCTGCGCGTCTTTCATAGTTTTCAAACAAAGCCATCTCTTCTTACCTCCTTATTCCTTGCGGGGATCAATATACTTCACAGCGTCGGCAAAGCGGCCGTAGGTGCCCTTCGCCTTTTCATAGGCCGTGTTCGCGTCGTCGCCCTTCTTCATGAAGTCGGTCATCTTGCCGAGCGAAACGAATTCGTAGCCGATCACCTGATCGTCAGCGTCGAGCGCCATGCGGGTGACATAGCCTTCCGCCATCTCCAGATAGCGCGTGCCCTTGAGCTTCGTGCCGTACATCGTGCCGACCTGGGAGCGCAGGCCCTTGCCGAGGTCTTCGAGTCCGGCACCGACGGTCAGACCGTCGTCGGAGAACGCGGACTGCGAACGGCCGTAAACGATCTGCAGGAACAACTCGCGCATCGCGGTGTTGATCGCGTCGCAGACGAGGTCGGTGTTGAGCGCTTCCAGGATCGTTTTGCCGGGCAAAATCTCGCTCGCCATCGCGGCGGAGTGGGTCATGCCGGAGCAGCCGATCGTTTCCACGAGCGCCTCTTCGATGATGCCGTTTTTGATATTGAGCGAAAGCTTGCAGGCGCCCTGCTGCGGCGCGCACCAGCCGATGCCGTGGGTGAAACCGGAAATATCCTTGATTTCATACGCCTTGACCCATTTGCCCTCTTCGGGAATGGGCGCCGGTCCGTGGTGCGGTCCCTTCGCGACCATGCACATTCTTTCGACTTCATGTGAATAATTCATGTTGCTTGTTCTCCTTTCGGACTTTAGAATTGGCGCAGACGGGGCGTCCCGCCTGATTGGATACCACTCATTATATTATCAAATTCTGCGCTTTCTTGCAATACTTCAGGCAAAAAAAGCGAAATTATTTTTCGAGCTTGTACTGCTCCTTGCAGTCGTAGGCGACGGCGGCGGTAAACGGGACGGACGCGGCGAGACATTCGAGCTGCAGCGCGGCGCGCACCCGCGTCGCAAGCGCCGTCATCGCGTGGCTGCGGTCGAGCGTCAGCGTCAGCACGGCGCCGTCGTAAAGCACCTTGCCTGCGGTCAGCTTGATCGGCGTGGTGTCGAGCTTTTCAAAGCGCAGGTAGTCCGTCGCTTTGGAAAGAACGGTCGGGCGGCTCGTTTTGCCGTTTTCAAAGAGCGAGATGTCCTCGTTGAGCGTCAGCGTCAGCACATAGCCGCCGCCCGTCTGCTTTTCCGCGGTGAACGACTTAAGGTCGTCCGGCGTCAGAGAAAGCGTCTTGCCGAACGGCGGAAGCAGCGCCAATGCGGTCTCGCCGTCGGCGGTTTTGCCGTTTTTGAGCGTGTAGCGGCGCGTGCGCGAGCCGGAGAACAGACGCATCAGGTTTTCGACCGTCCCGTCGAACGCGGCGCGCGAAACGCTGTACTTCGTCGTCTTGACGGTCTTCTTCTGCGTCAGGCGGTAGGTCCCGCCGCTCTTTGCGGCGTTCAGCGCGTTGTTGTAGGCCTTGACCGCCTGCCACGCGGTGTGCGGCAGCCCGTTGGTATCGGTCGTCTCGGCAAGTTCGCCGCTCATCTCCCCCGCCGCGTACTTGCCTTTTTCGAGCCGGAAGGGCCGGACCTTGAAGCGGTATTCCCGGTTCGGGGAAAGGTTCTTCACCGTCATCTGCAGATAACCGCTCAACCCGTAGAGCCGAAAGCCGCCCTTCGCGTCGTCATAGAGAAAGACTTCGTAATACGTCGCGCCCTTTGTCGCTTTCCAGGAAAGCGTCACGGTATTCTGTGAAATGTCAGAGACGGTCAGCCCCTTCAGGCCTCCCGGCGCGGTCACGGCAAAGGCATCCGCGCTCGGCTCGCCCCAGGTGACGGCGCCGTCTTTCTTTTGGAACGCGCGGACACGGAAGCGGTAGGTTTTGCCGCCGGCGAGCGAAAAGACGGCCGCGTGGGTCGCCGTTGTTGTCACAACGTTTTTATATTTGTCGCTCCCGTCGCGGCAAAGCGCGACCTTGTAGCCGGTCGCGCCGGGGACGGCGTCCCATTCCAGCGTGACCGTCGTTTTGTCCTCGAGCGTTGTCTGCACGTTCTGCACCTGCGCGAGCGTTGGCGCCGTTTCCGCCGCCAGCGCGGGCAATGCCAGCGAAAAAAGAAGCAAAAGCGCAAGGAAAAAAGAAAGGCTTCGTTGCATGCTGTTCTCCCGTCAGCCGCCCTTTTCAATGAAAAGTTGCGGCATTTTCAAAAATCGATTCAAAAAAGGTTGCATTTCCCCTGGAATTGTAATACAATATACTGTAATAGAGAAAGACCGCGGCACGCGGATTTTTTTGATAAAAGGACTTGATGGTATGTTTCCTCTTTATGCGAGCGACCGGATCAGTTTGATGATGCTGCTGGAATGCGTCCTGCGTATCATCCTCGCGATGGGCAGCGGCGCCGTCATCGGCTATGAGCGCAGCCGCCGGTTCAAGGGCGCGGGTCTGCGCACCCACGTGATCGTCTGCGCGGCGTCGGCGCTGATCATGGTCATTTCCAAATACGGCTTCACCGATATGGCGACCAGCACCGGCATGTTCTTTGAGGGTGTCCGCGGCACCGACCCGGCGCGTCTTGCGGCGCAGGTCGTCAGCGGCATCAGCTTTCTCGGCGCGGGCGTCATCTTCAAGAACAAGGGCTCCGTCAGCGGTCTGACCACGGCGGCGGGACTTTGGGCAACGTCGGGCATCGGCCTTGCCATCGGCAGCGGTCTGTATATCCTCGGCATCGTCACAACGCTTCTGATCGCGCTGTTCCAGTTCCTGCTGCACAAGTTCAAGATCGGTTCGGAATCCATGCCGCGCTATCAGATCTCGTTCACCGTTCTGCAAAGCAAGGAGTTCCAGGACGCGCTGGACGAACAGCTCAAGGAATGGTCCGCCCATCTGGTCGATATGAAGATGTCGACCAAAGAAAACGGCCACGTCTCCTACGACCTGTCTTTGCGCGCGTCGTACCGTCTCGACACAAAGGAGATCCTCCGCTTTTTCAACAGCCGCGACGACGTGGTGACCGTTTCGGTCGTCATGCCGTAATTTGAGTGCACAGTGCGCAGTGCACAGTGCACAGTTGCCGCCCGACGGGCGGCTTTTTTAATTCCGAATTGTGCACTGCGCTGCACGCAGTGCACCTTACACTTTCGTTTCGTCGAGGTCGATCACAATGCTCTTTCTCTTCGGTTCGAGCTTGGTCAGCTTGACGCCGGCGGCGTTGAACATGCGCTTGCTCGCGCGGGTCATCGGCGTGTCGGCGTATTTATCGGAAAGATAGACCACCTCGCGGATCCCGCACTGGATGATCGCCTTCGCGCATTCGTTGCACGGGAACAGCGCCACATAGATCCGGCAGCCCTCCAGATTCGCGCCCGCGTTGTTGAGAATCGCGTTCAGCTCGGCGTGGCAGACATAGGGGTACTTCGTGTCGTACGCTTCGCCGTCGCGCTCCCAGGGGAACTGGTCGTCGCTGCAGCCGGTCGGGAAACCGTTGTACCCGACGGACATGATCTTGTTGCGGTCGTTGACGATGCAGGCGCCCACCTGCGTGTTGGGGTCCTTGCTGCGGTAGGACGACAAAATGGCAACGCCCATGAAGTATTCGTCCCACGAAAGATAATCGCTGCGTTTCGGCATAACTGCCCCTCCTTATTCCACGCCTCTGTAATATAAGCCGCGGGTGAAGTCACCCTTGGCGGGTCTTTGGTTGCGGTACGCGTCGAGCACGGCGTCGACCGCCCGCTGCGACTCGTCGGTAAAATACAAGGTCAAAAAGTCCACGCCCCTTAGTTCGTGCTGCCGGTCGGCGAGCCAGATCGGGTATGCGTTCAAAATCTCGGCGCAGCCGAAGCGGCAGCGCACCGGGAAGCGCACACCCTTGCGGTCGGTCAAAAAGCGGCGGCGTTTGCAGCTTGCGCAATCGGTCACGTTGCGCACAGGGCAGTTGCGCGTGAGCATCAGCGGCAGCCGCCCGTAGGCAAGCAGCCCCCGCGGCACCGACGTTTGAATCGTATGCGCCTGCGCGAGCGTCAGCTCTGGCGACAAGGTCAAAGCCTTTACATCTAAGTCTTCCAGAACGGCGGCGCTCAGGCTGTTGAAACAGTGCAGAGAATAGCCTCCGTGGATCACAAATCCGTATTTTTTCGCCAGCGCGACGCCGTCCAGCGTCGGACAAAGGGCGATTGAAAAGCCGTTTTCCTTCGCCCGTTTCAACAGTGCCTCGACTTCCGCTTCGCGGCCGAAAATCCCGCGCGGAAGCTCCAAACCCAGAGAAACAGGGCAGTTTTTCACGCTTTCCACTAGCTTTTCCTCGGATTCCAACGGCAAATAAATGTTTTCCACATCCGTCAGATCCTGTGGAATCTGGGCCAAAGATTCCAGCCGCAGCCGGTAGCGCGGCGTTTTTTCTTTCGTCCTGCCCATGCGCGCCGTTTCGCGTTCTCTTTTTTCCGATACGGAAGAATTCGGCAAAACAACCGCATCTGTAAAGTGTTTAGGCTTTACAGCTGAAAGGGCGTTTTCAAGCGTTTCAAGGGCCCTGCGGCGCAGGGCGTTGATCTCGCTCGCGGGAACGATCAGCCCAGGGTCGAGCGATACCGTGATTTGGTCAGCGAAGAACGCCGTGCCGCCGCATTTTTGCAGCCGGAGGGTCAGCGCCTCTTCGGTCAGCGGCTTTTCGCACGCCGGTTCTGGCGCCGTTTCTCCGCGGACGGTGACGCTTTCGCCGCGGGCCGTCACGGTCAGTTCCGGCAGTTCCCCCTCCCGGATTGTGAGGGCAACCGACACGGGCACGTCGGCGCGTTCTTTTTCAAAGAGACGGGCGAGCGCGGAGAGCACCGGCTTTGTCGCGGCGGTGACGTCCTCTTTTGTGCGCACGCCGAACATCGCCTTGCCGCGCGTGTTGTCGTAATAGCCGCTTGTAAAGCCCTGCCGCGAAAACACCGCGCGCAATGCTTCGGCAGAGGCCTCGTCGCGCTCCCCCGCCATGGCCGCGCGCGCGTTCGTCACGGCGGCGGCGACATATTCGGGGCGCTTCATCCGGCCCTCAATCTTGAACGAATCGATCCCGAGCTCGCAAAGCTCCGGCAATCGATCCATCAGAGAAAGGTCCTTGAGGCTCAGGTCGTACCGCTCGCTGTCGTCCGCCGAAAACGGAAGGCGGCACGGCTGGGCGCAAAGCCCGCGGTTGCCGCTGCGCGAGCCGAGCATCGCGCTCAGCAGGCACTGGCCGGACACGCACATACAAAGCGCGCCGTGGATGAACAGCTCGAGTTCGAGGTCGGTGCTCGCGCGCAAATCGGCGATCTCCGCCCTGGTCAGTTCGCGCGGCAAAACGGCGCGGCTGTAGCCGAGCGCTTTCAGCAAAGCCAGCCCCGCCTTCGTCTGGACCGACATCTGGGTCGACGCGTGACGCGAGAGGTCGGGCGCGCACTGCTTTGCGAGCGAAGCGAGACCGAGATCCTGCAAAATAAGCACGTCTGCGCCCAAAGCGCAAACGTGCCTGATGACATCTTTCGCCTGCGGCAACTCCGCGTCGGAAACGAGCGTATTGAGCGTGATATGCACCTTGACGCCGTGGAGGCGGCAATCGCGTATCGCTGCTTCCAGCGCGGCGTCGTCAAAGTTTTCCGCGCCGCGGCGGGCGTTGAACAGCTTTGTGCCGAGGTAGACCGCGTCGGCGCCCGTGCGCACGGCGGCCGTGACCGCGGCGGGCGAACCGGCAGGCGCCAGCAGTTCGGGTTGCGGTCTCATCCTCAGACGCCGGAGATCTGGTCGAGCACGGAGGCGAGCTGCGCTTTGAGCCGGTCGATTTCCAGATTCGCGTTTTCGAGATCGCGCTTTGCCTTTTCGGCTTCGTGGCGCGCCCAGTCGGCTTTGCTCTTCGCGTTGGACGCGTCATCGAGATAATCCTTGATCTGTTCGCGCAGGTGATCCGCCGTTGTGGTCGCCTTTTTGTATTCGTCGGCGTAGTTCAGCGTGGTCAGCACCGCGGCCTGGGTCACGGAGATATGCGGGTTTTCCTTCATCGTTTTCGCGATAGCGAGATCCACGTCTTTGCCGAGTTCGGCAACGTATTTCACGTCGTCTTCGGTCACAACGGAGTACTCCGCGCCGGCGATGGAAAGCTTCACTTTGTTGCGTACCATAGCATTCATCCTTTCAGGTCCAGCCTGTTTCAAAGCGGTTAAACTTTTATAATTAGGTATATTATACATCATTTCGCCGCGTTTTGCAAGTATCTCTTGCAAATTGTTCTCCCGGGGCAATTTGGGAAAATGTGGCGTGACGCGGAGAAAAGAGTAACGCCGGACAGCGTTCGCGCCGCGGAGAGGCACCAATGGCGTCCCCTTTGGGGGCGCCATTGCTATCTGCAAAAGAAAAGGGTCGCCGCTTGGCGACCCTTGCTGACTGCTAACCGCTACCAGCTGATATTATTTCCCGCCGAGCCATTTGATCAGCCGCAGGAAGAAGTTGACGACGCCGCCGAACGCGTTGCGGATCGCTTCGATCACACGGGTGAAGATGTTCCCGCTGCCGCTGTCGCCGGGTTCGTCGGGCGTACCGACTTCGAGCTTATACAGACCCGGCTCGTTGCACACGGAGCAGTAAATGATGTAGTCCCCGTCTTCGCTGTAGGCGATCAGCTCGTCCGGATCAAAGTCGGGCGCTTCCTCCACGGGGTAGTACGGGCCGAGGATGTTGTGGATCACATCGTGACCGGAGATCCAGTCGTTGCAGTCCGGGCAATACACGCCCGCCGTGTGACCGTGTTCGGTCGCGGTCGCTTCGGTCGCGGGGGTTTCATAGGCGTTCGGGTGGTTGGTCGCCGGGATCGTCTCGCCGCCGGTCAGGTACACGCCGCAGTCTTCGCAGTACCAGCCCGCTTCCGTGCCCGCCGTTGTGCAGGTGGCCGCGATTTCGGCTTTGTCGGTGACGGTGTGGGTGTAATCCGTCGGGCAGAGCGGGGCAAATTTCACACCGCTTGCCGCTGCCGCGGTTTCGGCCGCGGAGCCCGCGTAGCCGTGGACGGTGATCCAGGGATAGGCGGTCAGCGGAAGGTAGTCATAATCCATGGCCTGTGTTTCCTGATTCCAACCCGTTTGGATTCTTGCAACCGGTTCGCCGCCCAGTGCATAGCGTTCTGCAAAGGCGTCCATTTTGTCCACGGACTCTTTGAATTCCACATATTCTTCATACAGAGACGAAACGGCCTCCGTCAGTGCCTCAGAATACTCCGCAGTTGGTCTTTCTCCCTCTGTTTCGGCAGGTTTCAGAACGAACAGGTCTTCAACCGACGAAAAGCTTGAACCGATCATTTCGTTCAGCTTTGCAATCAGATCCGCTTCAAAGTGCTCATAGGTGTCATACCGGATACCTGCATATTCCCAGGTGTCTGCATCATGCCGCAGTCGACCGGAAATGAACGTGTCAAGCGCGTCGTCATTTACATAATAACTGTCGCTCATAGATATTACCGCATGATGACGGGCCTCAAAGATTGTCTGCAGCACATACAACCCTTCACCCCAATAGATAATACTGGGCGACTGCATAAACTCCATATAGTTTTTATAATACGATGTGAAGAAGTTGCGCAGTGCGTCAAAGCTTTCAAAGAGATTGCCTATCGCGCTGCCATGCAGTTCGATATAATAACCGTCGTCGAAAAAACGATTGCTGTCAGGGCGGAACACGGCATCCGGGTTTCCGATATAGAGATCCTTCAGGAAAAACGGTTCAAACAGCGCCGAGCTCGATGCAGCGTCCCGGTGGGCAGCAACACGCCGCAGCGTGGAGGGCAGCACGACCGTCTCCGGCATAAAAAACTGGAAGGCGCTGCCGTTGATCTCGGTGATGCCTTCTTCCACCACGATCTTCTTTACGACTCTGCCGAAAACATCTAACGGAATTCCGCCAAGAAGTTCCTTAATCATAGCTTCGTCCGGGTCCCACGGATAATGCAGATCATAATAGAAACCGCTGCTTGTTTGCCAGGTCTGCGTTTCGGAATTCCAGGATTCGCTGATTGATTCCACCTTTTCCACGGTCGGCCGGATGGCGCCGGTGCCGCTGATGGTCAGCACGCCGTCTTCCAGCGTCCAGGTGATATTGTCCGTTTCATCGGCAAAATGGATATTGATGCGCTCCGTGCCATAGGGGGAATTATTGAACGGGTTGTCGCTGTCAATATCAATTTGTTTCCATTGTTCCCGGGAGCCGCCGTAGTAAACATCCGTCAGCATGTAATCCACGGAGAAAGCCCTTTGCTGAATCTTCGTCACACTTGCGGGGATCGTGATGGTCGTCAGCGCATAGCAGTGTTCCAGCGAGTATTCCCAAATGGTTTTTAAGCCTTCAGGCAAAACAATGCTTGTCATGCTTGAGCACCCGGAAAATGCGCAGTAGGGAAGATCCTCAATAGCAGCTTCAACGATTGCCGAAGTGACGGGCCGGCTTGTTTTTACAGGAGACATGTCCATGCCGCCGGTTCCCATTTCGCCTTCGCCGCTGACAACGGCCTGACCGTCAGTGTCCTGTGTCCAAAGCAGATTGCTGCTGTCACCGGAATAATCGGTGAACCCGATTTTCGTGTTGCCGCAAAAGCCCCACTCAACAATGTTGCAGCGGATTGTGACGTTTTCAAACGCTTCGATCTCTTCCACGTTTTCGATCTGCGCCCACTGCTCTTCCGTGCCGGTGTAGAACACACTCTTGAGCGCGTCGCACGCTTCAAACGCATAGGTGCCGATGCTTGTCACGGAACTGGGGATCACGATCGTCGTCATGTCGACGGCATAGCTGAACGCGCAGTGCGAAATATTGGTCGCGCCGGGTTCGATCACAACGATTTTAACCGGCACCGGCGGCTGACCGGTCGTTTCCGGGTCAATGCAGTCATCCCAGATCGGATGAAAGCTGAACATGGGTATCATTTCGCCGGATCCGGAAACAACGACAGTGCCTTTGCTGCTGAGCGTCCAGTGCAGGTTGCTGTCGATGATCGAAGCGGCCGCATCCCAGCCGCAGTCGCCTTCGGCAATGATGTGGGACGTTTCTCCCTCCGCCGACGCGTTCAGCGCGAACGCGGTGGAGAAAGCCACAACGATCAGCACCGCGACCACAATGTTCAAAAACGTGAACAAAGGCTTGTTTGTTTTCTTCATGGGAAACACTCCTTTATCTATAAATCAGGTTGGCTCTCTTGCCGGTTTCATTCTATCATAAACATGGCGATTTGCAGTAGAAAAAGAGTGAAAAGCGGTTTCGCGGGTGTGAACCGCGGATTTCGGGCGTTTTCAGCGGCGAAGGCCAACTTGAAAGGTTGAACCCTTCATTCCAAATTCTTACGCCGTTTCTTCCTTCATATTCAGGAAGATCCGAAGCTCAAACACGCCGTCCTGTACCGTAAAGCTGACGTTGTCGTCGCCGTATTTTGCGGCGGCCTTTTTGATGCTGCGGAAGCCGTAGCCGTGCGACGCCTTGTCGCTCTTTTTCGTCTGCGGAAGACCGTTGCGCGTGACCACCTCGCCCGAAACGGGGTTGCGGATCGTGATATAGACGGTCTGCTTCGCCTGGTGGGCGCGGAAGGTGATCACCTTCTCCCCGGCGGCGTCCTTCGCCGCTTCAATCGCGTTGTCGAGCGCGTTCGGGAAAATCGTGTAAATGTCGTCCGGGTCGATCCCCGCCGGCGGGAAGGTCGTATCGAACGAGACATCGAGCCGGACGCCCTCGCGCTCGGCAAGCTGCTTTTCGCAAAACAGCACCGTGTCGAGCCGGTAGTTGCCCGTGTTGAAGCGTTCGCCGCTCGACGCGACAAAGTCGCTGAACTGCTGCGCCATCGCGCGGGCGTCTTCAGGCTTGTCTTCTTCAAGATAGGTGATCAGCGGGCGCATCTTCTTCGGAAAATCGTGGCGGAAGATCCGCACGTCCTCATACATCTGCTCCATCCATTCGAACTGGCGGATCTGCATCTGCAGCTGCTTTTTGTAGTTGTCCGCCTGCTGGCGCATCCTAAAAAAGCGGACGAGCGCGAACGTCACCGTCCCGGTCAAAACGGGGATGTTCAGCAGCATGAAGGCGAATTCCGCGTGCCGCGTTTCGGAATAGGCGGGCGCGAGCAAAAGCAGCGTCGTCACGAACACCGCCGTGGAAAGGACGATCAGCAGGAAAAGGATCGCGCTGTCACGCGTGACGTTGACATAAAGCGTATGCCGCCTCGTATAGCGGGTCAACAGCAGATAGGCCAGCAGGAAGACCGCCACGTCGACGAGAAAGCCGACAAGCAGCTCGAGCGCGTCGTCGCGGTTGTCGTTGTCGAAGCCGAAGAACAAAAGCAGCACCAGAAAGCGCAGCGCTTCGACAAAGGTATAGCCCGCGCCGGCGACGAGGATCTTCCAGATTGCGCGGCCCTCAAACAGCAGCGCGAGACAGACGAACGGCAGCAGCAGACAGACCGTCGCCCAAAGAAGGCCGACAAGATCGGAGGGGTTTTGGAAAACCGGCGTGAGAATGCCGTTCACGACGCACAGCGCGCCGCAGATGAGATAGGGCGTCCTGGTTTTGCGCAGCGTCAGATGGAACAAAGACACCGCGAAGAACGCGCAGCCCGCGATCATGACGACGTTGTCCAGCGTCGCGATCAGCGCGTACAAGGCCGGCGCGCGCCGGATCAGATCGGCAATGGCAAGAAACATCGTGCTTCCCCCTTTCGTCAATGGTTGAACAAGAACATGAAGTTGTGGTAGGCCTTTTGGAAGTCCCGCGCCTTGAGCGGGAGGGTGACGCCGTTTTTCAGCGTCACGCTTTTCGCGTCGTAGGAATCGACATACTGCAGATTCACGAGGTACGAGCGCGAGATCCGGTAAAACAGCCCCGCGGGCAGCAGCTTTTCCACGTCGCGCAGCAGATAGGTGAACGCCTCGGTCCCGTCGAAGCAATGGACGCGGATCTGCTTGTTGTCCGCCTGCACATAAAGGATGTCCTGCGCAAACAGCGTTTTGAAGCGCTTGCCCTGCTTGAGCTCAAGCCGGTTGAAGAACGAGAGACGGTACAGCTGGTCGAGCTTTTCTTCAAGCTGCTTTCTGTCGACCGGCTTTTTCAAAAAGCCGTCCGCGTGGATGCCCTGGTTGATGATCTGCGCGGCGGCCGCGTCGTGGTTCGTCAGATAGCAGATTGTCACGGCGTGGCTGTATTTTTCTTTAAGCGCCTTCGCGATCTCGATGCCGTTCATAGCGTCCATGCAGTAGTCCAGGATATACAGATCGAACTTGTCGTGCTCCAGCAGCGCGTGGCCGTCGGTGAAGCGTTCGCAGCGGATGTCGTAATCGCGCGAAAAGGCGTAGACCTGGATCAGTTGCCGCAGTTCTTCGGTGATGGCGGGTTCGTCGTCGCATAATGCAATTCTCATGGCAGCGCCCTCCTGAATGTGTTTTCTGTTTGCAGTATAGCACAGTTCTTTTTTCTGCACAAGCAGTTGTTGCTTCTGCTGCCTGTATCATAGCACAAAACTGTCCGTTTGCAGCAAAAAAAGAGTGAAAAGCGATTTGCGGGGCGTGAACGGCATTTATTATTCCGAAAAAGAATCATAACGGCCGCCCGAAAATGGTGCTTGCAAAGCGCAGGACAATGTGGTATAATGGGAAACCAAGAACAAAACGAGGTGAACGCTATGGCCATTCAGGAATCCGGCGAAATGTATCTGGAAACGATTCTGATTCTTTCGCGGCAAAAGAGCGCGGTGCGCTCGATCGACGTGAGCGAATACATGGGCTATTCCAAGCCCAGTGTCAGCCGCGCGGTCGGTCTGCTGCGCGACGGGGGCTACCTCAACGTCGACCGGAACGGCCATTTGTTTTTGACCGAGATCGGGCAGGAGCTCGCCGAAAAGATCTATGAGCGGCACACCTATCTGACGCAGTTCTTTACGTCGATCGGCGTCAGCGAAGAGACCGCCGCCGCCGACGCGTGCAAGATCGAGCACATCATCAGCGACGAGACGTTTCAGGCGATCAAGAACATCCAGCTCAAGTAAAACGGGACCGCGGGAGAAAATCCGCGGTTTTTTTGTGCATTTTTAAGGCGCAAGAGGAATATACCCTATTGAAATTGTTTTCAAAAAGTGCTATAATTATGAACAGACTATGATTCAATCGGAGGTCATCTGTATTATGGAAATCAAGAATCAGTATCCGATGATTTTCGTACACGGCATGTTCGGCTGGGGCGCGGACGAAGGAATCGACCGCAAACTCCCCTACTGGGGCGCGACGACCGGCAACCTGATGGAGTTTTTGGAAGAGAACGGCTATGAGTGCTACTCCGTCTCCGTCGGTCCGCTTTCTTCCGCCTGGGACCGCGCGTGCGAGATCTATGCCCGGCTGATGGGCACGACCGTCGATTACGGCAAGGCGCACGCCGAAAAGTTCGGCCACCGCCGCTTTGGCCGCACCTACGACAAGCCGCTGTTCGAGGGCTTCTCTGCCGAAAAGAAGATCCATCTGATCGGCCACAGCTTCGGCGGCACCAGCGTCCGCCTGTTCTCCTATCTGATGGCCTACGGCTGCAAGGAGGAGCAGGAGGCGACCCGCGAAGACGAACTGAGCGGGCTGTTCGCCGGCGGCCACGCCGACTGGATCCAGAGCGTCACGACAATCTGCACGCCCAACAACGGCACGGTCGCGTTCCAGGTCGCGGAAAAATACAAGCTGATGTCGCTGGTCGAAGGGATCGCCTTCAACTGGGTCAACGTTGTCGGCCGGACCGGTCTGCAGTCGAAGTCCGCCGTGGACTTCCACCTTGAGCAGTACGGAATCAACAACACCCCGGGCAAGGAGGACCGCCACGACTTCTTCCAGGCGAAGCGCAGTCTCAAAAAGACCAAGGACAACATCAAGTACGACATGTCACCCGAGGGCGCGCGGCTGTTGAACGATTTGATGCAGCCCATGCTGGACGACGCCTATTACTTCTCCTATTACTTCAACTCCGTCGGCAAAAAAGACGAAAACAAGGAGAAGCTTTCCGCCATCAAGACGGACTTCCCGTTCCTCTACATGACGTCGAATCTCATCATGTTCGACAACCGCAAGAAGATGCAAAACGGCGAAATCTCCTATGACGATTACGCGAACGACGGTCTGGTCAATATCGGCTCCGCGAAGCACCCGGACAACCAGCCGTTCAAGGATTTCGACCCGGACAACATCGAGACCGGCGTCTGGCAGGTCATGCCCGAGCGGGAGGGTGACCACGGCACGGCGATCGGCCTGTTCGCCGACGCGGAAAAGACCCATCAGTTCTATCTCGATCTGATGGATCTGCTGTGCGGTATCGAGCCGGCGCTCGCGACGGCGGAATAACAAAAACAAGCGGCGCGGCCGGAGAGTCTTCTCCGGCCGCGTTTTTTGCCGCCCGAAAGCGGCGAAAAGCAGGCATATTCCCCGCGCGGCCGGCATACACTGTTAGTACACAGGGACACCGTCCGCCCGCCCCGACGCGGAAAGCGAGAAAAGGGTCGCCCCGGTCACCCGGCGCGGCGGCAGGTTCCTGTCCGACCGGGGAGGATTCGATATGACAAAAAAGCTCGTCTGCCTGCTGCTCATTGCCTTTCTGTTCGTCAGTCTCATCGCGCTGGTCGTCGCCTGTCACAGCGAAACGCAGCCGGCGCCGACAGGCGTGACCGCCGCTTTGACGGAAAGCGCAAAAGCAGCTACATAACGAAAACCGCCGGGCGCTGTTAAAAGCGGACCCGGCGGCAGCGCCTATTTCGAGCGTTTTTCCTGCTGCACCCGCGCGGCGAACGCGCGCAGCGACTGCAGGTCGTTGAAGCTGGAGGTGCTTTGCGAAATGCTCTCCTGTAAAAACGCGGGCAGCGTGTCGTAATAGTTCTGCATCTCTTTTGTAAAGGCGGTCTTGTCTGCCAAGGGGCGTCTCTCCTTTTTGCCGCCGAAGCCGGCGGTTTTTTCAAGGATAGTATCTCCCCTTTTGCGCGCGGTATGCGTCAGCGATTGGATTTTCTGCTCTTGAAATCGCGGTCGATTTTTTTTGTCCACCCGTCGGACAGCGGCGCGTTGGCGCGGACCGTACACAGCGCCTCCGACACGGCTTCATAAACGACGCGCGTCCCGTCCCGGTCGGCGTGGTAGTTCGCGGCGCGGTTTTCGTCGATCCCATAGCGCTGCGCGGTCTCCACGGCGTCGATGTTCGCGCCGATGAAGAGGAACTCCCAGCCGTATTTTTCCTTCTGCCGTTCAATCTTACGCTTCACTTCGTCGCTCGAATAGCGGCGGCTCGCGTTCTCCATGCCGTCGGTCATAATCACGAACAGCGTATGCGCCGGCACGTCCTCTGCGCGGGCGTATTTGTGGACGTTGCCGATGTGGTGGATCGCGTCGCCGATCGCGTCGATCAGCGCGGTGCAGCCGCCGACCTGGTAATCGCGCGCCGACATCTGCGGCACCTGCGCGAGAGGCAGCCGGTCGTGCAGCACAGTGCTCTGGTTGTCGAACAGAACCGTGGATACCAAGCAGGCGCCGTCCTGCTTTTTTTGTTTGTCGATCATCGCGTTGAACCCGCCGATGGTGTCGGATTCAAGGCCGCTCATCGAGCCGCTGCGGTCGAGGATAAAGACGAGTTCGGTCAGGTTGTTTTCGTTGTTTTTCATGTGAATCTGCTCCTTTACAGTAAAAATATGGCTGCGGTCTTTCGACCTTGCAGCCATATTGTAGCAGATTCCGTTTTGCGTTTGGTCAATCGCCGATTGACAATTCACGCCTTGCTGTACAGCGTCTCCTGATCGTACTGGAACAAAATCGCGTCGATCTCCGTCACACTGTAGATCCCGTGCGAAAGACAGTACATCAGGATCACATCGAACAGGCTGCTGCCGGAGAGGACGAACCCGACGCTTTCCAGCAGCGTCTGGGTTTCGTCGAGCGTCAGCTCCAGCGCGACGGCGAACGAAAGGACCGTCTTTTTGTTGGGCTTGTAGCCCTTTTCGTTGAGGATCTTGTACCAGGTCTGGCGGCTGACGTTCGCCTTTTTGTAGCAGGCAACGTCGTCCATCCCCTTCTGGTCGATCAGCCGCAGAAGCTTGACCGAGAACGGCTCGTCGAGTTCCAGCGTCAGCCGCAAATCGCCGTCTGCCGCCCCAAAAGCCGCTTGCGCCATCGGCATCGCGGCTTCGAGGCATACGGATTCCTCCGAAACGCTGTCTTCGTCGGCCTTTCTGCGCGGCGAAAGACGTCTGCCGGACGCCGCGCCGGGCAACGGCATATGCCGGGAGGCATCAAAGCGCTCCGGAACGTTTCGTTCCGTGTACAGCGGATGCGCCTGCTGCACATAGTGGTCGTCGATATAGCTTTCGACGTCATCGCGCAGGCGCTGCGAGAGCGCGTAGGCCTCTTTGCCGAAGACGACGAGATAGACGGTCATGTCCGTTTCCAGAAGGCACGCTTCGAGCGTTTGCATGGCAACGGGAAGCACCCGCGTTTCCGGCACGCCGTTGCTGCCCGCGCCGATCAGCGGGATCGCGAGGCTCGCGCAGCCCAGCTCCCTCGCGCAGGTAAAGCAGCTTTGGTAGCAGCGTTCAAGCTTTTTCTGTTCGCCGAACCAGCCGCCGTGCCAGACCGGCCCCGCGGTATGGATCACCCAGCGACAAGGCAGCGAAAACGCCTCCGTCACCCGCGCTTCGCCGACGGGACAGCCGCCGAGCGACCGGCAGGCGTCCGCCAGCTGCGGACCCGCCGCGCGGTGAATTGCCGCGTCGAGGCCCCCGCCCGGGACCAGATTCGGATTGGAAGGATTCACGATGGCGTCGCAGTCCATACGCGTGAGATCCTGTCGGATGAGATACAGCGGCATCGCGCTTCCCCCTTTCTATATAGTTATACGTTGATCGGCCGCACCCGCACCTGCGGCAGCAGCGCGTCGATGACGGCGGTTTCGCCGAGCGTTTCGCAGTAGGCCGCCGCGTTGCCGCAGGCAGTACCGAGGTGCAGCGCCTCCACATAGCTTTGCGTGCGCAGATACCCCGCGAGAAAACCGGCGAGCATACTGTCGCCGCAGCCGACGGTCCGCACACAGTCGCCGGCCGCGTTTTCGGCTTTCGTAACCTTTCCGGTTTCGTCCAAAAGCAGCGCACCCGCTTCTGCGCGGGAAACGAGCACGTTGCGCGCACCCTTTTGCTGCAGTACCCGGGCGCGGCGGATGATGTCCGCTTCGCTGCCGTCCGATGACGGAAAGAGCGCGTCAAGCTCCTGCAGATTCGGCTTAATCAAAAACGGCCGCAGCGGCAGCGCAGAAAGCAGCGCGTCCCCCGCCGCGTCGACAACGGTTTCAACGCCGGACGGCACCGTCCGGAGCAGCGCGGCGTACAGCGACTGCGGCAGCGGCGCGGGCACGGAGCCCGACAGCACGAGCCAGTCGCCCTTCTGTAAGCCTTGCAGCTGTTGTCGCAGCCGGGACAGCGCGTCGTGATCGACGGCCGGGCCCGGCGCGTTGATCTCCAGCGGCCGGTCGCCCGTCAGCTTGACGTTGACGCGGGTCAGCCCCCTTGGGAGACGGATGAAATCGGAATCGACGCCCGCTTCGCGCAGCAGAGCTTCGAGCATATCGCCGGTGAAACCGGCAACAAAGCCGAGCGCGCAGGCAGGCAAACCGAGCTTTGTCAGCACAGCGGCGACGTTGACGCCTTTTCCGCCGTAAAAGAAGCGGGGCGCTTCGGCGCGGTTTACGTCGTCGAAGCGCAGCGTCTCAAGCCGCAGGCTGTAATCCAGCGCGGGATTCAGCGTTACGGTATAGATCATGGTGTTACCCCTTTTCTCCGGGCATCGCCCGTCGGGATCGTTGGTCATTCAGCGGGAAAACAGCCGTGTGAACCGCCAGATCAGGCGGTGGAAGAAGGCGACGATATTGCCGAAGAAGCCGGTGTGCTCCCCGTGGCAGAGCGGACAGAACGCCTTGCCGCAGCGGTTGCAGACGCCGTCGCCGTTGATATCGTGGCCGAGCGCCGACGTCGTCTGGGTGCTGGTTTGGCCGCAGCCCGTGCAGACGACCTTGCTGGTGCCCGTTTCGGTGCAGGTCGGCGCTTTCACAACCGCGGTCTCCTTCCAGGTATGGAAGTGCTGCTGGTCCTTGAGATCCAGCCGGATCTGCATCCGGTGGCCGCTGTTCGACAGGAACTCCACCTTGATGCCGGAAAGCTGACGCGCGCTGCGGTCGTTTTGGTTGCCGTTTTCCGCTCTGCCGTAGATCGGCAGATCCAGCGACGTGCCGAGGTTGGCAAAGCCCTTTTTCCAATAGGCCGCGTCAAAGAACGGGTTGCCGATATAGACGTCCGCGCTGTTGCCGACGAAGCGGAAGGTTTCTCCGTCGTCCGATTCGGGATACAGCGGCATCACGGCGGGCCGGTGGTCGGCGTTGTTGACCATGTTGTCGTCAAAATACTGGTCGAATACGTTCATATCGACGTGCCAGGGAATGATGCCCCCGATGAGGCTCGCGCCCTCATAGTCCTGCGCGAAGCCCGCGTCCCATTTGGTCAGCTGGCGGTTTTCAAGCAGATAGTATTCGCCCTCGTTCTGCGTTTCGATCCGCACCGCGGCAAAGTCCTGTGTCCCGCCGCCGTAGCTTTGGCTGACCAGCGTATAGGTGCCGTCCTGCTTCGCTTCGACTGGCTGGATCCAGCCGAGCACATAGCGGCTCCAGGCGTCCATGGAATACGGCATAAAGCCGCCGTCCGGATCGACGCCCCAGGAGCCGGAGGCCATCACGCTCGCGTAAAGCACGTCGTAACCGCCCCACGCGCCCGAAACGTCATATAAAGTATTGTAAAGGTCCGGCAAACCGATGTAGTGGCCGAGCTCATGCGCCAGCACGCTGATCGGCTCCATCTGATTCTTCATCATCTGTTCCGAGATCGCGATATAGTCCGAGACTTTGACGCCGTCCGGCGTCGGCACGGTCAGAACCCGGTCGCTCCAGCCGTATTCCTCTTTCATTTCGGTAAACGACCAGGCGTGCGCCCAGAGATATTTATTCAGGCTCTCCGTAAAGCCGTTTTCGTCGATGGCGGAAGCTTCGTAGCCCGCGAGCACCAGCGCGAGCGCCAGTTCGTTCGTGCCGATCGTGCCGTCATGGTTCGCGTCGTAGGCGGAAAAGTCCATATAGTTCGACGCTTTGCCGAGCGCGTCGGTGATCGCCTGCGCCATCCTGAGGTCGTTCGTCATGACCTCCGCCGTCGAAAGGCCCATGCCGATCCAGTTGTAGTGCCGGCTGTCGAGCTTGACATGGATCACGCCGTCGTTGATCTGATCGTACTGGTTGGTGTTGCCGTCTTTGCCGTATGCGCTGGTCTCGTTCACGCGGTCAAACGTGAATTTGCCAAAGGACATATCGGTGTAATACGCGTGCAACGACTTTTCGGAGCGGTAAATCTCCCCCGCCCAGTCGAAATCGTCGCGGTACGCCATGTTGGAAAACCCGATGACAAGCGTGAGCAGCGGGATATCCTTTGTCGTGTCGCCCGGGCGCGGAATCTTGCTCGAGCCGTTGGTCACTTTGTTCGGGATATCGTCCAGCGTGACCAGCTTGCCCGGGTGAGAGTGGCAAAGCGCGTCCTGCCCGGTAAACGGGCTGCCCGGCTTCGCGGGTACCGCAAACGCGGAAACGGCAAACGCGGCAAGGCACAGCAAAACGAGCGTCAGCACAAGCAGCAGCCGTCTGGTCGATTGTTTCATAAAATCAAGTCCTTTCCAGTGCAGGGGATTTCTGAGAATATCATACACCGCAAATGTGGCAACCGTGTGACAGAAAAGAAAAAAGTGCGGAGAGAATCGTTCTCCGCACAAAAAGCTTGCTTATTCCTTGTAGCCGAAATAGATATTCTCGTCGTAGACGTTGTTTTCGTCCTTGCCGTGGTGCGCGTACCAGACCTGCGCGAAGAAGGGGTTGACCTTCGCTTCCGCGTCGTAGTTCCAGGGCATCGGCAGACAGTCGGGACACCAGTGGCCGCCCTTGAGGACCAGGTTCTGCGACATTTCGAACTCGTGGCCGCAGGCGCACTTCCATTTGATCGGCGTGTAGACGTCCTTCGGCAGTTTCTTTTCCAGACATTCGCCGCCGCGGAAGGCCGCAGCTTTTTTGAGATCGGCCAGCGTCAGGCTGTCGAACGGCTTCGTCTCGTCGTAGCCGTGGTCGAGGATGTTTTCCGGGTGCTCCTTATCCGGGATGACGACCTTGAAGTCCTTCCAGGTGCCGATGCTGTTGTACGCTTCGATCGAACCGTAGTAGGCGGTGACGCGGTCGCGGATGCCGTTGTCGATCCAGGACTGCGTGCCGTACAGTGATGTATTCGCGATCGGGCGCATCATGTACTTCTTGACAATGCTGAGCGGCGCCATGCCGGACATCCGGTAATAGAACGGCGCTTTTTTCGCGATACCCTTGAAGTATTCCTTGACGGGGACGTTCGCGCGGAAATGCAGGATGTCTTCCAGATCGTCCGCGTCGGTGTACCACTGGCCGTGGAAGTTCTGCAGCGTGAACCACTGCGGGTCAAACAGCTTCTTGACGACGTCCTTGCCGCGCATGCCGATCGCGGACAGGAGGTATTCTTCGAACTCATAGTTCGTCAGCCGGTAATCGTGACCGGAGGAGATGTTATAGAACCGGCGCCAGAACGATTCCGGGACGCGGGCGTTGCAGACCTTTGCGCACAGGCGGCCGGAGTCCTCCACCGTCGCCCATTCGAGCATGCCGTTGATCGGTACATGGTACATGATCGGCTCCATGTTGTAGATGATGTCGGCATAAAGAATGCCGGTCTGACGCAGCGAGACCCAGTATTTCAGTCCGGAGTCCGCGAGAATGCGTTCCGCGATGACCTTGCTGATCGCGTAGTGGTCATAGACGCTGATCTGGATCGGGTCGCCGCAGCGGCCCCAGTGCACGGGCGCGTTGCGGTCGCCGGTTTCGGCGACGGTGCCGATATAGACAACCTTGATGGCGTCAGGATCCGGCTGCGCCTTCACGGCGTCCACGATGTTCTGCATCGCCGTCGTGTTGGTGAAGATCGTGCGCTTCGGGAAATAGTCCGCAGCGGGAGAGACCATGCCGCCGACGTGGATGACGTAGTCCGCGCCGGTGACGCAGGCGAGCACGTCCTCATAAACCGTCAGGTCGCCCCAGTACAGCGTGACGTCGGGGTCGCCATTGAAGGGCGCAAACTTGTCGCGGTTCTTCTTGCTGTCACGGTTGAGCACCACGATATGATACATATGGCGGCGGGCATACAGCTCCTTGAACGCTGCAAAGCCCATGTTGCCGGAGGAACCTGTCAAAAATACGGTTGTCTTCATCAGAAAGTCACTCCTTGAAAATCGACTGGATTCGGCTTTTAGCCGTACATGGGTATTATACCACAATCAAACAACATTGTGTGAACA
>CAMZEG010000011.1 GCA_947305635.1 uncultured Clostridia bacterium
CCGTTCGATATCGCCGTACTGGACGATCGGGCCGGCGATCAGCTGCGGGAACATACAGATGTACGTCGCGAAGGGGAGCAGCTTCGGCTGCGCGCGGCATTTGCCGCGGTAAACGTCGATTACATAGGAGAGGATCTGGAACGTATAGAACGAGATGCCGATCGGCAGAGAAATATTCGCCGCCTTGATCTCCAGCGAAAACAACTTGTTGAAGTTGTCGACCGCGAAGGGATAATACTTGAAGAAGCCGAGGACGAGCAGATTGAACACAACGGCGCAGATGAAGATCTTTTTGCGCCGTCCTTCGTCAAAGGTGTGCGCTTCGAGATCCAGCCCGATGTTGTAATTGAAGTAGATGCTGATCAGCATCAGCACAATATAGACCGGCTCGCCCCACGCGTAGAACACGAGGCTTGCCAGACACAGCACGGCGTTTTTCTTGGTCATTTCGCGCTGCCGGTCCTGCCGGAATACCGGCACGAAATAGAGAAGCAGGACGACCGGCAGAAACACAAACAAAAAGGTTGCGCTGCTGAATAACATGGGAGAACTCCTTTATCGAAATGGGATTACAGGGCTTTTTTGAAGGCGCGTACCGCGGCGTCCGGCGCTTCGGACACGACATAGAGGACATAGCCGCTGCGCGCACGCAGGGCGAAGGTCTCAAGATAGCCGCTTTGTTCGGGCGCGTAGCCGGCGAACAGCTCCGCTTTGTCCTCGACACGGGTGCGGATCTTGTTGAGCAGCGGCTCTTCGTCCGTCCCGGCCGGAAGCTTGACAAGCAGCACCTCGCGGACCTCCATCACGTCCGACGACGCGAGATAGCCGACGAACTCGAAGTCCGACGCGTCGAAGCCGAACGCTTTCTTGAACTGGTCCTCCCGCCGCTCTTCGAGCGCGGAAACGTCGATCGCCGCGCAGACGTCGTCGAAGACCTGCTGCGGGTCGGCCGCGCTTTGCTTGTTCTGGGTCGTCAGCAGCACGATGAACAGCAGCAGCGCCGCGACACAGACGATTTCTTTGATTCTCAGTTTACTCATGATGCGCCGATCTCCAATTCTCTGATCAAATGGACCAGCCATTCGTTGCGGTAAAACGCGGCGGAAACGTGGATGCCGTCCGCGCCGTAAAACGAGGTTCTGCCGGCGAACGCGGGCGCGGAATCGAACGCTTCGATCCCGAGCGTTTCGCACATCTCTTTCATCGCGTTGTTATACGCGTCGATCCTTCCGAATTCCGAAGAAGTCGCCTTGGTGCGGTCCACGGGGAAAATCAGCGAGACGACGATGCGCGTCTTGGGCAAATCCTTCTGGATCTGCTTGAGGATCGAGGTGTAGCGGCTGATGAAATTGGTCAGCTGCGCGTCGCTCGTCGAAATCATGTTGAGCCCGTAATGCAGCAGCAGAATCGGCGGCCGCTTCGCTTCGATCCTGGACAGGTTCGTTTCCAGATGCGCCAGACTCGCCGACACCTCAGCGAAGATGTGGTTCGCGTTGAGGATGTCGTAGACTTCGAGCCCCGCCATCAGCGAGTCGCCCGCGATATACAGATCGGACAGCGCTTTGCGGTAGGACAGCTGTCCGCCCTGGATCAGGCTGATGATCTCCTGCGTTTTGAGCTGCCGCTGCGCCCGCGCGAGCGCTTCGAGCTTCTGCTGCTCGATCACGGCGACCTTTTCCTTGACTTCGTCCAGCGGGACGTCGTCCAGCGTCTGCAGCAGCGCGCGGCCCGCGTCCTCGTCGACGCCCTTCGGCGCGCGGTAGGAGCGCGAAACAAAAAAGCCGGTCAGCGGGATCAAAAACAGCACGGCCAGCGCAGTGATGACAATGAAGAATCGTTTCAAAAAAATAACCTCCGGTCGGCGGGTAATTACAGTATTGTAAGGTATATGATAATACTTGTCGAAAAGTAAGTCAATATGTCGAAACAACTTTTTTCAAATTTAAAAAACCGGACAAAAATAGGGGAGAATCGGCGCCGTTTTTTATCTCTTTTTATCACCCTGTTTCCCGCCGTTTGCCGCCCGGAAAACGGGCTTCGTTTTTTCTTTTGCCGTTCTTTTCCTGCTTTAGGAAAATTTACAGCATATTCAATAATTTTATTTCATAATTAGTGACTTTTTTATAAAAATATGTTATACTGATTTACAGAAAGCATGCACGCGGGCGGTTTTGGAAAAACCATCCGCGCGGCATTCCGGTACGGGGCGGCAACGCGCCCGGAGTCTTACCCGAAAAAGGAGGCAACGCGATGGGAGATGTACAGCATTTCAAATGTCCGCGCTGCGGCGGTCAGCTTGAATTTGACGCGGCGAGCCAGCAGATGAAATGTCCGTTCTGCGACAGCGTCTTCGACCCCGAAACGCTGCGCAGGGAGAGCGACGCCCACACGTCGGGCACGCCCGACTTTTCAAAAGAACCCGCCGACGCCCAATGGAGCGGCGCGGGGCAGAGCTGGGACGAAGCAGACGATTCCGCGGTCCAGACCTATATCTGCAAAGCCTGCGGCGGTGAAATCCTCAGCGAAGCGACAACGGCCGCCACGTCCTGTCCGTTCTGCGGCAACCCGGTCGTGCTTGCCGGCCGCGTCAGCGGCACGCTCAAGCCGGACTATGTGATCCCGTTCAAGATGACCAAGCAGCAGGCGATGGAGCAGCTGAAAAAGTTCGTCGGCGGCAAACGCTTTACGCCGCGCTTCTTTGCGCAGGAAAACCGCCTGCAGGAGATCAAGGGAGTTTATGTCCCGTTCTGGCTGTTCGATTCCGACGTCAGCGCCGCGATGCAGTTCGACGCGAGCAACGTCCGCCATTGGAGCGACCGCGACTACGACTACACCGAAACGTCCAAATACGACGTCTACCGCAGCGGCACAATGCGTTTTGAGAACATCCCCGTCGACGGCTCAAAGAAGATGCCGGACGATCTGATGGATTCGCTGGAGCCGTTCTTCTTCGACGAGGCAGTGGACTTCCAGACAGCCTATCTTTCGGGCTTCCTCGCCGATAAGTACGACGTGTCGATGGAGGACAGTCTCCCGCGTGCCAACGACCGCACAAAGAACAGCGCCAAAGCCGCGCTGCGCGGCAGCGTGACGGGCTACGCCACCGTGACGCCGAAGCAGGAGCATGTACAGATCATCCCGGGCAAGGCGAAATACGCGCTGTTCCCGGTCTGGCTGCTCAACACGAAATATCAGGGCAAAACCTACACCTTCGCCATGAACGGGCAGACCGGCCGGTTCATCGGCAACCTGCCCGTTTCCAAAGGGAAGCTCGGCGCGCTGTTTAGCGCGGTGACCGTCGGCGTCGGCGCGGTTGTCTTCCTGCTCGGCCTGCTCGGCGGGCTGTTTTAAGGGGGGTGGCGTTATGAAACGACTGTTGACGCTGACCCTCGCGTTGTTGCTCGTGCTCGCGCTGGCCGCCCCGTGCTTTGCGGCGGAGTTCCCCTATGTGCGCACGGACGACGCGCTTACCGAAGACGAGACCGCCTATCTGGATGTCCTCTTCGAGACGATCCGCCAGACCTACGGGGTCGAAGCGTTCTTCCTGATGAACTACGACTATGAGGGCGGCGACGCGTTCAAGGACTACGCCAAAAGCTACCTGACCGCCCACGCCGAAGGCGACAACGCGTTGGTGTTCGCCGTCTCCAGCACAACGTACTATTGGAACGTTCGCGGCGATATCGGCGATTCCCTTCTCAGCAGCGACATGGACACGCTGTACGACGCGATCCGCACCGCGGACGAAAACGGCGAGCAGTACAACGCCGCCGTCCG
This sequence comes from uncultured Clostridia bacterium, assembly GCA_947305635.1. GTDB lineage: Bacteria > Bacillota > Clostridia > Oscillospirales > Acutalibacteraceae > UBA6857. The sequence goes on from CAMZEG010000011.1 coordinate 3,778, forward strand.
GTTCTACGCCGCGCTGAACCGCCTGCTGGCGAAGCGCCTGGCCGCGCCCGCCGTGACGACGTCTCCCGCCTCTGACCCGGACGAAGCGACGACCGCGCCGTCCGACACGAACGACCGCGTCATCATCCCCGGCAGCGTGGAAATCCCCGATACGATCTCGCCGACCCGCGGCGACCGGCTCCTCGATCAGGCCGATCTTCTGAGCGAAGCGGACGAAGCCGCGCTGCAGCAAAAGCTGGATGCGATCAGCGAAGAGCTGCAGTTCGACGTGGTGATCGTCACCGCCCAGCATATCGGCTCGCGCACCCCGATGGAGTTCGCCGACGACTACTTCGATTACAACGGCTTCGGCTACGGCCCGAACTACGACGGCGTCTGCCTGCTGATCAGTATGGCGGAGCGCGACTGGTGGATCTCCACCTGCGGCTACGGCGAAACCGCCCTTGCGGACGACTACTTCCTCAAAGTGATCGATCCCTCGAATTTTACCTATTACCTCAAGAACGGCGAGTATGACGATTCGTTCAACTACTTTGCCGACGTGGTGAAGGACTTTGTGCTCGAAGCGAAGACGAACGAACCCTACTCCGCAAAGCACCGCTATCAGGATTGGAAAAACAAGGTGATCGGCGTTTGTCTTTCGCTGGTCGCCGGTCTGATCGTCGCGGCGATCGTGACCTATTACCAGTATTCGCACTACACCTCCTCCGTCCAGCAAAAGCGCGAGGCCGGGGCGTACATGGTCGGGTCCGTCCGCTACGGGGAATGCTACGACAACTTTATCGGCTCCTATGTCCACCGCTCAAGGCGGGTACAGGAGAGCAGCAGTTCGTCGTCCTCTTCCTCCCACAGCTCCGGCGGTTCCCACACCTCCTCTTCCGGCCGCAGCCACGGCGGCGGGGGCGGAAAGTTCTGATCAGACAAACAAAACTTTCAAACAACTCGAAGAAAGGGATGATACCGATGAGAATCAAACAGGCGCTCGCGGCGCTGCTGGCACTTTGCGTGCTGCTTTGCTGCGGTGTAACGGCGTTTGCCGAACCGCCGGCAGTGACCGACTTGCCCGGCTCGAACGTCGGCTATCTGTTCGACGCGCAGACGGGGACGCTGACCCTTGTCCTGACGCACGGCGCGAAGTCCGGGGAGATTCCCGACAACCCGGCTGACGGCGCGCTGTTCCCGATGGCGGACGAGATCAAGACCGTCGTGCTCGATAAATGGATCTACGGCATCGGCGACCGCGCGTTCGCGGACCTTCCCAAGCTGGAAACCGTGTGGCTGCCGGACACCGTCCGCGAAATCGGCCAAAGCGCGTTCGACGGCTGCGGCAAGCTCACCGTGCATTACAGCGGCACCGAGGAAGACTGGCAAAGCATCGAATTCGCCGCGGGCAACGAACAGCTGAAGTCGGCCATGATGATCTACGGCGGCTTCGAAGCCGACCCCGGCGAGCCGGATGTGGAACCGACGGTCGAACCGAAGCCGGACAACCTCTGCCGCTGGTGCAACACCGTCCACGGCGACGGGTTCTTCCAAAAAATCACCGCGTGGTTCCACAGCGTGCTGGCAACGCTGTTCAGACGATAAGCCAACCCATTCTTTTGCAAAGGAGAAATACTTATGAAAACAAACAAAACGCTCGCCCTCGTCCTCGCGGTTCTGATGCTGCTTTCCGTCGTGCCGATGTTCGCGGTCGCGGCGAATCTGCCGACCCCGCAGAACGTGCAGGTCTCCGGCGGCAACGAAAAGATCGAGATCACATGGGACGAAGTGACCGACTTCAACGCGAGAAGGGATCTTGCGTCTTTCCGCGTCCTCTATTCGACCGACAAGACCAACTGGCTTTTGGCGGGCACGTCCCCCAGAGATTCCGCCATGGACGTTGTTTCTGAGCCGAAAGAAGGGTCGTTCGTTCCCGGCACGACCTACTACTTCGCCGTGCAGTCTGTCAGCTGGAGCGGAGAGTACGGCCCGATCAGCGCCCCGTCCGCGGGAATCAAGTACACCAGCACCAGCGGTGAACTGCGCGCCGAATGGGAAAAGGTGATGAAGGGCTACGAAGTCAAGACCACGGAAACAGGCACAAAGTACAATAAAGTCAAGCTGGTCAAGGGCGAAAAAGTCGTGTTCGATAACGGTCTTTACACCCTGACCGTCACGGTTACCGCCGTCAGCGCGGAAGCAGCTTCGCTGAACGTGGCGATCAAGAACAAGACCAAGTGCACGTTTGAATGCACCTTTGTTTCCTGGGACGCTGTCGGCGGCACTTCGAGCGGCGAAAGCGTTTCGATTCACGAGGGAAGCAAGACGGTAAAGGTGAACCTCAAAAACCTGAAAGACGGCGCCAATTACTTTACCTTCTCGGTTTCCGGTTACGGCAACCCGGTTGCGCAGTTCAGTCAGGTGACAAAGGGCAACGAATACAATGAATATGCAGACAAGCTGATCTATCTCGGCCGTAAGCACACCGTCTATTTCCAGAAAGCGCCCAACGCGGGCAAGATCGATTCCCATGATGTTGCGGCGACCAAAAACACGATCACGATCGGCAAGGCCTATCAGACCGCGACCAAAGGCGCAAAGGGCTCCGGCACGATCGTCTATTACCGTGTGGACGGGACAAAGAAGTTTTCCAAAAAAACATTTGCCGCCGGCAAAGCGCTGAAGCTGACCAAGCTGAAGGCGAACACGCTGTATGAGATCAAGGCGATCAACTATGTCAAAGCGGTTTCCGCAGCGGACAAGCAGACGGTTGTCACCAGCAAGAGCGGCTACAGCAACCGCATCTGGATCCGTACGGCGGTTGCCACCGCGCCTGAGATTCAGTCGATCAAAGTCAGCGACGCCAAGGTCGGCAAGATTCACGTCAACGGCTATTGGGAGTCCGACGGAGACTGGCATCCGGCCTATGACGTGACGGTAACGACCTACAAGATCACCGTCACGCTCAAGAGCGCGCCCAAGGGTATCCAGGGCATCAAGGTCACCGGCGCTGACCGCAACGGCTATCCGCACTGGATCAAGGGCACCGGCAAGACGTTTACCATCAACGCCAACGCCAAAGGCAACGCCAGAGGGAAAACCGTGAACATCGGCATCTCTCTGTTCTCCAACCAGTTCGGCAGCGATTCCGGCTACAGCGGCTACAGCCCCGTGACCAAGAAAGCCATCACCATCCGCTAAACAAAAGGTGCAAAAGCACCGGGAGGTGTTTCCATGAAACAAACAAAAACGGCGCTGTCCCTGCTGCTGGTCCTTGTCCTGCTGCTGGGCGTGCTGTCCGCCGGGTCCGTCTGCTTCGCCGCGGCGCGCGGCCAGTGCGGGCCGGAGATGTACTGGATTCTGGATAACGACGGGCTGCTGCGCATCACCGGCAGCGGCCGGATGACCGACGCCCAGACCTGGCCGGATGCGGCCGCCGCAATCAAAGCCGTGCAGTTCGAATGCGTGCCGGAAAACATCGGCGCCGGCAGCTTTGAAAGCTGCGTCAATCTCAAATCGATCACGATTCCCGACGGCGTAAAAACCATCGGCTATGAAGCGTTCTACGCCTGCACGGCGCTGGTATCCGTTGCCTTGCCCGATTCCATCGAGTCGATCAGCAACAAAGCGTTCAGCAAATGCAGCGCGCTGAAATCCATTGTGATCCCGGCAAAGGTCACGTCGCTCGGCGTCTGCCTGTTTGAAAACTGTTCGTCGCTGGAAAGCGTGACGCTGCCGCAGGGCCTTGCAGAGATCGGCTTCGGCGCCTTCCGCGGCTGCAATGTGCTCAAGGACGTCTATTTCGGCGGCACGAGAGCGCAGTGGAACGCGGTGGATAACATGGGCGACAACGCGCCGCTGGATGCCGCGACCGTCCACTGCTCCGACGACAACGCCATCGCAAACAAACCGTTCTTTTCCCGTGTCGTCGACTTCATCCGCAGAGCTTTTGAGCGGCTGTTCGGCTGGCTGATCCGCAGATAACCCACACCCCGTTGCGGCAAACACGTCTGCCGCACCCCTCTCGAAAGGAGAACACACGATGAAACAGATGAAGAAAACGCTGGCGCTCCTGCTCGCGCTGGTCATGCTGGCGGGCCTTTTCGCCCTGTGCGCGAACGCCTATTCCTCGCTTCCCGCCAACAACGCCTATCTGGTGAAGACCGGCGAAACCGTCGACATGGAGGCGTTTTACAAGGCCAACCGGTACGGCTCCAGCGGCGCCTACCAGTTTTATAATCTCAAATCCGTCACGATCACGTCCAAGGGCACGACCTACGCGAGCGTCAGCGGAAAGAAAGTCAAGTTCCCGCAGGGCGGCAAAGCCGTCGTCAAACTCGACGCGCAGTATCTCGTCGCTTCGACCGGAAAGATCGTGGACGACCCCGTTTCCTATGCGTTTTACGCCTGCTCCAGCACGAAGTATATCGTGATCTTTGAGCCGAACGGCGGTTCCGGCGACGCTTCCATTTACGCCGACAACAAGACCATTTACAAAGGCAACCAGCCGCATTTCACCCGCACGGGCTACACGCTGGACGGCTGGGCCGACACGCCCGGCGCCAGCCAGGCGGCATATACCTCCAACATCACCGCCGTTGAAAAGTCGCCGATGATCCTCTATGCCCACTGGAAGCCCAACACCTACACGCTGTATTTCAACGCGAACGGCGGCACCGTCTCGCAGACGAGCAAATCCGTGGCCTACGGCGGCACGTTCGGCACGCTCCCGACGCCGACCCGCGCGGGCTACAAGTTTGACGGCTGGTACGGCTCCGCCACGGGCGGCGGCCAGTTCACCTCGTCAAGCCCCTACAGCTTTACGCAGAATCTGACGGTCTATGCCCACTGGACGAAGCTGACCGAGGTCAAGACGATCACGATCACCGGCGTCACCGCGCCCGTGGTCGGCGCGGCGCCCGTGAAGACCGGCTACAAGGTTTCGTCCGGCGTCACGGTCAAATCCTGCAACTGGACCGAGAACATCTACGGCGACACCTACGCCACGACCTCCGACACGAAGTTCCAGAGCGGCAAGAAATACGCCGTCTCGTTCGAGATCAAACCGGCCGACGGCTACGCGTTCGTCTCGGCGAGCAGCATGTCCGCGACGATCAACGGCAAGACCGCGGAGTTCACCAACCCGTCGACGGGCGTCTACTATGTCCGCTATAAGTTCGGCACGCCCGCTCAGACCGTCTCTTCGGTCATGATTTCCGGCGTCAACGAGCCGAGCTACGGCGCGGCGGTTACGACCTCCGGGATCAAGGCGACCGCCGGCTTCACGATCACCGATTCCTATTGGAGCAAGAAGAACAGCAGCGGCAACTATGCCAAGACGACCGACACCACCTTCCAGCGCGACGGGGAATACAGCCTGTATATCTCGGGCAAGATCGCGTCCGGCTATGTCGCCGCGGACACGCTGAGCGTCACGATCGGCACCAGAAAGGCGACCGTCCAGAAAAACGGCGCCAACTACAGCGCCTATTACCGCTACGCCAAGGTGACCCAGAACGTCTGGGTGACCTTTGACCCGGACGGCGGCACGCTCGGCGCGGCCGAAAAGATGAAGGTCGTCACCGTCGGCAGCACCTACGGCGCGCTGCCCACGCCGACGAAGAGCGGCATGTCCTTCGACGGCTGGTACGACGGCAGCACGAAGATTACGTCGACGTCCAAGGTGACAAGGACGGCGGATCACACGCTGAAAGCCCACTGGAAGGCCAAGACGCCCACGACCGTGACCGTCACCTTCGACCCGAACGGCGGCACGATGGCGCTTTCGGAGCAGACCAAGACCGTCACGGTCGGCGGCAGCTACGGCTCCTTGCCGGTCCCGACGCGCGACGGCTATACGTTTGAGGGCTGGTTCAACGCCGCCAACAACCAGATCACGGCGGACAAGACCGTGACGGTCAGCTCGAACCACACGCTGACCGCGAAGTGGAAGAAGATCGAAGTCCAGACCGTCACCGTGAAGTTTGACCCGAACGGCGGCACGATGCTGCTTTCGGAATCGGTCCGTACCGTCACCGTCGGCGCGGCCTACGGCACGCTGCCTGTTCCGGTCCGCAGCGGCTACAGCTTCCTGGGCTGGTTCGACGGCGACACGCTGATTTCGGCCACGACCACCGTCAGCAAAACGACCGACCACACGCTGAAAGCGCGGTGGGAATCCAATACCGCGCCGCACACCGAGCATACCTATGACGAGGGCAAGGTGACCAAGGAGGCGACCTGCACCGCGACGGGCGAAATGACCTATACCTGCACCGTCTGCGGCAGCACCAAGACCGAGACGATCCCGATGACGGCGCACACCTACGGCGACGCGGTCGTCACCAAGAAAGCAACCTGCACCGCGACGGGCGAACAGAGCTTCACCTGCACCGCCTGCGGCAGCAGCTATACCGAGGTGATCCCGAAGGCCGACCACGCCTTCGTGGAAGAGACGACGCCCGCCACGCTCAAAAAGAGCGGCGAAGTGACCGGCACCTGCAGCGTCTGCGGCGAAACCGAGGTCCTGCGCGTGATCTACCGCCCGAAGACCTACACGCTTTCGCAGAACAAGTTCACCTATAACGGCAAGGCGAAGACGCCCTCCGTCACCGTGACGGACGCCAAGGGCGAGATCATCGATCCCGAAAACTACACGGTGACCTATTCCAACAACAAGCAGATCGGCGCCGGAAAGGTCAAGATCGCGTTCAGCGGCGATTACAGCGGCACGAAGACCGTCAAGTTCAAGATTCTGCCGAAGAAGACCGCCATCAAGAAGCTGACCGCCGGCAACCAGGCGTTCAAGGCGACGTGGAAGCAGATCAAGACCGGCGACGGCTATCAGATCCAGTACGCGACCAACAGCAAGTTCAAGAGCGCGAAGACGATTAGCATCAACGACGCGTCCGTGACGGCGAAGACCGTGAAGAAGCTGCTTTCGGAAAAGACCTATTTCATCCGTATCCGAACGTCGAAGGTCGTCGGCACCAAGACCTATTACTCCGACTGGAGCAAGACGTATAAGATCAAGACGAAATAACCCGCCGGCGGGCGTCCTTTCCGGATGCCCGCCTTTATCTTTTTTTATTTGACTTCCCGCGCCGGGCGTGGTATATTGAACAAAAAGGGGAGGGGTTTCGATGCAGGTTTTGCTTTCGTTTTTCTGCGCGGCCGCGCTGCTGTTTTCCACCTTGTTTTCCTATGTGTCTCCGCTGCCGCAGCTGCTGAACCGGCGGCACCGCGACGCGGACAGCCGGGAGATCATGCTGCCGATGAAAGGCGGAAGCGACCCGTGGTTTTATGAGCACGACGGCGTGTGGTACTACTGCTATTCCATCGGCGAGGGCGTCGCCGTCCGGAGCGCCGGCCACCCGTTCGATCTGCCCGACGGCGAAGAGACGGTCGTCTACCGCGCCCCGCGCGGCACGGAGTACTCCTGGGCCTACTGGGCGCCGGAGCTGCATTGTATCGCTGGTAAGTGGTACATCTATGTCGCGGCGTGTGACGGCGACTCCGCGCATCACCGGATGTTCGTGCTGGAAAGCGAAGATCCGCTGGGGCCGTTCGAGATGGTCGGTAAGGTGGCTGACAGCACCGACAAATGGGCGATCGACGGGACGGTTTTGTCCTATGGGGACGAACTGTACTTCGTCTGGTCCGGCTGGGACGGCGACGAGGACGGCCGGCAGAATCTCTATCTCGCGCATATGAGCGACCCGTGCCATATCGACGGGGAACGCGTTCTCCTGTCGGAGCCGACCCTTCTTTGGGAAAAGCACGGCATGCCGATCAACGAGGGGCCGCAGATTTTGCAAAAGGACGGCGCACTGTACATCGTTTACGCCGCTTCCGGCAGCTGGACGGACGACTACTGTCTGGGAATGCTGCGCTTTCGCGGCGGCGAGATCGCCGACAAACAAAGCTGGACCAAGGACCCGCTGCCTGTGCTCTTCAAACGAAACGGCGCCTACGGCCCGGGCCATTGCAGCTTTATCCAATCCTCTGGCGGCGCGGACTATATCGTCTATCACGCCAACGTCGAATCCGGGACCGGCTGGAACGGCCGGACGATCCGCATCCAGCCCTTCGGCTGGGTCGGCGGTCTGCCGGTGTTCGGGCGGCCGTTTTCGCCGGGAACTCAGGTGTATATGACTCCGTAAAAACAAAATAACGGCGTTATGCGGCGCCGTTTTTTCTTTTGGGGACTTTACAATTGTGCCGTCCGGGACTATAATAGAACCAGAATCCGGACAGGAGGAATCAAGATGAAAACAACGATGAAAAAAACGATCAGCGTTCTGCTCGCGCTCGTGTTTGCGCTTTCCTGCTTTGCGGTGGCGTCTCTCGCGGCGCAGGATGAGCCCATGATTGTGGCGGAGCTACCGTTCCTGCACACCGAAGGGGAGCGGATTGTCAACGAAGCCGGCGAGACCGTCGTTCTGCGCGGCACGAACTTCGGCGGCTGGGGCATCATGGAAGACTGGTTTTGCCCCTACACTTCGCCCGCCGGCGAAGAGATCATGTTCCAGAAACTGGTCGAGCGCTTCGGGCTGGAAAAGACCCACGCGCTGATGCAGCAGTACCGCGCCAACTGGATCACCGAGGTCGATTACAAAAACGTCGCCGAACTCGGTATGAACGTGATCCGTCTGCCGATCTGGTACCGCAACTTCCAAAGTGACGATAACGGCACCTGGTACCGCGACGCGAACGGGGACATCGACTGGCATGAACTGGACGAGGTCGTCGCCATGTGCAGAAAGTACGGGCTGTATCTGATCATCGACCTGCACGGTCTGCCGGGCTATCAGAACGACTATGACCACTGCGGCAAATCAAAATCGATGAGCCTCTTCGACAGCACCGAGCAGGGCGCGCGCTACCGCGCCGTTGTCAAGGACTTTTGGGTGACTCTCGCGACCCGCTACAAGGATGAGCCGAATATTGCCATGTACGATCTGATGAACGAGCCGCTCGGGACGAATATCACGATCGACAAGAGCTATCAGCAGACGTTCTTCGACTTCACCGACGAGCTTTACCGCGCGATCCGCGCCGTCGACAGCCGCCACATCATCACGATGGAAGCGATCTGGTCGCCCGACGCGATCCCCGGCCCGGACGTCTACGGCTGGGAGAACATCGTCTATCAGGAGCACCTGTACGACGTGACGAACGTGACGATCCTGCACAAGGCGAACGAGATCCGTGACGCAAAGTACAACGCGCCGTTCCTCATCGGGGAATTCTACCCGCGCGGTCTGACATCGTTCAGCTACCTGTTCTCGATCTTCAACAACCGCGGCCTGAGCTGGACCACCTGGACCTACAAGGGCGCCGGCGACCGCGCCGACAAATCGCCGTGGTTCCTTTACGGCGCGGCGAATCTGGAAAAGGTCGACTTTGAAAACGACAGCTACGAGACCCTCCGGGAAAAGTTCGGCGCCGTTTTGAAAACGGACGGCGGCGCGTTCACCCGGACCGCCTTTGCCGATTATGTGACGAACTTCGTAAACGGCGAAGTGGACAAAGCCTCGCTGTACACGTTCGGCGCGGCCGAGATGCGCGGCACGTTCCGCGAACGGCTGATGCTGTTCTCCGACAAGCTGCAGGCAATCTACACGACGATCCTCGACTGGCTGCGCAAGCTGAAAACAGGCGACCTGCTGTAAAAGCGCAGGGGAGAATCGAAAATGAAGCTCAGACTGCAAAAGCCGCTGGCGCTATTGCTGGCGGCCGTCTCCTGTCTCACTGCGCTGTTCGGCTACCGAGCGCAGAACGTTGACGCCGCGCTGCAGTCGGATGAGACGGTGACGGTTTATGAAATCAAGACCGGCTGGCTGCTGGACGGCCCCGGTGAACGCGACGCGCTGCTCTTTTACCCCGGCGCGCTGGTGGAACCGACTGCCTACGCGCCGCTGCTGCGCAGACTGGCCGAAGCCGGCGTGGACTGCTTTCTGGTCAGGATGCCGCTCGATCTTGCCGTGCTCGCCGTCAACAAGGCGAACCGCGTCATGCAGGAGTATTCTTATGAAAACCGGTATCTTGCCGGGCATTCCCTCGGCGGCGCCATGGCGGCGCAGTATGCCGCCAAACACGCCGATCAGCTTTCCGGTCTGTTCCTGCTGGGCGCCTATACTGTAAAGGATCTGACGTACTTGCCGTTCCCGGTCGTCTATATCTATGGGACGGAAGACGGCGTTGTGAACCGCGCAAAGCTGGAAAAAGGGATTCAGCAGCTTTCGCCGCCGGACACCCGTGTCGTGGAGCTGGAAGGCGGCAACCACGCGCAGTTCGGTTCCTACGGCCCGCAAAGGGGCGACGGGGAGGCGCGCGTTTCCGCCGACGAACAGCAGCGGCTCACGGCGAAAGAAATCCTGCAAGTGATACAAAACGCCGCATAGCGTAAAAAAACACCGTCATCCAGACGGTGTTTTGCTTTGTTCCGGGGCTATTTGCTTGTCTTGTCGCCTTCTTCGCCCATGATCTTGTGGCAATACTCGAGGGCGGTCTTGATCTTCTGATAGGAGTTCGGGCCGACGTATTTCGCCGTGCCTTTTTCATATTCCTTGATCGCGGTGTGCATGTTGACGAGCATCCGGCGCGAACCGGCCGGCAGATCGTCGCGGTGCAGCATGTAGTAGGGCGTGTAGCGGATATCGGTCAGCGTCGTCTTGCCCGTCTTGCGGTCCTTCGTCAGCTCGAGGTCGAGGATGATCGTCGTCTTGGTCGAAGGCTCCTGCTGCTGGTTGGAGATGAAGTTGCCGAAGGAGTAGATCACGAAGCCCTTCTTTTCCTTGCCCTGGTTGTCGGTCACGGTGACGGTTTCATAGGGCTGCAGGACGTGCGGGTGGCCGCCGAAGATCAGGTCGGCGCCCTCTTTGAACAGATGGTCGGCGATCGAACGCTGATAGTCGTTCGGCGTGTTCTGGTATTCGACGCCCCAGTGGATCATCACGGCGATCATGTCCGCGCCGAGCGCCCGCGCCGCCGCCATATCGGCGTCCACGGTGTCGTAGTCGAAATCGCTGAGCGTGGTGGCGTAATCCTTGTTGAAGATATTGACCGCGAAGCGCTGGTCGTCGTTCAGCTTGAAGCCGTTGAGCCCGTAGGTGTAGCAAAGGAAGGCGACCGAGATCCCGCCGATGTTCGCGACATAGATACCGGAATTGGTGTCGCGTTCCTCCTGGCTGCGGTAGGTGCCGACGTGGGCGAGCCCGAGCGAGTCGAGGACGTCAAGCGTGCGGAAGATGCCGTCCACGCCTTGGTCGCGGGTGTGGTTGTTGGCGGTGCCAAGCAGATCGAAGCCGGCGTTTTTTGCCGCTTCGGCAAGCGCGTCCGGCGAGTTGAAGCAGGGGAAGCCCGAATAGTTCGGTCCGCCGTTCAAGACGGTCTCAAGGTTCGCGATCGCGTAGTCCGCTTTTTTGAGCTGCTTTTTCGCGTCGCCGAACATGTGGTTGTAATCGTAGGTGCCGGTCGACGAAACATAGGCATCGTTGATCTGCGGGATATGGCTCATGATGTCGCCGCCCGCCATCAGGTGCGCCACGATCGGCGGCGGCTCTGTCGTCGCTTCCTCGGTCGTCGTGTCGGATTCCACGGTGACGTAGGGGTTGGTCTGCATCTCCTCAAGCTCCGACTGGCTCGTTGCGCAGCCGGAAAGCACAAAGAGCAAAACGAGCAGCAGCGCGGTCATTTTTTTCATCGTTCGTTCCTCCAAAGAGCGTTTTTCTTTGCCCTATTATAATACAAAACGCGCAAAGAATCAAGTGCCGCCGCGCTTCTTGCGCCCGGCGCGAAAAAAAGTTGCCCAATCGCCGCCGAAATCCGTTGACGCGAGCGCCGGAACGTGTTATATTTATCTTGACAGATTATTCTTCGAGGAGGTTATCCGTATGAATCAATATGATGTGATCGTCGTCGGCGCGGGCAACGGCGGTCTGGTCGCCGCAGCGCTGACCGCGCAGGCGGGGTACCGCACGCTGCTGCTGGAAAAGCACAACATTCCCGGCGGCTGCGCCACCAGCTTCGTCCGCGGCCGGTTCGAGTTCGAGCCGTCGCTGCACGAGCTTTGCTCTGAAGGTTCGCGGGAGGATCAGGACTCCGCCACCAAGCTGTTCCAGTCGCTCGGCGTGAATGTCCCGCTTCTGTATGAAGACACATTGTTCCGCGTGATCGTCAAGGGCGAAGACGGCTACGACGTTACGCTCAAAGCGGGGATGGAACCGTTCCTCGATTCCATGGAAGAGGCCGTGCCCGGCTGCCGCGAAAGCGTGAAGGCGTTCTTCGATCTGATCGACCCGATCGACGACGCGATGAACACGATGGGCGACGGGGTGCCCAATCCCGTCAACCTGCTGCGCAAGCACAGCGACTTTATCCGCATCGCGGGCCACAGCACCGAAGAGGTTATGCGCGCGCTGAATATCCCGCAGAAGGCGCAGGATCTCATCAACACCTACTGGGGCTATCTCGGCGTCCCGACGGACGACCTCAACGCGCTGCATTACCTGAGCATGACGACAGCCTATATCAAGGGCCGCCCCTCGATGCCGTACCACCGTTCGCACGAGCTGTCGCTGGCGCTGGTCAAGGCGCTGCAGGACAACGGCGGCACGGTCTATTACAACCGCGAAGTGACCCGGTTCCTCTATGACGGCCAGGACGCGGTCTGCGGCGTGATCGCGGGCGGCGAAGCCTTCTGGGCAAAGAAGGTCATCTCCAACGTGATCCCGAACAACGTCTTCAACCGCTCCGACAACCGCCATATCTCCAAACGCAGCCGCAAGCTTGCCAACGCGCGCAAGCTGGGCATGACGTTCGTGACGATCTATCTCGGCCTCGACTGCTCGATGGAAGAACTCGGCGTCAACGATTACAGCGTGTTTATCGCGCGCGACCGCAACCCGCGCAAACAGTTCGATACCCGCGACAAGTTCGGGTTGTATATCGTCAACTGCCTGAACAAGGCGCTGCCCGACGCGACGCCGAAGGGCACCTGCACGCTGTTCTTCACGATCCCGATCATGCCAGGCGATCTGCCGGCGGATCTTTCGCCGGAAACCTACAAGGCCTATAAGAACGACATGGCCGAAAAGTTTATCCGCGATTACGAAGAGACGATGGGCATTTCCGTGATGCCGCATATCGAAGAGATCTCCGTGGCGACGCCCGTCACCTTCGCGCGCTATCTTTCTACGCCGCGCGGCGCCATCTACGGCTACGCCAACGAGCGCTGGGACAACATCATCGCGCGTTCGGTTACGGAAGCGATGGACTACGACACGCCGAATCTCTATTTCTGCGGCGGCCACTATATCCGCGGCGACGGCTATCCGTCCGGTTACATGACCGGTGAGATGGCGGCGAAGGCTGTCATCCGCGACCTGAAGGAGGGCAAGTAAGATGGCGAACAAGAATAAACAGCTCGAATCCCTTTCGATGGGCGGCTTTGTCAAATCGGTCGCCGAGCGCCTGCGCGCCGTCGGCAAAGGCAGCGACGGCCCCGTGCCCGATCTGCTGTCCTATCCCGAAAACCGGCTTGCGCAGCAGCTGCACCCCCACGTCCAGTACCTGATCGTGGAGGACATCATCGACCATTCGCCCGATATGAAGAGCTACATCCTCGCGCCCGACCTGAAGCGCGGCGGCGACCAGCTCGCGTGGTTCTCCGCCGGCCAGTATCTGGTGCTGCAGATCGCGCTCGACGGCAAAACGATCAGCCGCCCGTATTCGATCGCGTCGTCTCCGCGCGACACGAAGGACGGCCATTACCAGATCACCGTCAAGCGTGTGGAAGGCGGCATCGCCTCCGGCTACATCCTTGACCATTGGACGATCGGTACGCCCGTGACCGCGAGCGCCCCGCTCGGCGACTTCACCTATGAGCGGCTGCGCGACGCGAAAACCGTGATCGGTATCGCCGGCGGCAGCGGTATTACGCCGTTCCGCGCCTTTGCCCGCGCCATCGCGCAGGGCGACGAGGACTTCAAGCTGATTCTCCTTTACGGCAGCCGCACGAAAAAGGACGCCGTCTTCAGCGACGAGATCGCCGCGCTGGCGGAATCCTGCGACAAGATCCAAATCGTCAACGTCCTGAGCGCCTCCAAGGCGAAGGACTGCGAGCAGGGCTTCATCACGGCAAAGCTGATTGAGAAGTACGCGCCGAAAGACGAGGACTATTCCGTCTTCCTGTGCGGCCCGCAGGCGATGTACCGCTTTGTCGATAAAGAACTCGCGACGCTCTCTCTGCGGCAGAAATTCGTCCGCCACGAGCTGTTCGGCGAATACTTCCATCCGGAACAGAACGACGACTATCCGCAGGACGGCAAGGCCGTCTATACCCTGACGGTGCATATCGCGGGTCAGACGCATACCGTCTCCTGCGCGGCGGACACCTCGATGCTGCGCGCGATGGAGGCGGCGGGTCTCAATCCGCCGTCGGACTGCCGTTCCGGCCGCTGCGGCTGGTGCCATTCGCAGCTGCTTTCGGGCGACGTCTATGTGCCCGAAAGCGTCGACGGCCGCCGGATGGCCGACAAGATTTACGGCTACATCCATCCGTGCTGCACGTTCCCGCTGAGCGACTGCGAGCTGGACGTGCCGCCGATGCCGAAAGTCTGATTGAAACGCCCGACAGAAAGGGGAACGCCGGATGAAACGCATCGCCCGGACAATCGTCGCCTACCTTTGCTGCCTATGCAGCCTGCTGACCGCCGCGGTGTGCTTTCCGAAAGCGCCGCAGACGGAGGCCGTCCGCTTTGCGCAGTCGCTCGGTTCCGGCTGGAACCTCGGCAACACGCTGGAGGCGTGGCAGCTGCCGAAACCGGACGACACCGAGACCTGCTGGGGTAACCCGAAAGCGACAAAAGCGCTCTTTCAGCTGGTCAGCGACGCCGGCTTTCAGACCGTGCGCGTCCCGGTGACGTGGTTCCAGCATATGAATGAAGCCGGGACGATCGATCCCGCGTGGCTCGACCGGGTGCAGACCGTGATCGACGATGTACTGTCCTGCGGCATGTACGCCGTGGTCAACATTCAGCACGACGATCAGGACTGGCTGATCCCCGACGAAGCGCACGAAGAAAAGACCACTGCGACGCTGATTTCCGTCTGGACGCAGATTGCGCGGCGCTTTCGGGATTACGACGAACGGCTGCTGTTTGATCTGATGAACGAGCCGCGTGTCGTCAATACGCCCGACGAATGGACGGGCAACCCCGAAGCTCGCGCTGTGATCAACCGGCTGAACGAAGCCGCCCTCGCCGCGATCCGCCAAACCGGCGGCAACAACGAAAGCCGCTATGTGATGATTACGACCCACAGCGCGAAAGAGGACGAAGACAATATCGCGGCGCTGACTGTGCCGGACGATCGGCATGTGCTCGTGTCGCTGCATTACTATTACGGCACCGCGCACCAAAGCGAATTCGCCGACTGCGAAGAGGCGCTGACGCTGCGCGACAAGTGGGAGATCTACAAAGCCGTCTGGCGCGTCTATCGGACGTTTTCGCGCAAGGGCGTGGGCGTCTGCTTTTCGGAATTCGGCTGGACCGACCGCGACCACCTCGACAACCTGGCGGCGAAGACAAAAACCTTTGTCAAAATCGCGAACGGCTTCGGGATTCCCTGCTTCGTCTGGGACAACGGGAGCCAC
Organism: uncultured Clostridia bacterium; assembly: GCA_947305635.1. Lineage (GTDB taxonomy): Bacteria > Bacillota > Clostridia > Oscillospirales > Acutalibacteraceae > UBA6857. Next base: position 19,418 of record CAMZEG010000011.1, read on the forward strand.
TTCCGGCTGCTTGACCGCGACACGCTGACGGTCGCTTTCCCCGGGTATACCGCGGCGGCGGCCCGCCAGTTCGAACGGCCGACGGTCGAAGACTATCTGCAATAACCCCGCGCGTACGCGCAACAACACAGGAAGGAACCCTATGAAGAAAACATTTGCTTTGATGCTGGCACTGGTGCTGCTTTGCGGCTGTCTGCTGCTGCCGGTCCACGCCGAAGCGCCGGTCGGCGCCGTCAAGCTGCGGCTGCGCAGCGACGTCGCGGGCTATGCGTGTTCGGATTACACCAGGTTTATGGAGATCGTGTCCGGCAACGTAATCTACAACACGCGGAGCGCCGGCCCCGTGTACGCCTCCGATTACGGCGGCACGAGCGACCACGGCAAGCTCGTCGCCGGCCGGACATACTATGTGTCCTATGTGGTGCAAGCCGCGGACGGCTATACGCTGCCCGACATAATTGACGACGTTGACCTGTCGTTCGACTGCGGCAAGGGCGTTTCCGTCATTACCAGCCAGATCGTGGTTGCCGATGTCCGGACCGACGACGGTACGTTCGTCCGGTACAAGGGGCTGCGGGTCTACGCGAAACTCGTTGTGGACGGCAACATTTTCCAGCGGATCGCCGGGTATTTCACCGATCTGTATCTGAAGATCAGAGCATGGTCGCTGTATTAAGCGCAAACAAAAAAAGAACACCGCCGGACGATCCGGCGGTATTTTTATGTCGTTTTTTCAAAGCGACAGATGCGTCATGTAATAGAACATCTTGTGGATCAGACCGACGAAGCGGTCGAAAATGTTTTCGCTGTGATCCTTGCCGCACTGCGGGCAGCGCGCGGCGTTGTCGGCCGCGACGCCGTACAGGTCGATGTCGGCGATCCGCGCGAGATTGTCTTCGCCCGGGTCCGTGATTGTGATTCTCACATACGACCCGCTGACCGGCTTGAACCGTACCACGCTGCGCAAATCGGTGTTGCCCGTCACTTCGGCCGCTGTTGTCCAGTTTGCTCCGTCTTCGCTGACCTCCACGCGGAACGCGCGGGTGTTATAGGCACTGTCCAGCCCCGACGCCTGCGCGTGATAGAGGTCGACTTCGCTGAGCTTATAGGACTTGCCGAGCGCATAGGTCACGCTCTGTTCGCCCGGCTCCTCGGCGGCCCAAAGGCTGTCAGAGCGGCAGGCGCCGTCCGTCGTCAGTGTGGCGGCGTCGGCGTTGCTTGTGGCGGTCGCTTCAAGCGCGGGCAGCAGTGTGATATCCTGCGGCATGGCGTGCGATTCGTAATAGAGGTTGTAGAAATGGTCGGCGCGGACGAACTCCACGACGTCGCTGCCGTAGGTCTGCGCGTAGTAATCGGAAAGGTCCTGCTCGAGCGCGACGACGTCGGCGATATTGTGGAACGCCCAGGTGTCGATCTGCGTCGCGACGAAGACAGGCTTTTTGCCGTTATAGCGCAGGTACTTGACCGCGCTCTTGATGTCGTTTTCGACCTGCGTCAGCGGCGTCGTGCCTTCGGGATTGCTCGCGAAATACGCGGGCGTCAGCTGGATAAAGAGCATGTTGTTCGTCACGCCTGTATACATCAGTCGCAGCGAGCTGTTGGTGAAGTGCTGGACGGTGAGCCCGTAGGCATAATCGCTTTCGCTGGAGTAGATTTTCCGCTGGGCGAGCGTGAGGTTGTCCCAGATCGTGACGACGCGCAGGCCGGACTTTTGCAGATAGAGGTCGGTCATACGGACATAGGCGGCAAACTTGTCCTTATCCTTGAACTGGTTGCCGGTCGTGTCGCCGAAGGTGTTGACCGGGACGGTGTAGCCGAGGCCGGACGGCCCGCAGACCAAGCATTCGCTGTCCGTCGCGCCGGTGGAATAGTAGTGCATCATCCCGGGCGCGAGGTCGGCCAGCGCCGGGCTGATCGTCCAGTTGACCGCGACCTTGCCGCGGTTTTCCCGGTTGCTGTTCCAATAGCCGCGCATGGCGTGCATGTTGTACTGGATGTTGTCGCCGTCGCTGAGGAAGTAGGCGATGTAGATCTTGTTTTCGAGCGCGGGCTGATCCGGCACGGACGGCACCTGAATCGGCATGTTCTGCCCGTACACGGTGGGGTTGCTGAAGAAATCCGACGGGACGCAGGAGAGTCCGCATTGCGCCGCGACGCTCATCAGATCTTTTTCCTGTCCCGCGTACCAGCCGGTCAGAATCGATTCGCCCGGCGTCATGGTGCCGAGGAACTGCTTAAAGAGCTCCGTCTCTTCTCCGCCCGTGCAGGAGAGATAGACCACCGCGCCGCCGATTGCGGAGGCGAGGTCGCGCATGTGATATTTGAGGTCCGTGCGCTGGATCACAAGCACGCGGTGGGTGCATTTGTCCCAGTAGTTGTCGAAGAGGTAGCGGTAGATGTCAACCGTCTTCTCGTAGGGCAGCGCCGTGAGGTCGGCGAGCACCGGCAGGTCGATCCCTGCGGCTTTCCACTCTTCATACAGCTCCACGGTCAGCGGCACGGCGTTCATCGTGTTGCCGACGGAGCTTGCGAGGTTAAGGTATTCGGAATTGCGCTCGGTGGAGTACAGGACGGCGCCCGCGACGGCGTTTTCGGCGAACGCTTTGATATAATCATAGGCGTTGTCCCGGTTGGCGACGGTATACGCGAAGCCGTATTCGTCGAGCCATTCGCGCACGTCGCCGTCAAGGATCACGATCCGCGGCCGGATCGCGTTGACGAAGCCCTGCAGACAGGCGAGGGCGGTCATTTCTTCGCCCGGCAGAAGATCACCCGGGAACGCGACGAGGGTCTCTTCCGGCGAAGCGAAGGCGGGGAACACCCGGTCGTCCGGCCAGTACAGATTCTTGGCGGCGGTCGGCAACGGGGCGGCGGAATCAGAGCTTTGTTCGGCGAACCCGAACTGGAGGACAGAACAAACAAGGATACATGCCAAAAGAACGGAACAGATGCGTTTCATCCGTTTTTTATCCATCATGAGGACCTCCTTTTTCTGCGTTAACTTTAGTATAGCAAAGAATGACGGGGAGCGCAAGAGAAATGAGAAATATGAGTGTCCAGTGTACTGTGCTCATCGACCTTTTTATAAAAAGATATGAAATGCTTTAAAGAACTTGAATTATGATGAAAAGAGTAGTATAATGCTTTGAAATGAGTGTGCGATTCAATGAATAATGATGAGCACTCCATTTGCTGTTATGATTGATTGCATAATAATCGCGAACGCAAAGGAGATATGAAAATGGCTGGGAGAAACTTTACTGAGGCAATACAATTCGGTGTTGTGAAATCT
>CAMZEG010000012.1 GCA_947305635.1 uncultured Clostridia bacterium
CCGTTCTTGTAGACTTCGTAGGACCCGACGCGCAGCTGGATTTCGCCGACGCGGATCACGCCCTCCTCGGGCGAAAGCGCGGTTCTTTTTTCGCGGCGCAGATGCGCCTTGACGCGCGCGACGAATTCTTCGACCACAAAGGGCTTTGTGATATAGTCGTCGGCGCCCATTTCCAGACCGAGCACGGTGTCGAGCGTCTTGGCCTTGGCGGAAACGAAGATGATCGGGCAGTCCACCTTGTCGCGGATCGTGCGGCAGATGTCCAGGCCGCTCAGATCAGGCATCATGATATCCAGCAGCACCATCGCGATATCCCGCGACGCGGAGAGAATAAAGTTCAGCGCGGCGCCGGGGTTTTCAAATACGACGGTTTCCAGCTGTTCATCTTCGAGCGCGTCCGAAATCAAACGCGCGATGGCGGGATCGTCGTCGACGATAACGATCTTGTTCATACGGCAGTCGCCTCCTTCTTTTGCATGCAGTCTATTTTACAACATTTTTTGCGCAAGGGAAAGTCATTTGTCCGCATTTTCAACTTTTCTAATATTCTTTAATATTTCCGTGAAAACGCGTTCTTTCACGTTTCCTTTTTACTGAACACACAGCCGCAGTAATCCTGCCGGTAGAGGTCATAGAGCTTCGACAGCTCGATCGATCGCTTGTAGCCGTCCTTCTTTTTGAAGTTCGACGGCAAATGCGGCACGCCGACCTGTTCGGCGACCGCCTCGCCGATCCGGTTGAGTTTTTCGGCGTCCTTGAGCGGACTGATGGAAAGCGTCGTCGTGAAGTAATCGAAGCCGCCTTCTTTCGCCTGCTTTGCCGCTTCCTCCAGCCGCAGACGGTAGCAGACCTCGCATCGCGCGCCGCCCTCCGGTTCCTGCTCCAACCCCCGGACGGCGTCGTAGAACACCTGCGGGTCGAACGCCCCTTCGAGGAACGAGACCGGGTGCTTCACGGGCAGGGACGCCACCAGCCGCTTCGCCTCGGCGACGCGGTGGGCGTACTCTTCGGCGGGGTGGATGTTCGGATTATAGTAAAACAGCGTGATCGAAAAGGACTGCGCGAGATATTCCAGACAGTAGCTGCTGCAGGGGGCGCAGCAGGCGTGCAGCAGCAGGCGCGGAACCTCGCCGTTCGCCTGATGGCGTTCGATCAGCGCGTCGAGTTCTTTTTGGTAGTTGCGCATCGCGGTCACCTCTTGTACTTGTGCAAAAACGCGACCGCCTTGTCGATCCAGCCTTCGCCGCTCGTGCCGGTGCCGATCCCGATCCCGTGGCCGCCCGTCGGGTAGAGCGCCGTTTCGCACGGCACGCCGACTTCCTCCAGCCGCGCGGCAAGGCGCAGACTGTTGCTGACGGGGACGGCGTCGTCGTCTTCGCAGTGCAGCGTGAACGTCGGCGGGAAGGTGCTGTCCGCGATCAGCTCGACCGAGCCTGCTGCGCGGGCGGCGGAGTCGTCCTTGTCTTCGCCGAGGAACAGCTCGCGCGTACGCTCGTGCGTCTCGCTGACAAACGAGATCACCGGATAGCCGAGCACCAGCGCCCGCGGGACGATGTTTCCCTTTTGCGCGGCCGTGGCGCAGTAATAGGCGGCGAGGTGGCCGCCCGCGGAAAAGCCGCAAAGGAAGATGTTGTCCGCGTCCAGCTGATACGCATCGGCGTGCGTCCTGATCCACTGCATCGCGGCGGCAACGTCATCCGGCGCGTTGGGGTTCTTCGCGTCCTTCCCGATCCGGTAGCCCAGCAGCAGCACGTGAAAGCCGCGGTCGTTCAGCGCCCGGGCAATGTCGTAGCCCTCGTTGATCCAGGAGACGAACTCATAGGCTCCGCCCGGACAGCAGAGCATAATTGGCGCTTTTTCGTCCAGAAAGAACGGGACGACCCGCACCTCGCGTTTGGACTTGTCCCTCAGGCGCTCCGCTGCAGGATAAAGATGCAGCAGCGGGTGGTCTTCACCGCGGCAAAGCGTTATCAGTTCGCTGTATCGCTTGTTGGAAAACATTGCAAAAACTCCTTGTCGTTTTTTGGAATTTATGATATAATAGCCAAGTATTATTTTCCCGGAGGAATCGGCTCATGCGTATGCGCAGAAAAAAGAATCTGGACGAACGGCTGCGGCAGGTGCGGGACTACATCGTCGATATCGGCGAGACGACCGGCGGCTACGAGGGCATCCCGTTTTCGGCGAACAAGCTGGATCTGGTCTCCGTTTTCGGCAACGACAACCCCGTGGAGCTGGAAATCGGCTGCGGCAAGGGGCAGTTTGCCGTCGCGCTCGCGAAGGCGCACCCGGAGCGCAACCTCCTCGCCGTCGAGGTCAACCCGAACGTCGTTGTGCTCGCCTGCGAAAAGGCGAAGGCCGAAGCTTTGCCGAACCTCCGCTTTCTCGCGCTCGGCGCGGAAAAGCTCGGCGTACTGCTCGAAAAAGGGAGCATTGCGCGGATCTATCTCAACTTCTCCTGTCCGTTCCCGAAAAAGCGGCAGGCCAAGCGCCGGCTGACGCACGACAGCTTTCTTGCAATCTACCGCGACATCCTGGTCGACAACGGCGAAATACGCCAGAAGACCGACAACCGGATTCTGTTCGCGTCGTCGCTTTGCGCCTATTCGCGCTGCGGCTTCGAGCTTTGCGACGTGACGCTCGATCTGCACGCGGACGAGCCGGAGGACAATATCATGACGGAATATGAAACGCGTTTTGTTTCGCTCGGCCAGCCGATCTATGCGCTGAAGGCGATCAAACGCGGCTGAGCGCGTCGCCGCTTTCGGCGGCGCTTTGATTTTAGCAGATTTCCCGCAAAAAAGCAAGTCGCGTTTATTGACAAACCGCGCGGAAAGATTTAGAATACCCCTATAGTCTCTGTTCGGAGGATTTCATGGACGTTGTCATTTCCATTTCCAGATATCTGCTGCCGGTTCTGGCGGCCGTGATTTTGGCGAAATGCCTGATTACGCTGCTGCTCGGCCACCCGCAGGAAAAGATCTACGGCTACCTGATCGACGAGATCGACGGCGAGCGCTACCCGCTGAACATGTGGGAGACCTCGGTCGGCCGCAGCAAACACTGCGACGTCGTGATCGGCTACGAGACGATCTCGCGCAGCCACGCCGTCATCAGCCGCCGCATCGACGGCTGGTATATCTACGACCTCAACTCCAAGTCGGGCATCCTTGTCAACGGCACGCCCGCCGACCGCAAGGCGCAGATCAGACCCGGCGATCTGCTGACGCTCGGCAGCTTCGCCTTCCGCTTCGCCGTGGTCGACGACCCGGTGATCCCGGTCGGCAAAAAGAAAAAAACAGTCGCGCCGCCCGCCGCGCCCGCGCCGCAGAGCGCAGACGTCCCCGCGCAGCCGCAGACCGCGGCAAACGGCAATTACGACGAACAGCACAGGCCGCAACTGCAGTTCCAGCGCAGGCGGCCGGACCTCATTTCGGAAAGCGGCGCGCCGCAAAGAACGCGGCTGTTCACCGACGAAAACGACGTCTATTCCGATTCCGCCCGCGCCCGCGCCACGCTGCGCAACGCGCGCACCCGCGAGGTCTTTTCGCTGACGGGCAACCGCGTGTCGATCGGCCGCTCCGCCCGCGCCCGCGCCACGCTGCGCAACGCGCGCACCCGCGAGGTCTTTTCGCTGACGGGCAACCGCGTGTCGATCGGCCGCTCCGCCGCGTGCGATATCAAGGTGGACTCCCTCACCGCGTCGCGCCGCCACGCGCTGCTGATCCTCTATGAGGACGGCTGGGCGATCGACGACTGCGCCTCGACCCACGGGACCTATCTCAACGGCGAACGCGTCCGGGAGCCGCAGCTGCTCTTTTCCGGCGACGTGATAAGGATCGGCGACGACAAACTCGTGTTTCACTAATTCGGAATACTGAATGCGGAATTCGGAATTATGGTCGCGAAATTATGACGTATCCAACCAAACCGTTACACCGCGAAAACCGCGTTCCCGCTGCCGAAAACGACAGATTGTATCCGCTTAACCATTTCGCAAGTATCAAAGTATTTCCCGCCTCTCTTATGGCTGATATTTAACATCTTTTTTGGCGCATCACGCGCAGCGTGGCGAATCTCGCCTGCTGGCTCGGTCGGCGCTTCTGCACTGCGTACAGAGATTGCCCCCGGCAACCCGCGCCCCGCGATTCCGGATTTCGCATTCCGAATTGCACTTCGGAGGTACTTATGGCAAAACAATCCAAAAAGCGCCGGCTGCAGCAGCGGCAGCGCAAATACCGCTATGTGGACCGCGGGTTCATTTTGCTGCTGCTGACGGTCTTTCAGCTGTTCAGCGCGGTTCCCGTCGTGTTTGAGGGCGGGAACTTCTATTGGCAGAACGGCGCGCAGTTCCTCGGCTATATCGCGTTCGAATGGCTCTATGTCGCCGTGATGCACTACGGTTTCAAAAAGGTCAACTTCGAGCTGGAGTTCATCGCGTTCTTTCTGTGCGGCGTCGGGATGACGCTCGGCGCGAGCGTTTCCAAAGCGTCGCAGCTCAAGCAGCTGGCCGCGATCGTGCTCGGCGTCGTGGTCTACGATATCCTTTTGTGGTTCCTCAAGGACGTGCGCCGCGTGATGAAGGTGCGGCTGCCGCTGGCGGTCCTCTCTCTGCTCGTGCTCGCGGGGTCGTTCGTCTTTATCCGCTTTGCCGTCGGCGCAATCAACGGCGCGTACAACTGGATCGTCGTCGGCGACGGGCTGTTTTCGATCCAGCCGTCGGAATTCGTCAAGGTCGCGTTCATCTTTGTCGGCGCGGCGACGCTCGACAAGCTGCTGACCGCGAAGAACATCTATCTCTATATCGCCTATTCGCTCGGCTGTATCGGCGTGCTGTTTCTGATGAAGGACTTCGGCACGGCGCTGATCTTCTTTTTCACGTTTCTCATCCTCGCGTTCATGCGCTCGGGCGACCTCAGGTCGATCCTCTTCGTCTGCGCGGCGGCGCTCGTCGGCGCGGTGCTCGTGATCTATTTCAAGCCCTATGTCGCGGCGCGGTTCGCCGTCTACCGCCACGTCTGGGAAAACGCCGACACCGCGGGCTACCAGCAGGTGCGCACGCTGATCTATTCCGTTTCCGGCGGTCTGCAGGGGCTCGGGATCGGCAACGGCCGCCTCAGGTACATCGCCGCTTCGACGACCGATCTGATCTTCGGCGTCATCTGTGAGGAACTGGGCATTCTGCTCGCCTTCGCGATCGCGCTGACCTTCGCTTTTCTGGCGATCTACGCGGTCAAATGCGCCCGGACGGCCCCCTCGTCGTTTTACGCGATCGCGGCCTGCGCGGCGGCGGCGCTGCTGCTGTTCCAGACGGCGCTGAACATCTTCGGCATCACCGACCTGCTCCCGCTGACGGGCGTCACGCTGCCCTTCCTGTCGCAGGGCGGATCCAGCATGATCTGCTCGTGGGCGCTGTTCGCGTTTATCAAGGCCGCGGACGTGCGCGCGTACCCGAAGCAGTTCAAATCCGCGGTATCGGGAGGCGCAGCGGCATGAAGAATACAACAAAACGCGCCTATGTGATCTACGCCCTTGTGCTGGCGTTCGTCGTCGGCCTCGGCTTTCTGCTTTACAGCTTCGCTTCGCACGGGAGCACCTGGGCCGCGAGCCGGCTCAACACCCATATTTTCACCAACCGCGTCCTGACCCGCGCCGGCGCCTTGTGGAAACGAAGGACGGCCAGCGCGTCTGGAACGAATCGTCCGGCGTCCGCCGCGCCACGCTGCACGCGGTCGGCGACGCGCAGGGCTATATCGCCACGGGCGTCCAGACGCTCTGCCGCGCGAAGCTGATCGGCTACGACTTTTTCACCGGGCTTTACCAAAGCGGCAACAAGAAGACCGACGTCACGCTGACGCTCGACGCCGAGGTCTGCAAGACCGCGCTGGAGGCGATGAACGGCAAAAAAGGCACCGTCGCCGCCTATAACTACAAGACGGGCGAGCTGCTTTGCATGGTCAGCGCGCCGACCTACGACCCGCTGTATAAGCCCTCGGACATCGACACCGACACGACCGACAAATACGACGGCGTCTATCTCAACCGCGCGATCTCCGGCGTGTTCACGCCGGGCTCGACCTTCAAGGTCGTCACCGCGATCTGCGCGCTCGAAAACATCCCCGACGTCCAGAAGCGCAAGTTCACTTGCACCGGCAAGATCAGTCTCGGCAAGGGCGAAGTGATCTGCAACGGCGTCCACGGGACGCTGACGTTCGAGCGCGGGCTGAACGTCTCGTGCAACTGCGTGTTCGCCCAGCTGGCCGCCGAGCTCGGCCGCGACAAGCTGACCGAAACGGTGCGCTCTCTCGGCTTCGGAAAGTCGGTCTCGGTCTCCGGCGCGAAGACGGTCCGCAGCAGCTTTGACGTTTCCAAGGCGACAAAGGCGGATCTCGGCTGGGCCGGAATCGGGCAGTACACGACGCTCGTCAACCCGCTGCAGATGCTGATGCTCGCGGGCGCGATCGCGAACGGCGGCGAAGCGATGACCCCGGTTCTCGTCAAAAACGACGGCAAGCTGCGCAGCCTCATCGACCTGTCCGGCGGCGTCAACAAGAACCTGCAGCTTGCCCCCGCAACGGCAAACACCGTCAAGGCGCTGCTGCGCTCCAACGTCAAGAACTACTACGGCGACAGCCGGCTGCCGAACCTGGAGTTCTGCGGCAAAACAGGCTCCGCCGAGGTGGAGGGCAAAAAGAGCCACGCGTGGTTCTTCGGCTTCTCCCAGCGGGAGGATTTCCCCGTCGCGATCGTCGTCTGCCTGGAAAACGGCGGCATCGGCCTGAACGACGCGATCCCCGTCGCGAACAAAGTGCTGCAAAAGCTGCTGCAGCTCGGCGTTTAGTGCACAGTGCAGTCGACAGTCGTCAGTCGACAGCGCGCGCCCGCACAACACGGCGAACGCAGCACCTCTTTCCGCGCGAACAGAAACTCAGCCTGTTCCCTTAGTCCCTTAGTCCCTTAGTTCCTTAGTTCCTTAGTCCCTTAGTCCCTTAGTCCCTTAGTCCCTTAGTCCCTTAGTCCCTTAGTCCCTCAGTCCCTCAATCCCTCAATCCCTCAGTCCCTCAATCCCTTGTCCCTCTCCCCTCAACTTTGCAACTCTAAACCGAAAGGATGATCCATATGTTCAAACACGAAAACCTCAAGGGCCGCGTGGCGGTCGTTACCGGCGGCGGCGGCGTGCTCTGCAGCGGCTTTGCCAAGGCGCTCGCGAAACAGGGCGCAAAAGTTGCCGTCCTCGATCTCAACGAAGCGGCGGCGCAGGCCGTTGCCGACGCGATCAACGCCGACGGCGGCGAGGCGATAGCGGTCTCCTGCAACGTGCTGCAGAAAGAGAGCATGCAGCAGGCACGGCAGATCATTCTCGACAAGTTCGGCACCTGCGACATCCTGCTCAACGGCGCCGGCGGCAACAATCCGCGCGGCACAACGACCAAGGAGACGCTCGAGGCGATCGACCTCGTCGAAAAGGACCCGTCGGTCAAGACGTTCTTTGACCTTGACCCGGAGGGCATCTCCTTCGTCTTCAACCTCAACTTCCTCGGCACGCTGATCCCGACGCAGGTCTTCGCGCCCGATATGGCGAAAAAGAAGAACACCTGCATCATCATGATCACGTCGATGAACGCCTACCGTCCGCTGACGAAGATCCCCGCCTATTCCGCGGCGAAGGCGGCGGTCCAGAACTTCACCCAGTTCATGGCCGTCCATTTTGCCGACTGCGGCATCCGCGTCAACGCGATCGCGCCGGGCTTCTTCTCAACGAACCAGAATAAGACGCTGCTTTGGAACGACGACGGCACCCCGACCCCGCGCACAGGCAAGATCCTTGCCGCGACGCCGATGAAGCGCTTCGGCGAACCGGAGGAGCTCGAGGGCGCGCTGCTGTTCCTTTGCGACGAAAGCTATTCCGGCTTCATCACCGGCACGACGATCGCCGTCGACGGCGGGTTCAACGCCTATTCCGGCGTCTGAGCCGCAGGGCAGATTTTCCCCTTCTGTCACAATTCCGACACCGCGCCGCCGGCTGTTTTCCGATTGTTCCGACAAGGTTGCGCAAAAATGACGAAAGTATGAACTTTGTTGCTATACATTGACTTTCGCCGCCGGAATATGATAGAATTGTTTCACTAATATTTTCGGAAGTATGCCTTTCGAAACAGAAAGAAGAGGACGCTGATGAAACAACAGGAGATCCCGTATCCCCTGTATGGGCTGATTCCGTCGCAGCAAACCATGTACATGATGGTGCGCTACAGCTTTCATAAGCAGCTCGTACAGGTTCCGACCTCGTTTTCCGTCGACCGGGACATCGATTTTGATCTGCTGACCCGCGCGTTCAACCTTGAAATTGAACGCAACGACTCTTTGCGTCTGCGCTTTGTCAAGCAGGACAAGGAGATCAAGCAGTACTTCCTGCCGGAATACAAGGTGGACATGGTCGAAGTCAAGCACTTCGCTTCGAAAGAAGAGCAGGACGCGTTCTTCAACGCGGACGCGCAAAAGCCGATCCTGTTCCTCAAGGAGACATTCCGCATCTACTTCTATCAGACCGACGGCGTCGGCAGCGGTATCTATTTCAACACGACGCACCTCGCGATGGATGCGATGGGCATCATCATCATGTATTTCGATCTGCTGTCGGTGTACCGCGCGCTGCTGCACAACACCGAGATGCCCAAGCCGCTTGAGCCGTACGAAACCTATATCAAAGAAGAATTCGGCCGCCTTTCCAACAAGGAAAAGATGGCGAAGCACGCGCAGTTCTACAAGCGCTACTTCCTCAAGGGCGGCGAGCCGCTGTACGCCGGCGTCCACGGACCGGAATTTCTGGAGAAGACGCGCAAAAAGCTCAAGAACCCGAACCTGCGCGTCCCGATGGCCTACAACCCGCTGTACGACAAGAGCGCCTTCCTCTCCAAGACGATCTCCGCCGAGGATTCCAAAAAGATCTTCGACTACTGCATCGCCAACAAGATCGCGCCCGAAAGCATTCTGCAGATGGGTCTGCGCACCTACTGCGCCGCGATCAACTACCGCACGCCCGACGTGTTCATGATGTCGCTTTGCTCCAAGCGCGCCACCGCGAAGGAAAAGCACATGGGCGGCTGCATCGCCCAGCCGCTGCAGCTCAGGACGATCTTCTCGGAAGACATGTCGTTCCGCGACGCGCTCAACGAAATCACCGCCGTGCGCACGCAGCTGTTCCGCCATTCGCAGTTCCCCTATGGGCTCGCGCTGCAGATTTCCCGCGACATTTACAACTACAAGGCAATTCAGGGTCCCGCCTGCATGATGTTCTCCTGGATCCCGGTTCCGCCGCTGAGCGACCTGCCGTTCAAGCTGGACTTCACCGCGTACAACCTCGGCCGCTATTTCACGCCGCTGTACGTGATCTCGCACCCCGACCCGGAAACGAAGGGCATCCGCATCAACTACATGTACCGCGTCAAGCTTTCGACCGAACAGGACATCGACGCGCTGCATGAAAACGCGGTCCGGACGATTCTTGCCGGTATCGAGAACCCCGACGTCACGGTCGGCACGCTGCTGGACCGTGTGGAACCAGCCCGTAAATAAGAAAATGAAAAAGACCGGCGCGTCCGGAAGAAGGAGAAAACGCTATGCTTGAAAGACTGCAAAGAATCATCAGTGAATATACCGATCTGCCGATGGAAGAGATCACCGAGCAGACCAACATCCGCACCGACCTGAACCTTAACTCGCTCGAACTGGTCAACCTGGCCGTCGCGATCGAGGACGAATTCGAAGTGGAGATTCCGGACCGCGAAGCGCTCGGCATCGAAACGGTCGGCGACACGCTTGCGCTGATTCAAAAATATCTGGACTGAGATACAGTGAAAAAAGCCGCCTGCGGGCGGCTTTTTTCATTCGGAATTCGGAATGCGGAATTGCGCGGGGGATAATCGCGCAGTCTGACAGCGGCGACCCGCGCCCCTCTCCCCTTTTTTCCCAAAACTATGTCAAACGATTGAACACAATCTTAATTTTTATCGATACGCGGCAAAATGCGGGACAAAGCCTTGCAAAAAACGACCGTTTGTGATAAGCTATTATTTGTGAAATTATCTTTCCAGGAGGTATCTGCATGAAACAGTCCCTGAAACGGATTCTCGCCGTCGTACTGACGATTCTCATGCTCCTGCCCGCCGCGTTTCTGTTTGCGGACGCCGCAACGACGCTCGATCTGCCGATCGTCTACGTCGCAGGTAAGTACGGCAATCTTTACACGAAGGACAACAAAACCAAGCTCTATCCGCTGAACCCCTCGCTCGGCGACACCTTCAAGGACCACGCCAGCGAACTGGTCTCGGCGTACACCGCGTCGAACTCGACCGGCAACTGGAAAACCTTTGCCGACAAGATCTACGACATCGTCTATTCCCGCTTCGAGCCGCTGATCATGGACAACAGCGGCAACCCGCGCAACGGCACCCATGTGCTGGCGATGTCCGCGCCGAAGAAAAAGACGTCCAACTTCCAGCTCGAGGACTACATGTTCACCTACGACGGCCGTCTGGACCCGTATGAGAACGCGAAGCTGCTGAAGAATTACATCGACTCCGTCCTTGCCGCGACCGGCAAGAGCAAGGTCAACCTGATCGGCCGCTGCCTCGGCACGACCGTCATGGCCACCTATCTGACCGTTTACGGCGCGAGCAAGATCGAAACCTCGATCTTCTTCGCCTCGGCGTTCAACGGCGTGTATATGATGGACGGCTTCTTCTCGGCCGACTTCGATATCGATTACGGCATGGTGCAGTACTACCTCGCCTACGGCAAGGACGACGAGGGCGGCGAATTCGATACGATCTACGAAATCGCCAACATCTTCCAGACGCTGGGTCTGCTCGGCGTCGGCGTCAACAAGGTCAATCAGGTGCTCGAAAAGATGTCGCCCTACCTGTTCCCGCGGCTGATCCTCGCGATCTTCGGCACCTGGCCGGGCCACTGGGCGATGATCTCCAGCGGCGCCTATGAAAAGGCAAAGTCCGTCACCTTCCAGGACGCCGCGACCTACGCCGCGATGATCAAGAAGACCGACAAGTACCAGACCAACGTCATGTCAAAGTTCCCCGCGACGCTTGAAAAGCTGCGCAAGGAAGGCATGCGGATCGCGATCGTCTGCAAGTACAACACGCCGCTGATGCCGCTGTCCCCGCATTCCGACATGCAGGCGGACGGCACCGTCGAGCTCAAGACGATGTCGCTCGGCGCGACCGCCGCGGATATCGGCAAGACCTTCTCCAACGCCTATATCACCGTTGCGAAGCGCGCGGGCCACGGCGACTACCTTTCCAAGGACCTTGTCGTCGACGCCTACACCTGCCAGTATCCGGACTACACCTGGTTCATCAAGAACTGCCCGCACGGCGAATACCCGCCGGAGATCAACACCATGTTCATGGAGATCTTCCACTCTTCCAAGCAGTACACGATTGAAACCAACAGCAAATTCCCGCAGTTCGTTTCCTACGACACGAGCACCAAGAAGATTTCGCCGATTACAAAGCCGGATTCCGGCGCGGACACCTCGGGCGGTCTGAGCACAAACTTCTTCTCCAAGATCACGGACTGGATCCGGTCGTTCCTGGCGAAGATCCTGTCCCTGTTCGGCGGCCTTTCCGCGGCCTGATACAGTCTGAATTCCATTTCCGGGAGGTAATTTGAATGAAGAGAACATTGAAACGTCTGCTTGTACTGACGCTGTCGCTGCTGATGCTGCTGCCGGTCTTTGCAACCTGCGTCGAGGCCAAGCAGGCCAACGACACGCCGATCGTCTATGTCCTCGGCAAATACGCGCCGATCTACGACGCGAACGAAAAGCAGGTCTATCCCCTCGATCCGCCGATCGCGGACACGATCTCCAACCGGCAGACGCTGGCGTCGATTCTTGCGAAATTCCAGCTCGGCGAACAGCTCGGTCAGTGGGACGCCTGCGCCAACGAGATCTATGACACCATCGCGCCGCGCTACGCCCCGCTGGTGATGAACGACGACGGCAACCCGCAGAACGGCACCCACGTCCACGAAAATCCCTTGCCGACGAAGAACAAGGCCCCCTACTGGCTGCACGATTTTGAATTCAACTACGACAGCCGGCTCGATCCTTACGAGAACGCGCGGCTGCTCAACTCCTATATCAAAAACGTGCTGACCGTCACCGGCAAGGATAAGGTCAACCTGATCGGCCGCTGCCTGGGCACGACCGTCGTCGCCACCTATCTCACCGAATACGGCTGCTCGAGAGTCGACACCTGCATCTTCTATGCCGCCGCGTACAACGGCGTCTATGTGATGGACGGCTTCTTCTCGGCCGATTTCGATATCGAATACAACCGCGTCCAGTACTACCTCAAGAACGGCAAACGCGACGAGGGCGGCAACTTCGATACGATCCAGAGCACCGCGGACGGCATCAACAAACTCGGCCTGTTCGGCTGGTTCCTTTCCTCCGCGAACAACGGTCTGCAGCAGATGAAGAGCAACCTCTTCCCGCGGCTGACGCTCGCGATCTTCGGCACCTGGCCGGGCCACTGGGCGATGATTTCCAGCGACGCTTACAAAAAAGCAAAGGAGACCACGCTCGCCGATTCGACGAAATACGCCGGTCTGATCAAAAAAGTGGACAAATACCAGAACAAGGTGATGTCCGTCTTCCCGCAGACGCTGGAAGCCTGCCGCCAGAAGGGCATGCGCGTCGCGATCGTCTGCAAGTACAACCTCCCGCTGCCGCCGCTGTCCCCGAATTCGAGCATGCAGGCGGACGGTACCGTTGAACTGCGCACCATGTCGCTCGGCGCGACCGCGACCAATGTCGGCGAAGAGCTGTCGTCCGCTTACATCGAGGACGTCAAAGGCTACGGCACGATCGGCTCCTTCGTGGAGGATATGAAGGATCAGGGCAAGAACATCTACCTCGATTCCACCACGAACAAGATGCTGCGCCGCAGCAACTACCTTTCGAAGGACAACATGGTCGACGCGAGCACCTGCCAGTACCCGGACTACACCTGGTTCATCAAGAACTGCGCGCACGCGGCGTATCCGTGGGATATCGACCTGCTCTTCCTCGAGATCTTCAACTCGCCTACGCAGTACACGATCTATTCCAACAGCAAGTATCCGCAGTTTGTCTCGTATGACAGCGACACCGGCGAAATCGCCGAAGTCACCTCGCCGGATACCGGCAAGAAGGAAGACAGCACCAGCTCGTCCTCGTTCTTCAAACGCATCGCGGACTGGATCATTGACTTCTGCCGCAAGATCATGGAATTCTTCGGCATGTCGAGATAAGAAAAAAAGAGCCCCGAAAAGGGGTTCTTTTTTTAGTGGCCCGTGGCTAGTGCCTGGTGCCTAGTGATTATAAGAGAGAGAGAAACTCCTGCGGGGTGTCGATGATCATCCGGACGCCCGCGGCCGCCAGCTGGGCTTTCGTACGGTAGCCCCAGGTCACGCCGACGCAGCGAAGGCCCGCGTTCTGCGCGGTCTGCGCGTCGACCTCGCTGTCGCCGACATAGAGCGTCTCGTCCGCCGAAACGCCGAAAGCTTCCATCGCCCGCAGGACATTGACCGGGGCGGGCTTGCGCTCGCTTTCGTCCGTCACGCCGACGGCGCAGTCGAGCCGGTCGCCGAAATAATCGCGGCAAAGGCCGACGACCCCCGCGTGGAGTTTATTGGACACCACGGCGGTTTTCACGCCGCGCGCCCGCAGCGCCTCCAGCAGCGGCAAAATGCCGTCATACGGCTTTGTTCGGTCTGTCATATGGGTCAGGTAGTATTGGCGGAACAGCGGGAAGCAGCGGTCAAAATCCGCCTGCGCCGCGCCCTGCGGCATTGCACGCCAGACCAGCCTGGCCACGCCGTTGCCGATGAACGCGCGCACCTCGTCGCGCGACCGCGGCGGATAGCCGCAGCCTTCCAGCGCAACGTTCACCGCCGCCGCCAGATCGTCGAGCGTATCGAGCAGCGTGCCGTCGAGATCAAAGATCACCGCGCGGATCATGGCAGCGACCTCCTTCTTTTTACAGTTTCTTCAGGTAAGCAATCAGCCCTCCGGAACAGGAAGGCTGATGGTTTTCTTTTTTTCTGTTCTTTTCTTTCATGAGAAAGAAAAGAACCAAAAGAAAGCAGTGCGGCTTATTTGACAGGCTTGATGTGCCAGATGTCGTTCGCGTAATCGTTGATCGCGCGGTCGGCGGCAAACCGCCCCGCCCCCGCGATGTTCAACAGCGACATCCGGTTCCACGCGTCGCGGTCGCGCCAGAGCGTGTCGATCTTCTTCTGCGCGGCGCGGTAGTCGGCAAAGTCCGCCAGCACCATATACGGGTCGTGGTGGATGATCGTGTTGCCGATCTCCGGGAACGGCTTTCCGCCGACCCCCTGCTGGATGAATTCGATCACGCGGCGCAGTTCGGCGTTGTTGTTGAAGTAGTTCATCGGCGTGTAGCCGGAACGTTTGAGATCGTTGACCTCCGGCGTCGTCATGCCGAAGAGGATCATGTTCTCGTCGCCGACCGCCTCGTGGATCTCCACATTCGCGCCGTCAAGCGTGCCGAGGGTCACGGCGCCGTTGATCATGAGCTTCATGTTGCCCGTGCCGCTCGCTTCGGTTCCGGCAAGCGAGATCTGCTCACTGATATCCGCGGCCGGCATCAGCCGCTCCGCCATCGTGACGTTGTAGTCCTCGAGATAGACGACCTTCAGCTTGCCGTTGACCTGCGGATCGTTGTTGATCACGTCCGCGAGCGCGCAGATGAAGCTGATGATCTTCTTGGCCATGAAATAGCCCGACGCGGCCTTCGCGCCGAAGATATAGGTGTGCGGGACATAGTCGCCGTTCGGGTTGTCCTTGATCTCCAAGTACTTCGCGACGATCTGGAACGCGTTCAGGTGCTGCCGCTTGTATTCGTGCAGCCGCTTGACCTGCACGTCGAAGATCGAGTTCGGGTCAAGTTCCACGCCGGTCTGCTTTTTGACAAAGCGGGCGAAGCGCTCCTTGTTTTCGAGCTTGATCTGTCCGATCTTGTCGAGGACGGCCTTGTCGTCCGCGTAGGCGGCAAGCTTTTCCAGCTCGTTCGCCTTGAGGATGAAGCCCTTGCCGATCAGCGATTCGAGATAGGCGGACAGGCCCGGATTCGACTGGCACAGCCAGCGGCGGTGCGCAATGCCGTTCGTCACGTTGGTGAACTTATCCGGCGTCAGCTTGTAATAGTCGTTGAAGACCGTGTCCTTGAGAATCTGGCTGTGCAGCGCGGAAACGCCGTTGACGCTGTGGCACGCCGCAACACACAGGTTCGCCATCCGCACCACGCCGTTCGCGATGACCGCCATCGCTTCGACCTTGCCCGCGTCGTGGGTCGTGTTCCAGATATGGGCGCGGTAGCGGTTGTCGATCTCTTTCATGATCTGATAGATCCGCGGGACCAGCGTCTGCAGCAGCGATTCCGGCCAGCATTCCAGCGCTTCCTTCATCACGGTGTGGTTGGTGTACGCCGTCGCCTGCGTCACGATCTTCCACGCGTCGTCCCAGCCGTAGCCGCATTCGTCCAAAAGAATGCGCATCAGTTCCGGGATCGAAAGCGTCGGGTGCGTGTCGTTGATGTGGATCGCGTTCTTTTCCGCAAAGTTTTCGAGCGTCGAATAATGGCGCAGATGGCGCTGCACGACGTCCTGAATGGAAGCGGAAACAAGGAAATACTGCTGCTTGAGCCGCAGGCTCTTGCCCTCGGGGTGGTTGTCGGAGGGATAAAGGATCTTGCTGATGACCTCGGCCATTGCGGCCTCCTCCATCGCCTTCATATATTTGCCCTGATCGAACAGGCTCATATCGAGCGCGGGCGCCTTCGATTTCCAAAGGCGCAGAATGCTGTAGCCCTTGCCGTTCTTGCCGCTGACGAACATATCGTACGGGACGGCCTGGATCTTTGTGTCGCCGTGGATCTCCACGGAATGGTAGTGCGCGTCCCAGATATCCTCGACCGTGCCGCCGAAGGAGACGGTGACGGTCTCCTGTTCGCGCGGGGTCAGCCAGACTTCGCCGCCGGGCAGCCAGAAGTCGGGCAGCTCGGTCTGCCAGCCGTCCACCAGCTTTTGCTTGAAGATACCGGCTTCATAAAAAATCGTGTAGCCCATCGAGGAATAGCCCTGCGTGGCAAGGCCGTCCAGATAGCACGCGGCGAGACGGCCGAGGCCGCCGTTGCCGAGACCCGCGTCCGGTTCGCAGTCATAGAGCTTTTCCAAACTGACGCCGAAATCCTTCAGCGCGGATTCGAACGTCTTCGTCAAATTGAGGTTATACAGGTTGTTCTTGAGCGAGCGGCCCATGAGGAACTCCATGCTCAGATAATAGACACGTTTGGCCTGCACCGCGTCCGCCTTTTTGCGGCGTTCGCGCACGCCCTCATGCATCAGATCCTTGACGATCAACGCCACCGCGCGGTAGTACTGTTCGTCGGTCGCGTCGTCCGTGCTGACGCCGAAAAAGTGCGACAGCTTGCCGGAGATCAGATCTTTTGCTTGCTTCTTAGAAAGGGAATAATTCATACAACTCCTCCAAAATCTATGGAAAGAAAGCAGGTGTTTCTTTGATTCTATTGTCTATTTTATACCAAAATCAGACAAAATTCAAGACTAAATCACGCTTTTGTGAATTTCCGATAAAGGGAAATATTGCCATTCGTTGTTTTCGTGCAACCTCACAAGAAACGCCCGTCACCAAAGAAACGGGATCACCTTGTACTTGACCTTCTTTCGGTAGTCCGCGTAGCCCTCCAGCCCTTCGAGCAGCACCTGTTCCTCGTTCTGGATCCGCATCGCAATCAGAGGAATATAAAAGAGCATCACGCCGAAGGAGAACAGCGAGCCGAGCACGAGCGGCATCGAGAGAAACAGCAGCAGCGTCGACAGGTACATCGGGTGGCGGACGACGCCGTACAGTCCCGTGTCGATCACCTTCTGGTTCTCCTGCACCTCCACAGTGCGCGAAAGATAGGCGTTTTCACGCATCACCTCGGCATAGAGCGCGTAGCCGCCAAGGAAGACGACCGCCGCCGTGATGCTGACCCACGCGGGCAGCACAAACCATTTGAAATGGAAGTTCAGCCCCGCGAGCACGAACGCGGCGAGGAACATCACCCCGCTGAGCGCGAGCACCGCCTTTTGCTCCGTCTGCTCCTTCGCGTTCAGCCGCTTTTCGAGCAGCGCGGGCGATTTCTTCAGCAGCACCGCGCCGACGACGAGCATCGGGACGAAGAGGATCGAAAGGAACAGCCAGCCCTGCCAGTAGGCCGGCGTCCACGCCGGAAGAAACACCAGCAGCGCGAGCACGAGCAGACCGCCAAGAAACTTTGCAAGCCCTTTTTTCAGGAGTTGTTTATCCATAACAGTTCACCTCGAAAACGAAAAACCGCCGCCCGGCTCTGTCCTGCGGGCAGCGGTAATGTGCTTATTGCTGATCGCTGAGCGCGTCGAGCGATTGCTTTTTGAGATAGGCGTTGATGAAACCGTCAAGATCGCCGTCCATCACGGCGTTGATGTTGCCGACTTCGTAGCCTGTGCGGTGGTCCTTCGCCATCGTGTAGGGCATGAAGACATAGGAGCGGATCTGGCTGCCCCAGCCGATCTCTTTCTGGTCGCCCTTGATATCCTCGATCTTGTCGAGGTGTTCGCGCTCCTTGATTTCGATCAGCTTCGATTTGAGCATGCGCATGCAGACCTCGCGGTTCTGGTGCTGGCTGCGCTCCACCTGGCACGAGACGACGATCCCGGTCGGGATATGGATCAGACGCACGGCAGAGGAGGTTTTGTTGACCTTCTGGCCGCCCGCGCCGGACGCGCGGTAGACTTCCATCTTGATATCCTCTTCGCGCAGATCGACTTCGATCGTGTCGTCGATTTCGGGCATGACCTCAAGCGAGGCGAACGACGTATGGCGGCGGCCGGAGGCGTCGAACGGCGACACGCGCACGAGGCGGTGGACGCCCATCTCGCTCTTGAGATAGCCGTAGGCGTTCTCCCCTTCCACAACGACCGTCGCGGATTTGAGACCCGCTTCGTCGCCGTCGAGGAAGTCGACCGTCGTGAACTTGTAGCCGTGCTTGCTCGCCCACTGGCCGTACATCCGGAACAGCATCTGGCACCAGTCCTGCGCCTCGGTGCCGCCCGCGCCGGCGTGGAAGGTCAGAATCGCGTTCTTGCTGTCGTATTCACCGGACAGCAGCGTCGCGAGCGTTTGCTTCTCGAGTTCCTGCTCCACGGCTTCCACACTTGCGCGGCAGTCGTCGACAAGATCGAGATCCTCTTCTTCATCCGACAGCTCAATCATCACGAGCGCGTCGTCGAACGCGCTTTTGAGATCGTCATAGGCCTTGATTTTGCTTTTGAGCAGCGAGATGCGCTGCAGCACCTTTTGGGAATTGGCAAGGTCTCCCCAGAAGTTTTCATCCGCGGTCTGCGCTTCGAGGGTCTTCACTTCCTCGTTCATCTCCTTGAGACCGAGCGCCGCGGCCAGCTCCTGCAGCGGCTTTTCGCTTTCCAGTAACCGCAACCGCAGTTCTTCAAACTGGAGCATAAGAATTCTCCTTTCACAGAAAGAAAATACATACCTTGTTATTATACACGACTTTGCGCACAGTGGCAACATGATTTTTTTATTTTCTTGAATTTTTTATGAAAAAAGGGACAAAATACGCAAAAGCAATTGCTTTTTTCCCGAAAACAAGTACAATAGAAAACAACCACGCACACCAAAACGCTTCGGTGAACACGCCCGTTCACCGGAAAGGAACGCGATATGCAATATAACCACGACCACTGCGACGGCTGCGGCCTGCCGTTTGCCGCCGGGGACGACATCGTCGTCTGCCCGGTCTGCGCAACGCCGCAGCACCGCGCCTGCTATGAAAAAGACGGCCGCTGCGTCAACGAAGCAAAGCACGAAAGCGGCTTCGTCTGGCAAAGCGACACGTCCGAAACGCCCACACAGGCGCTCGACGCGCTGACCCCCTGCCCGGTCTGCGGCTTTCGCAACCGCCGGGACGCGCGGCTGTGTATCCAGTGCGGGACGCCGCTCGCGCCCGCGCCGCAGCCTTTGCCCGAGCAGCTGTCCCGCGACGTCTTTTTCGACGTCCCGGACACCGAACCGCTGGAACTGGAGGAGGACCAGCGCGAACAGCTGGAAGCGATCTTCAGCCAGCGCGCCGCCCTCGCCGCGCCCGGCATGAGCGCCGAGCAGGAGCAGGAGCAGATCGCCGGCCACCCGATCAAGCAGGTGCTGACCTTCATCGGCTCCAACGCGCTGCGCTATCTGAACAAGTTCCGCCGGATCGAAAGTGGCAAAAAGGTCGGCTGGAACTGGGCGGCGTTCTTCCTGTCGCCCTACTGGTTCTTCTACCGCAAGATGTATAAGCCCGGCATCATCTTTCTGACGCTGCGCCTTTGCGTGACGCTGCTTTTGACGCCGTATGAAAGCAAGGCAGTGGAGTTCTACCAGTCGTTTGCCGCCAACGCGGCGAATCTTGACGACGCCGCGCTGCAGACCGCCTTTCAGCAGCTGCTGACGGCCATGACGCCGATCTATCTCGGCGTCGGCGTACTGTTCGTGATGGCTGTCGTCTGCGCGCTGATTGCGGACCGGCTGTATTACAACCACGTCAAGCGGTCGATCACCGACGCCAAAAACGCCGAGGGCCGCGACGCGTTCTTGCTGCTGTTCTTCAAACGCAGCGGCGTCAGTCCCCTGTTCGCGATCGGATCCTACGCGGCAGTCTCGCTGATCCCGTCGCTCATCATTTCACTGTTCAGCTGATTAGGAGAGGTACCTTATGAAAATCAAAAAAGCAATCATCCCCGCCGCCGGTCTCGGCACCCGCGTGCTCCCGGCGTCCAAGTCCATCCCGAAAGAGATGCTCAACATCGTCGACCGCCCCGCGATCCAGTACATCGTTGAAGAGGCCGTCGCCGCCGGGATCGAGGATATCCTCATCATCACCAACCGCGGCAAGGGCGCGATCGAAGACCACTTCGACCATTCGTTTGAGCTCGAGGCCAATCTGCGCGGCAACGAAAGCAAGCGCAAGATCTATGAGGACGTGCTCAAGCCCGCGAACCTTTGCAACATCTATTTCATCCGCCAGAAAGAGACGAAGGGCCTCGCCCACGCGATCTATCAGGCGCGCTCCTTCGTCGGCAACGAGCCGTTCGCGATCCTTTACGGCGACGACGTCACGGCGAACCCGGGCGGCAAAGGCGTACTCGCCCAGCTGTGCGACTGCTACGAGCAGTACGGCAAGGGCATCGTCGGCGTCAAGGAGGTCCCGCGCAAGGACGTCAGCAAATACTGCTCGCTCGACATCACCCCCGTCACCGACCGGCTGATGGACGTCCATAATATCATCGAAAAGCCGACGGAAGACCAGATCATGTCCTGCTACGCGATCCTCGGCCGCGTGGTCGTTCCGCCGGAGATCTTCGATCTGATCGCGAATACGCCGGAGGATCCGAGGGCGCACGAAGTGTATTTCACCGATTCGCTCGTGATGCTCGCGAAATCCAAGGGCCTGCAGGCGCTCGACTTTGAGGGCGTGCGCTTCGACATGGGCAACAAGCTCGGCATCATGAAGGCCAACGTGGAGGTCGCGCTGCAGCACGAAGAGATCGGCGAAGACTTCAAGGCGTACATCAAGGAGCTGGCGAAAACGCTGTGATCAGTGTGCAGTGCACAGTTGGTCGTTGAAAGGTAAAAAGCTGAAAGCAAAACAAACGTAGTGAACAGGCAGCAACGTTCGGCTTTTGTCCGTAGGGGCTGCCCTGTGTGGCAGCCCGTTGTCGGGCGCTGCAGATCTTTCTGAATCCGGAATGTGGAATTGAATTAGAATATATAGAAAGGCAGCCTTGTTTGGTCTGCTTTTTCTTTGTGCTTTTCGGATACGAACCGAAATTAACTATAAAAAAAGAATCCGCAACTGGCTGTCGGTTAATAGGCTCCATTTGCCGTTACCCAGTACCAGTTACGGATTCCTCGGATTTTTTAAGCCACAAAAGTGGAAAAAAGTCAAGCCGCATCCACATTCAATCTTTTTTTCAAAAAACCTCTTGACATTTCCGGAAAAATGTGTATGATTGTATTAAGCAAGTAACACAGTTGAAGGAGAACAGACCATGGAGTTTTTGTTTGACAACGAACGGCCGATCTACCTACAGCTCGTGCAGCAGCTGCGGATCGCCGTCGTCAGCGGCGCGTTCAAGGCCGGGAGCCGGTTGCCCTCGGTGCGCGAGCTCGCCTTGACGGCGAAGGTCAACCCGAACACGATGCAAAAAGCCCTTAGTGAGCTCGAGGGCGAGGGCCTTGTGTTCACCGAGCGTACCAACGGCAAGTTCGTAACCACTGACGAAGCTCTCCTTCTGCGGGCGAAGCGCGCCCTTGCGCAGGGGTACGCCGACCGCTTTCTCGGCGAAATGGCGCAGATCGGATACGACCGTGCCGGCGCCCTCGACTACTTGCAAGAAGATTCCAATTGAACGGAGGTTCTGCTATGGCATTGCTGACAACAACCAAATTAAGTAAATCTTTCGGCGAAGAGGCCGCGCTGACGGACGTCTCGCTGACGATAGAACCCGGCCGGATCATCGGCCTGCTCGGCAAAAACGGCGCCGGGAAAACCACGCTCTTAAAGCTCATCAACGATCTTCTGACGCCAACAAGCGGCAGCGTCCTTTTTGAAGACGCGCCCATCGGCGTCGAAAGCAAGAAGCAGATCGCCTTTTTGCCCGAGCGCACCTATCTCGACAAAAGCATGACGATCACCCAGACGCTGCGGCTGTTTTGCGACTTTTACGATAACTTTGACGTCGACAAGGCAAAGCAGCTGCTGGCGGATCTCGATCTGCCGGAAGACCGCCAGATCTCGAAGCTTTCCAAGGGCATGCAGGAAAAGCTGCAGCTCGTGCTCGTGATGGCAAGAAAAGCGAAGCTGTATATTCTTGACGAGCCGCTCGGCGGCGTCGACCCCGCCACGCGCGACTATATTCTCGACACGATCCTGCGCTCGTTCGACGACGGCGCCAGTCTGCTCATCTCGACCCACCTGATCGCGGATATCGAGCGGATTTTGGACGACGTGATCTTCCTCGACCGCGGCAGGGTCTGTCTGACGGCGCAGGCGGACGATCTCAGAAACGAAACCGGTCTTTCTGTTGACGATAATTTCAGGAGGATGTTCAAATGCTGAAGAAACTGATGAAATATGATTTTGTGTG
>CAMZEG010000013.1 GCA_947305635.1 uncultured Clostridia bacterium
AGCAAACAGGGCGACCACACAGGGTCGCCCCTACATGAAAAAGCCTGACGCTGCTATTGTTTCTATACGTTTTTCATTCTTTCAGTTGATACCTTTCATCACCCCACTGTTTCAACGTTACACACGAAAAAAGCGCCCGCAAGGGCGCGTTACCAGGCACTGGCCACTAGCCACTAACCACTCAAAAAGCCGCCCAAACGGGTGGCTTGTTTACAGCGTAAACTCTTCCGGTTTAAACTCGGTGTCAATCTTCTGCCGCTTCGGCTTGCGCTTGAGCGGGTCATAGACGTAGCTGGCGCAGCTGTCGTCCGGCTGCATCACGCCGTTGTGGCGGCAAAGCACCTCGGCGTCACCCTCAACGGTCACCCCGAACGCGCAGTGGGCGCAGCAGGGCGGAAAGTCTTTCGCGCGCAGCAGCTTTTGTTTCATCTTGAAGCCCCATTTCTCGTGGAATCTGCGTCTATTGTAGCATATCCGCGCGCAAAAAGCAAGCGTCCTTTTGCACCCGCAACGACCACCGCGACCCGAACAGCAGCAGCACGCACATCATCCCCATGCAAACGGAGAGCGCCGCGCTGCCGTTCGACGACGGGCGGAAGACTTCTTTCGGCGCGAGCGCGGGCGACGGCAGCCGGACAAAACAAAGGATCCCGCGGCAGCAAAGAAAACTGAGCGCCGCGTGCAGCGCCCGCCCGAGGGCGAACCAACGGTAGCGCAGCCCCAGCGCCGCACAGTACGACGCAAGCTGACAATGGGTGCAGACGCCGCCCCAGGAGACAATTGCCGCGACGGCGGGCAGGGGCGCTTTGCTTGCGTACGCGCCGCACGCGTTCGTGACCTCCAAAACTGCCGCCGCCCCGCCGCGGATCGCCGCCGGCAACGGCAGCGCGTCGAGCAGAGAGAGCAGCGCCGAAAACAGCGCCACAAACGCGCAGATGGCAAGCATCGCCTGCGTCCCGTCCCGGACGGCGTCGCCGACACAGACCGCGAACGGCGGCGGAGCGGGCTGCTTCTGCACCGGCGTATCCGCTTCCGGCTTGCGACAGAACAGCCGCGTGAGCAGACCCGCGAGCAGCGCACCGCCCACGACGGCGCCGTACAGCACCGCGCCCGCCTTTGCGCTGCCGAGCAGAGAGACGCCGACGGCGGAAACAACGAACGCCGGTCCCGGCCCGACGCAGAACAGCAGCAGGCGCTGCCCCTGCGTTCTTGTGATTTCGCCCGCCGTGAACAGCTGCGACGCCATTGCCGCGCCGACCGGGTAGCCGCCGACCATTGAAAAGAGGAACATCCCTGCGCAGCAGCGCGGCAGTCCGAGCAGTTTTTGCGCCAAAACGGCGGCCGTCGGCGGCAGACGGCGATGGATCCCCCGCAGCAGAAACAACCTTGACAGCACCAAAAACGGCAGCAGCGAGCCGATCAGCGACTGAACACAGAACCGCAGCCCCCGCGTCACGCCTGCGGCGCTCTCTTTCGGGAACGCGAGCAGCAGCAGAATCAGCGCGCAAAGGCACCCCGCTTCCCAAAGGAACGAGAGGGTATGAACGGAAAACGAACCGGTCTTTTGCATAGCATCACCGCTGAAATATATGCGCGCGGTGGGATAAGTAGAAACGGCGCGGCATATCCATTGACCGAAAGGGGAGATCGCGATGCGGCATCTTTGGAGACAGCGGCTGGAACGGCTGCGCGCGCTCGGCGCGCAAAGCGAGCTGGCTTCTCCCCATGTGGAGCTTTCCGCCGACGGACGCGCCGTGATCGAAGGGTGCGACGGCGTGCTGTCCTATAACGAGACGAGCGTGCGGCTCAACTGCAAAACGCTCGTGCTGCGGCTCGACGGGTTCGACCTGTGCCTCAACCATCTCTCCGGCGGTCTGGTCAGCGTCAGCGGAAAGCTTGTTTCGCTGACGTTTTTGCCGGCCTGAAAGGGGGCGGAGCGATGCTGCTGTTATCTCCGACTTCCTTTTTGCGCGGCGCGGTCCGTTTTCATGCCGCGGGCGGCTTTCCCGCGCGGTTTCTCAATCTCTGCGAAAGCGGGAAGCTGCGTGTCTGGGACCTGCGGCAGGACGAAACGGGCGTGTCCGGGTTCGTGTCGCCCGGCGATTACCGCAAACTCCGCCTTGCCGCAAAAAGCGCCGGGATGCGCCTGTACTCGGCGGAAAAGCGCGGCCTCCCGTTTTACAGACAGCGCTGCCGCGCAAGGCTCGGTCTGTTCGCCGGGGCGGCGGTCTGTCTGCTTCTCGCCGTGTTCTGCAGCGGCTTTCTCTGGTCGGTCGATACCACCGGCGCCGAAACGCTCGGCAAACCGGAGATCCTTGCCGCGGCGGCGGAAATCGGCCTTTACCCCGGCGCGAAAAAGCCGAAGGAGCGCGGAGAGATCCTCGCCGCGGCGCTGGTCAAACAGCTTGACGGCAAACTGCGCTGGGCGGCGGTCAATATCATCGGCTCCCGCGTGATGCTCGAAGTCCGCGAACAAAGCGACATACAGCCCGAAACCGACCCGCCCTACGGCGACCCGTGCGACCTTGTCGCGGACTTCAGCGGGCAGCTGCTGTCGATCGAGGTGTTCAGCGGCCGGAAGGCGAACCAGGAGGGCAACGGCGTCAAAACGGGCGATCTTTTAATCAGCGGCGTGCGCGAGGACCGCGAAGGGAAGCGCCACTATTACGAGGCGCGGGGCGTTGTCACCGCGCTGTACGACGACGTGCGGGAACTCTGCGCGGCAAGAACGGGCGACGTCAAAACCGCCCGCGCCGTGCGCAGGGTGCCGGTGCTGCGGCTGTGGCATCTGGCTCTGCCGCTCTGGTTCTTCCCGCGCGGCGGCGACTATACGGCGTTCAGCGCAACGAGAAGCGTCTGCCTGCGCGGGGTCGTTCTGCCGTTTTCGCTCGAAACGAAGACCCGCGTCTACTGGACGACACAAAGCGCCGACTGCGTGCCGCTGCTGTTCGATACGTTCGTCCTGTCACAGAACGACGCTTACCGCAGCTCGCTGCTGCTTGCGGGCGACGTGTCCTTGCAAAACGAAGGCGACCTTTGCCGCGTGACGCAGCGCAGCCGCCTGATCAGCTTCATGGGCGTGCAGCGCCCGCTTGAGCCGAAAAACGATTGACTTTTTTCGGCCGTTCCTTTATAATAAACAGGATATCAACCAAAGGACACCGGACAAACCATGAAGCTGACAACCTATTTCGGAGACAAACCGTTCTGGCACGACACGCTGCGCCTCGCGCTGCCGGTCGCGCTGCAGAATATGCTCACAAGCTCATTCGCGCTGATCGACACGCTGATGGTCAGCCGGCTGGGCGACTTGGCGCTGTCCTCCGTCGGAATGGCGGGGCAGTGGAGCTGGTTTCTCAACCTGATCTCGTTCGGCGTCGCGTCCGGGATGTCGGTCTTTGCCGCGCAGTACCGCGGCGTCAAGAACCACGCCGCCATGCGCCGGGTGCTGGGCCTTTCGATGACGATCATCCTCGCCGTCTCGCTGGTGTTCTTCCTCGCGGCGCTGCTGTTCCCTGCGGGAATCGTGACGATCTTCAACAAGGATCCCGCCGTGATCGAATCCGGCGCCTCCTATCTCAGGATCGCGTGCTTTTCCTGTCCGGCGGTCAGTCTGACGGTGGTGCTGTCGACCTTTCTGAGGACGATCGAAAAGCCGCGCGTGCCGATGTACGTCTCGTTCATCACAACGGCGCTCAACGCGCTGCTCAACTATATCCTGATCTTCGGCAAATGCGGCTTTGCGCCGATGGGCGTGCGCGGCGCCGCGGCGGCGACGTGTATCTCCTCTTGGACGGGCCCCGTGCTGCTTCTGGCCGTCTCGCTGTTCCAGCACAACCACATGGTGCGCCATCCGCGCGATCTGATCTCCTTCACGCGGCAGGAGGCGGCCGCCTTTGTCAAACGCGCCTTTCCCGTCGTCTGCAACGAGACAATCTGGGCGCTTGGCATCCTCGCGCTGCAGTCGATCTACGCCAACATGGGTTACGAATACTACGCGGCGGTCTCGATCCTCAAAACCTTTATGGAGCTTTCCTTCGCGTTCTTCGCCGGTCTCGGCAACGCCTGCGTGATCCTCGTCGGGAAATCCGTCGGCGCGGGGAGAATTAAAAAATGCCTGCTCGACGCGGGGCGCTTCTCTCTGCTCGTGCCGCTGACCGCGGCCGCAATCGGCGTTTTGCTCGCCGTGTTCCGCCGCCCGCTGGTCTCAATGTTCACCCTCGGGGAGAATCTCTCCGCGCTGACGATTGAAACGGCGCTGACAATTACGCTGTTCTGCGCGCTGGAAATGCCGCTGCGCTTTATTCCCTATATCCAGATCGTCGGCATCTACCGCTCCGGCGGCGATACGTTCTACGGCATGGTCTGCGACGTGAGCACCCTTTGGGTCTTTGCCGTGCCGGTGGCCTATCTTGCCGCCAACGTCTGGCATTTGCCGTTCATCTGGGTGTTTATGCTCGCGTATCTGACCGAGGACATGCCGAAGGTCGTGCTCTGTCTGCAGCGCTTCTTTTCGCGCAAATGGCTCAGGCCCGTCACGCCGGAGGGCATCCGCGGGCTGGAAGAATGGAAACAACAAACGGGGCATGATAAGCCCGGAAAGGAAGTATCATGAGTCTTCGAAAAACGATCGGCACCAAGGCGAACCGCCTGATTTCGATGGCGGTCAACTCCGTCGCCCAAAAGGGCGTGGAGCGCGTCGCGGGCGCGGTTTCAAGCGAAGCGCTGCGCGCGCTGGCGCGTCAGACCGGCGCGGAGGGGATTGTGCTGCTGAAAAACGAAAAAGGGACGCTCCCGCTTTCCAAAGACGAAACGGTCAGCGTGTTCGGCCGCGTGCAGGTCGATACTTTTTACGTCGGCTACGGCTCCGGCGGCGACGTCAACGCGCCGTATAAGGTGAGCATCCTTGAGGGTCTGCGCGCCTGCGAAGAGATCAAACTGAACGAGACCCTTGCCGCGGTCTATACCGACTGGACGGAGAAGAACCCCGTCGACGAGGGTTACTGGGCCCATTGGCCGATGTGCTACGAGGAGATGCCGCTGCGCCGCGATCTGGTGGAGGAAGCGGCCGCCTGCAGCGGTACCGCGCTGGTGATAATCGGCCGCGCCGCGGGCGAAGACCGCGAAAATACGCTGACCGAGGGCAGCTACTACCTGACCAAAACCGAACGGCAGATGCTCGATCTCGTGACCGGCGCGTTCCGAAAGGTCGCGGTGCTGCTCAACTGCGGGAGCATCATGGACATGGGCTGGCTCGAAGACTACGGCGACAAAATCACCGCCGTGGCCTATATCTGGCAAAACGGCATGGAGACCGGCAACAGCGTCGCGGACATGCTGTGCGGCAAAGTTTCGCCGAGCGGCAAGCTCAGCGACACGATCGCCCGCTCTTACGAGGACTACCCCTCGTCGCGCTGCTTCGGCAACAAGGCGTTCAACGAATACAACGAGGATATCTTTGTCGGCTACCGCTTTTTTGAAACGTTCGCGCCGTCCAGGGTGCTCTTCCCGTTCGGCTACGGGTTGAGTTATACTTCGTTTGACGTCGCCGTGACCCAGACGCGCATCTCCGGCGACGACTGCCGCGTGTGGGTGACCGTGACGAACACGGGCGACAATTACAGCGGCAAGCAGGCCGTGCAGCTGTATCTACAGAAGCCGCAGGGCGTTCTCTCCCAGCCGGAGCGGATGCTGATCGCGTTTGAAAAGACCGAAACCCTCGCCCCGGGCGAAAGCGAAAAGCTCTGTCTTTGCTGCAAGCTGTCGGACTTCGCGAGCTACGACGACACGGGTCTGAGCGGCCGCCGCAGCGCCTGGATCTTTGAGCAGGGTGAATACAACCTCTATGTCGGCTTCGACGTGCGCTCCGCCGCGCTGTGCCGTTCGTTTACCGTCCGCGCGCTGAAAGTGACGCGCCACGGCAGCCAGATCTGCGCGCCCGACCCGGCGCATCCGTTTGAGCGGCTGGTGCTGCGCAAAAACGAAAGCGGCGCGAATGTCCCGATGACGGAACGCGCCCCGGTAAGACAGGTGTCGATCCGTGAGCGGATTCTCAACAACCTGCCCGACGACCTGCCGCAGACCGGCGACGTCGGGATCAAGCTCGCCGACGTCAAGGCGGGCAAGGCGACGCTCGACGCGTTCGTTTCCCAGCTGTCGTTCGACGAGCTCGAAGCGATCACGCGCGGCGACTATACGATGGACAGCCCCCTCGGCGCGAAAGGCAACGCCGGCGCGCTCGGCGGCGTGCTGGAATCGTTGCGCGACAAGGGCGTTCCCGGCGTGACCACGACGGACGGCCCCTCCGGGATCCGCCTTGCGGCGACGTGTTCGCTTTTGCCGAACGGCGTCGCGCTCGCGTGCACCTTCAATCGGACGCTGGTCCAGTCGCTGTTCGCGCTCCTCGCGCAGGAAATGGCCGACCGCGGCAGCGATATCCTGCTCGCGCCGGGCATGAACATCCACCGCAACCCGCTTTGCGGCCGCAACTTCGAATACTTCTCCGAAGATCCCTGCCTGAGCGGCCTGATCGCGGCAAGCTACGTCAAAGGCGTCCAGAGCGGCGGCCTTTCGGCGTGCCCGAAGCACTTCGCCTGCAACAACCAGGAGGTCAACCGCACCCACAACGACTCCCGCGTCAGCGAACGCGCCCTGCGCGAGATCTATCTCAAAGGCTTCGAACTCTGCGTGCGCGAGGGAAAGCCGCATACGATCATGACGAGCTACAACAAGATCAACGGCGTGTGGAGCCATTACAACTACGACCTTTGCACAACGCTGTTGCGCGGGGAGTGGGGCTTTACGGGCTGCGTGATCACCGACTGGTGGATGCGCAAGGACGAATCGCACGAGTTCCCCGGCGTCATCGATCAGGGCTACCGCGTCCGCGCGGGCGTGGACGTGCTGATGCCCGGCGGCCCGCGCACCGGCAAGCGCAAACCGGACGGCACGCTGAAAAAGAGCACGAAAGCCGAACACGGCGTCACGCTCGGCGAAATGCAGTCCTGCGCCAAGCATGTATTGAAACTTTGCCTTGCGTATGTTGATTCAGTCGTTAGTCGTTAGTCATTAGTCATTAGCAAAGCCGCCCTGCCGGGCGGCTTTCCGTGTGCAGTTGAATGTGGAGTGTGGAGTTTAAGAATTTCTTCTCCATTGACTTAATCCCTTAGTCCCTCAGTCCCTTGTCCCTCAGTCCCTTTCCTCAACGCTGTGCACTGCGCACTGCGCACTGCTCACTAACAAACAATCGGCGTCAATTGCCGCCCTTCCAGCGCAGCCTCCACCGCCGGGAGCGTCTGCTCAAACAGACAGACCATCGAGCGCGGCTTGCCCTCCGGCGCGTCCTGCGCCAGCGGCAAAAAGAACAGGTGGCGCACCGAAAGCAGCAGCCCCAGCGCCCGCGCGGAACCCGACAGCGCGTCGTTGGTCGAGACACCGAGCAAAACCGGCCGTTCGGCCCGCAGCTGCGATTTCACGGCGAGCGTCACCGGCGTGTCGTAGATTCCGGCGGCGAGTTTGCCGAGCGTGTTGCCCGTACAGGGAGAGACGACCAGAAGGTCGCACAGCTTTTTTGGCCCGATCGGCTCCGCGTCCTCAATTGTGCGGATCACCTGGCGGTTCGTCCGCGACTCCAGTTCGCGCACCCAGTCCGCGGCTTTGCCGAAGCGGGTGTCGATCGACGCCGCGTTATAGGAGAGGATCGGCAGCACATGGTAGCCGCTGTCGAGCAGTTTTTGCAGCTGCGTCACGCTTTGGCGGAAGGTGCAGAACGAACCGGTCATCGCGTAGCCGATAATGGGTCGATCCATGGTATCACCTCCCGGTCGCTGTCGATGCAGCGCAGCATGGCGGCAGCCGCCGCGGCGGGGCAGTACCGCCCGGGCAGCCCGCCGCCGGCAAGATAGGTGAGCGGCAGACCGGCAAAGTCCTGCGGGTCGGCGCCGAACGGGGCGGAAGCGAGTTCGAGAAAAAGACACCCCGGCCGCAGCACGCGCAGCGTCTCTTTGGAAAACAAATTCGCCGGGACCGTGTTGCAGATCACGTCAAACAAAAACGCCGTGCGCGCGATCTCTGCGGGTGAGAGCGCCTTGCAGCCGGCAAGGACGGCCTCCTGCTTTTGCAGCGCGCTGCGCGCCGCGACAAAGCAGTCGCAGCCGAGCGACGTCAGCACCCGCGCGAGCGCCTTTCCCACGCGGCCGTAGCCCGTAATCAGCACCCGCTGCGCCGGAAGATAGGCTTCCGTGTGTTCCAGCAGCAGCCGCAACGCGCCCTGCGCGGTCAGCGCGGCGTTGTACCGCGCAAAGGATTCGTCGCGCAAAAAATCGAAGCAGGGGACGGCGCGCGCTTCCAAAAACGCGGTCTGCTCTTTCGTGAACGCGCCGCCGAATACCCGCTGCGCGGAATTGAACCAGGAAAAAACGGTCTGCCACGGTGTCGCGGCCGCGTCGCCGGAAAGGCAGCCGCCGCGTACCGCGGGAAGCGGCAAAACGACCGTTTCACTCTCACGGACGGCGCGGCGCGTCTCTTCGCTGTCGTTCACTGCCGTCAGGCGGAAAACGGGTCGGTTCTGCCGCTCCAGAAGGCGGTACAGCCGGACGCTTCTGTCGTCGCCGCAAAGGATCAAAACGGGCGCAAACATAGACATTCCTCCTTCGCTTCATCCTATGATTTGAAAAAGTTTCGGTGAATGTATTTACAGACGGGCAAAAATAGAATATAATAATAGGAGTTTTTTGCAAGGAGTAGAACCAATGCAGAGTTTTGATTCCATTCTCGCTTCGGTCAAACGCGTGCATTTCATCGGCATCGGCGGGTCCGGCATGTGCCCGCTGGCGGAAATTCTGCACGACTGGGGCTATACCGTCACCGGTTCGGACAACAACCCCGGCGACAATATCGACCACCTGCGCGCCCTCGGCGTCAAGGTGACGCTCGGCCAGAAGGCGGAAAACCTCGCGGGCGCGGAGCTGATCGTCTATACCGCGGCGATCCTCCCGGACAACCCGGAGCTTGTCGCCGCGAAGGAAAGCGCCATCCCCGCCGTGGAACGCGCCGTCCTCTTCGGCGCGATCACCCGCCGCTACAGCAACTGTATCGGCGTCTGCGGCACCCACGGCAAGACGACCGTCACCGCGATGCTCACGCAGGTGCTCGTGATGGCGAACGCCGACCCGACCGCGGTCATCGGCGGCGTGCTGCCGCTGATCGGTTCCCACGGTCTCACCGGCAAAAGCGAGACGATGGTGTGTGAAGCGTGCGAGTTCCACGACCACTATCTGGAGCTCTCGCCCGACGTCGCCGTCATGCTCAACATCGACGAGGATCACCTCGAATACTTCAAAAACCTCGACAATATCATCGCGTCGTTCCGCAAGTTCGCGAGTCTGACGAGCAGGACGCTGATCTATAACGGCGACGACGAAAACACCTGCTGCGCGGTCGCGGGACTCGACAAAAAGACGATCACCTTCGGCTTCGACCCGAAGAACGACTACAGCCCCGCCAATCTCAGTTATAACCGCGGCGCGTTCGCGGAGTTCGACGTGCAGCTGCACGGCCGAATCATCGCCCACCTCAAGCTGCGCATCCCCGGCAAGCACAACATCCTCAACGCGCTGGCCGCCTTTGCCGCCGCGCAGAACGCGGGTGTGTCCGTCGCGGACTGCGAAGCGGGGATCGCCGCCTTTGCGGGCGCGGGAAGACGCTTTGAGATCCTTGATGAAATCAACGGAATCACTGTCGCGGACGATTACGCCCACCATCCGAGCGAGCTGGAAGCGACGCTGACGGCCGCGATGCAGATGGACTACAACACCGTCTGGGCAGTCTTTCAGCCGTTCACCTATTCGCGCACCGCGATCCTCTTCGACGACTTTGTCCGCGTGCTGCAGATTCCCGACCGCTGCGTGATGACCGAGATCATGGGCTCGC
Source organism: uncultured Clostridia bacterium (assembly GCA_947305635.1). Lineage (GTDB taxonomy): Bacteria > Bacillota > Clostridia > Oscillospirales > Acutalibacteraceae > UBA6857. The sequence goes on from CAMZEG010000013.1 coordinate 9,931, forward strand.
GCGAGCGCAACACCTACGATATCTACACAAAGGACCTTGCGGCGAAGATTCCCGGCGCGGTCTGGTACGAAGGCTTCGACGGCGTGTCGAATTACACCGTGGAGCACGCGAAGCCGGGCGATCTGATCATCACCCTCGGCTGCGGCGATATCTACAAGGCGGCGAAGATGATGGTCGCCATGCTCAAAGAGAAATACCCGCAGTAACAAAGAGAAGACCAAAATATGCCATGCATCTTTCCGGGTGCATGGCATATGCTATATCTGGCGGATGAGTCAGGCGGCTTTTCATCAAAGCGAAGTACCGCAGAACAAAGAAGAGCCTTTGTTCAACAGGCGGCTGCGGCGCGTATTCGAAAAGGCTGCCGCGGAAGAAGGGGCAGCCTTTCAGAAAAAATGTGTGTTCTTTCCTCCGTCGGCGTTTGCGGCTTTCCGCCGGGCATACGATGGGGAAGCCCGTGTATGCCGGTTCTAAGCGGAGTTGTGCGAAAGCGCGGCTCTGCTTTATGCTTTTTTGAGTGCACAGTGCACAGTGCGCAGTGCACAGAATAAAGCCGCCCTTTTGGGGCGGCTTTGCTGTTGACTGACGACTGTCGACTTCTTACTGCTCTGTTCGTTCTTTCCGCAAAAAAGCCCCTGCAGGGAGTTCCCGCTCGCACGGAAACGAGAACGCCATCATCGGGTGGTTCGTCGCTTCCACCGGTTCGCCCTCCGCGTTGAAAAGCGCCTTTGGCGCGACGGAGAAGGGGACGATGTCCGGCGCGAGCACCTCGAGCGTGTCGCCCGCGAAAAAGCGGTTGCGCTGCGTGCAGTAAGCGACGCCGCTGTCCCATTTTTCCACGACCGCCATCACGTCCCAGTCGCGCGTGTAGCCGCCGGCAAAGCTGATCTGCGCGTTGTCGTGCGGATCGTCGAAGAAAAAGCCGGTGCAGTACGGACGGTAGCTGACCTTCGTCACCTCGCCGCGCACCCATTCCGCCGGTCTGTAGTCCGGTTTCGGGTCGGCAAAATACCCGTCGATCGCGCGGCGGTAGGCGTTCGTGACGACCGAAACATAGTATTCTGACTTCGCGCGGCCCTCGATCTTGAAGCTGTCGATCCCGGCGTCAACGAGCGCGGGGATGTGGTCGAGCATACAAAGGTCCTTCGCGTTGAGAATGTAGGTGCCGCCGTCGCCGTCGTCGATCGGGAAGTACTGGCCCGGGCGTTTCTCCTCCTGCAGCGCGTACTGCCAGCGGCAGGGCTGGGCGCAGTCGCCGCGGTTTGCGTCGCGCCCCGTAAGATAGTTCGAAAGCAAACACCGCCCCGAAAACGAAACGCACATCGCGCCGTGGACGAAGCATTCCAGCTCGAGGTCGTCCGGGATGTTCTGCCGCATCTCTTTGATTTCACGCAGCGAAAGCTCTCTTGCTGTGACGATGCGTTTTGCGCCGAGGCGGTACAGCGCGTTTGCGGCGGCGTAGTTGACGACGCCCGCCTGCGTGGAGATATGAATTGCGACGTTTGGCGCGTACCGCTTCGCGTAATCGAGCACGCCGAGATCGGAGACGATCAGCGCGTCCACGCCGCAGTCCTTCGCGTGCGAAAGAAAGCGGGGCAGGTCGTTTAGCTCCGCGTTGCGCGGCAGGACGTTGACCGTCAGATAGACCCGGACGCCGTTTTCGTGGCAGTAGGCGACCGCTTCTTCAAGCTGCGCTTCGTTGAAGTTTTCGGGCGAAGAGCGCATACCGAAAACAGTGCCGCCTAAATAGACGGCATCTGCGTGATATTGCACCGCCGCGCGCAGGCGGAGGAAATCTCCGGCCGGCGCGAGCAGTTCCGGTTTTCTTGCGGCTGATTGTTTCATCTTAATCGAACAGAATCCTTTCGGTGTTGCGCTGGTGTTCCTCCGGCGTTTCGGCAAGATAGATATTGCCGTCGGAGTCGTGGCAGAAGAAGAAATAGTTCGTATCCTTCGGGTACAGCGCCGCCTTGATCGCGGAAAGACCCGGGTTGCAGATCGGGCCCGCCGGCAGACCGGTCACGGAATAGGTGTTGTAGGCGTCGAGGTAGATCGAATAGTAGACCTCGTTGAATAATCCGTATTCGTTGACGGCGGTGATATATTCCTTCGTGGAGTTCATCTGTAGCTGCGGATAAAGCTCCGGATGGTGCAGACGGTTGTGCAGAACCGAAGAGACGGTCGGCATTTCGGCGCTGTCCTTCGCTTCGCGCTGGATGATCGACGCGAGGGTGATCACCTGATCGCGCGTCATGCCCAGTTCCTTGGCGCGGGCGGTGAACTCCTTCGTCCATTTCGTCTGGAAGTTGGTGAACAGCTTCTTGAGCACGCTGGACGCCGCTTCGCCGATATAGAAGTCGTAGGTGTCGGGGAAGATATAGCCCTCCGCCTTGAGATAGCGGCCGTTCTGCGCGTTGATCTTCTGGTAGAACTTGAACTGCTTGCCGACGATGTCGAGGTTCGCGTAAAGCTTTTCGGCCGTGCAGACGTTGTACTTTTCAATCCGCTCAAAGATCTTCGCAATCGTCCAGCCCTCGGGGAAGGTCAGACGGACGGTTTCGCGCGCGACGTTGCTGGAAACCTTGATCTGCTCGAGCATCTCTTCGACGCCGTTGCTCGTTTCAAAGTAATAGACGCCCGGCTCGTATTCGATGAAGATCTCCTTTTTCTTGCTGGAGGAATAGTACTTGTCGTAATGGCGGAACTTGCAGAACAGTTTGCAAAGGAACTTCTGCTTGATCAGACCGTTGTCGCAAAGGATGTCGTAGACCTGGTCGAAGTCCGCTTTTTCGGGGATCTCGACCGCGACGGTGACGCCGGTGGACTCCTTGTTGAGCGACAGGATATCGTTGATCGTCGAAAGCGCCATCGTGGAGATCGTCGCCGTGATGATCGCGATGCAGATGATGCACACGAGCGTGATCAGCGTGCCGCGGATGAACTTGTACTTGCGGCGCTCCTTTTGCAGCTGGCTCTTTTTCTTGCGCTTCTTTTTCTTTTGCTCCTGTACGCGCGGCTTCGCCGGAACGGGCTGCTGCGGCCTTGCCGTCTGGGTCGGGCGCGCGTTGGCGTTGGCGCGGCGCGCGGCGTCGTTGACCGGTTTGCCGGTCGCCGGACGCTGCCCTCTGGCGGCGGGCTGGGTGCGGACCGGGTTCGTCGGGATATAGGCGGGCGGCTCGTTGTCCAGCCCGTCGATATTGACCTTGAATTTCGTCGTGCGCTTCGGCGGCGTCGGATAGGCGTCAAAGCCGGACGCGGTCGGATTCGCGCTGTTTTCGGTCGGGTATCTGTTTTCGTCCATGGGGGTACCTCCGCGTGTCAGAGTATGGGAAGAATCTGCGTCTCCGTGACAATCAGATGCACGGGGCAGTCGTTTTGGTTGGTCGGGAGCGATTCGTGCAGACAGTCGTCGAAGCAAAGTCCGACGGCGACGCCTGTGAAACGCTTGAGATAGCGGTCGTAATAGCCTTTGCCGTGGCCGAGCCGGAAGCCCTTTTTGTCAAACGCGAGCGCGGGAACGAGGCAAAGGTCGGCGGCCGCGGGGTCAACGGGCGTGCCGTCCGGCGGCTCCGGAATCCCGTATTCGGAAATCTCCGTGGCTTCCGAGAGCGATCCGACGGGCAAAAACTCCATCCGGCTGTCTTCGTAGCAACGGGGAAGGGCGACGCGCTTGCCGGCGGCAAAGCACGCTTGCAGTATCCCGCGCGTTTCCACTTCGCTCCCGGCGGCGAGATAGCTCAGCACCGTCTTCGCGTTTTGGAACGCGGGCAGCGTCTGCAAAAGTCGGCAGACGGCCTGCGCCTTTTCTTTCCGGTTCGGTACGTTGGCGCGCGCGGCGGCGCAGACCGGGCGCAGCCGCTGTTTGAGCGCCTTCGGCGTTTCCTGCTGCGTCATGGGCATTGGATCGCCGCCTTGATTTGTTCGGCGGTCGCTTTGTCCCGCAGCGCCGCGATGATCGCAAAGCCGAAGTCGAGCGCAACGCCGGCGCCGCGGGCTGTGATGACGTTGCCGTCGGTCACGACGTAGTTGTCGCTGAGCACGGCGCCGAGCAGATCCGCTTCAAAACCGGGAAAGGCGGTCGCTTCTTTGCCACGCAGCAGACCCTTGTGACCGAGCACGGAGGGCGCGGCGCAGATGGCGCAAAGCAGCTTGCCGTTTTTGCTGCAGTAATCCAGCGCGGCCTGTACGCGTTCGCTTTTTTCGAGATTCAGCGTTCCGGGCATGCCGCCGGGAAGGATCACGCCGTCGAGCGCGTCGTCGAGCGTGATCTCATCGTCCGTCAGATCGCAGACGAAGGGAATGCCGTGCGAGCCGGTCACCGTCTTTGCGCCGACGCCGACGGTTTTCACGTCAAGCTTCGCGCGGCGCAGCATATCGATCGGCGCGATCGCTTCGACTTCCTCGAAGCCCTGCGCCAAAAAGCAGTACAGCATAAGTTCTCCTTTCCCGATTGTTCAATCGAGGGCAAAATTCATGTAATAGGAACAAGAGAGCAGCGCGCGGTTCGCGCTGTAGAGCATCCCGTAGGGCTGCTTTTGAAAGCCGGGGAGGGCGTACGGCCCGTACACCGTGACGCGTTCATCCCGTGGGAGCGCCGCGCGCAGATCGAACTGCGCGTCCCACGCCGTTGCGGCCAGTACTTCGCGAACGACCCTGCCGTCAAAGAGGAAGGCGGCGCGGTCCGTCGAAAAGGCCTGCGTCCCATAAAACGAAAGGCAGTCCAGCGCGTACCGCAGGTTGTCCCCCGTCCAAAGGAAGCGGTCGCCCGTTCCGCCGGGGAGCGACGCGTACCGCGCGGACGTGATGAGGTCGGCCGGGGAAGCGCCCGTGCCCTGCAATGTGCCCGCCCAGCGGTAAAGCTTCGTGACGAAGCCGAACTGTTCATAGTAGTCGTACAGCGGTTTGGTCGCCGGGACGAGGACGATGAAGTCCTTGCCCGTTTCGTGCAGATAGGCTTTCGCCTCTTCGATGAGACTGCCCATCAGCCCGCGGCGGCGGTACTGCGGCTTTGTCGCAGCGGCGTACAGGTAGTAGCCGTCGTGGAGACTGCCACCCGCCTGCAAGTGACAGTCGAGCAGATACAGCACGCTTTGCACCTCGCCGTTCTCAATCACGGCGAACGGGTGCGACGCGTGGAACGCGCCGGAAAAGAACAGGTCGATATAGCCGTCCTCGTCGCCGAAGACGTCCTTCCAGAGCGTGTGCAGCTGCGTCAGGTCGGCGGTGCCGGGTGAAATGTGCATTTACAGAATCCTCGCTTCATATTTTTCCACAAAAAAGGCCGGATGATACGACAGCTTCGCTTTGCGCAGATTGTCGTGGCCCACGTCGTCCTCGCGGTTGATATAGCGGTAACCGCCGAGCGACTGTTCGGCAAAGAGCCGGTTGATCATCGGATAGGCGCCGCGCACGTCGGCGAACGCCTTTTCGATATGGACACAGAACATCTCGTCCGTCAGCGGTTCGCCCATCGTATAGGCGACGACTTTTCCGTCCGCGCGCAGCAGGCCGCCGACATAGCCGAGCGCCTCGTAGTGCGCGAACGCCTTTTGGATCATCACAAATTCCGCGACGAGATCGTCCTGATATTCGTTTTTGTTCTGTTCGAGCCACTGTTCGCTCATCGCGAGACAGTCGGGAATCGTTGCGGGCGTGATCGGCTCGTACGACCAGCGGCTGTTGCGCATGAAGAACGAAATGTGGTTGCGTTTGCTTTGAAATTTCTTGCCCGTGAGCGAGACAAGGTCTTCGCGGTTGTAGACATAGTCGAACGAGTCGCGGGCCTTTTCGATCGCGAACCGGCCCGGATACACTTCTTCCAGAATCGCGGCGTCTTCTTCGGTCATGCCGTAGATCTCCGAAGCCTTGCCTTCTTTGAGCGCGCTTTCAATGAGGTCGCGGACCGCGATTCTCTTGTCGCCGCCGACGGGAAAGCAGTAGTAGTCGTAATCGCCGTCGATGCATCTTGTAAAGAAGCAGCCGCCCGTCTCGCCGACGAGGATCGGATACTTCGCACTGTAGGAGAGGATGTTGCCGAAACCGTATTCGCAGCCCAGCCGGGGCTCCGAAGCGAGCTTTGCCCGGATCGGGTCGCGGTCGGCAAGGGACACGGGATGAAACTCAAGCATCGGGCAAAACCTCCCGCACGATTTCGTATACCTCCCGCGCAATCGCTTCGCGCGTGCGCGGCGCGCCGTTTTCGCTGCAGGTGACGACCCGCCAGCCGTCTTTTTTTGCCGCGTAAAGTGCCGCGTCGCGGCAGGCGGCAAGATAGGCGACGTCGCGCTCATGGACGTCCTTTTTCGCGTTGTCGCCCTGATAGCGGTGCTGCAAAAGCGTCTGCGACACTTCGATCGGCATATCAAGATAGACGACCAGATCCGGCTTCGGCACGCCGAGCTTTCGGTACTCGAAATCGTCGAGCCAGCAAAGATAGGCGTCCCAGTCGGCCTTGTCCAGCTTTGTCATCTGGTGGCAGGCGTTGGACGTCGCGTAGCGGTCGGCGACAATCACCGTCCCGGCGGCGTAGTCTTCGCCCCAGATCGTTTTGTACCCGGCGTAGCGGTCAACGGCGTAGAACGCCGACGCGGCGTAGGCGTTGACGTCTCCGGGTTTGTCGCCGTACGCGCCGGAAAGGTATTCCTTCACCAGCGCCGAGGAGGGCGCGTCGTAATGGGGGAGGGAGATCTTGCGGTGCGCGACGCCTTGCAGCGCGAACGTTTCGCACAACAGCTGCGCCTGCGTGCCCTTGCCGCTCCCGTCAAGGCCCTCGATGACGATCAGCGTACCCATCAGTAGGTCAGAATCGCCGCGAAGACGACGAGACTGCCGCTTTCTTCGCGGTTCGCGATGGAATGGGTTTCGCCGCCCAGACAGATGCAGCTGTCGCCCTCATGCAGAATCTCGGTCTTGCCGTTGTCAAAATAGGTAGCGGTGCCCTCGATCACATAGAAGACTTCCTCTTCGTTCTCGTGGACGTGCGCGCCGATCGAGCAGCCCGGCTCGAGCCGGATCGTCCCGATCAGACGGGCGGCGCCTTTGTATTCGCCTTTATCGAGGATATCGGTCACGACGGCTTGTCCGTCGCCGCCGCGCATGTTGACTTTCACGGTCCGGGTCATATCTTCCTTGCGTTTAATCATAGAAGTTTCCTCTTTCTTGGATGTGGTTATATTTATCCAATATGATTTCAGTATATTATAACAAGTATTTCCGGTTTAATCAAGTCTTTCCTGCAAATTTCAGCCGCGCGAAAGAAAACTTTTCCAAGAGGGAATGCGCCTCTTGGCTTGACAAAGCGTCACAATTCTATTAGAATGGTAAAAAAGGAACTACGAAGGGAGACCCCGCTATGCAAAACGGCGTACATATCATCGGCGTATCCTCGTGCGGCGAGGAAGTCTGCGCGGCCGCCGGCCGCATTTCGACCCAGCAGGGCACGGCGCTCGAAATCTTTGACCGTTCGCACGACGCGGACAAAAACAAACGGCTGATCGAAAAAGTGACCGCCTCCGGCCACACCTCGACGGTCGAGCACCTCTTCTTCAATCTCGCGTTCAACAACGTCTCGGTCGTGGTGGAACAGTTCATGATCGAGTTCCGCCTTGCGTCGTTCACGGTGAAATCGCGCCGCTACGTCGATTTCGCCGACTGCGGCTACCTTGTCCCCGCGTTCCGCGACGCGTCGCTCACCGCGCGCTACACGGCGCATATGGACAAGCTGTTCGCGCTGTATGCGAAGCTCTGCGAAGCGGGCGTGCCCTTGGAGGACGCGCGTTTCGTGCTGCCCTATTGCTTCTATTCCAACTTCTTCTGCTCGCTCGGCGGACGCGAACTTTGCAACGTTCTGCGCGCAATGCTCTTCGGCCGCGGCAAGGACTATCCGGAGATCTACGCAATCGGCCTTTCCCTGCTGGAACAGGCAAGGAAAGCCGCGCCCGGCGTGTTCGCCGATTTCGAAGAAAAGAACAAGGCCTATACCGATCTGCCCGATCTGCCCGCGTTCACGCGTGAAGCGGCAGACGCCCCGGGCAAGGCGGTCGAGCTGCTCTCCTGCAGCCCCGACGCGGAAAAGAACGTCGCCCGCACGGCGCTGATCGAACGGTACGGTCTGCCGACGGCGCAGATCGACGCGCTGCTCGAAGACAAGGCGACGCTGAAAGCGGTGCTGGACGCGGTCGTCAAGACCAACCGCCCGCGCGCGCTGGAGGCCGCAACGTTCACGGTGCGCTTCAACAACGTGTCGCTCTCCACGGTGACCCATTTTGTGCGCCACCGCATCCAGAGCATCTGCATTCCGCAGCTCAGGGACTGCGTGCGCGAAAACTATATCATCCCGGCGTCCGTCCGCGAAAACGAGGAACTGCTCAACGCCTATGTCGCCGCGTTCGACGAAACCGCCGCGCTCTATCACGCGATGCAGCAGACCGAGCGCGAAGAGGACCTCGTCTATGTCCTGCTGTCGGGCAACGTGCTCGACCTTGTGACGACGCTCAACGCCCGCGAGCTGCGGCTGCTTTTGAAGCTGCGCACCTGCACCCGTGCCCAGTGGGAGATCCGCCAGCTTGCAACGGAGCTGCTGTTCCGCCTGCGCGACGAATGCCCGCTGCTGTTCGCCACCTACGGCCCGAGCTGCGTGTGCGACGGCGCCTGTCCGGAGGGCCGCATGTGCTGCGGCAAGATGGCCGAGATGCGGGAGCTGTTTTCCTGATTCCAGACCGTATAAAAACAAAAAGCGCTTTCAGCCGACCGCTGAGAGCGCTTACTTTTTTGTTTAGTCGTCGAACGTTCTGACGATATCCTGATACGGCAGCAGATATTTGTCGATCCATTCGATCAACAGGCCGAGGAAATCGCGGAACGGCGCGATCGTTTTGGCGTAAATGGTGTTCCAGTCCATGACGTCAGCTCCTTTCTTACAGGTTCAGGCTGCGAAGCCAGTCCGCAAGCTCCATAAACAGCTCGTGCAGAATCACACGAAATTTTGTCATATCAAAGTTTTTCATCGTAATCCGTCCTTCCATTGTCTGGGAATGCTTGTGTACTTTCATTATACAACTTCCCGCCGCACCTTGCAAGCCCCAAAGCGGCAAAAACCGAATCTTTTTTTCGCGCCAAAAGGCGACAGGAATCACGGCGTATTTGCGGTATAATCGGCATGGGTGATGGCAATGACGACGGTGGTCTACGGCGATATTCTCTTCATCCTCAACGCCTATGTGACGGATCTGCTGCTGCTCTCGTGCGGCGCGCTCTGCCGCGACAAAAGCCGGCGCGGAAACCGTGCCGCCGCTTCTCTGCTCGGCGGGCTGTACGCGTTTGTGATTCTGATCCCGCATCTGCCGCGCGCGGCGTTGGCGCTGCTGCGGCTGCCGCTTGCGGCGCTGCTGCTGTTTGTCGCCTACGGGCACGTCAGCCGGGGCCGGTTCTTTCGGCTTTACGCGGGCTTTTTTCTCGTCAGTTTCATCTTTGCCGGGCTGACGGGCGCGCTGTATCTGACGCTGCACCCGCCCCGGATGCTCTATTACGGCGCGGTTGTCTATTACGCGATCGACACAAAGACGCTCGTCGTGCTGACCGCCGTCTGCTACGCCGTTTTCTGGGGCGCCGACCGGCTGCTGTCGTTGCGTCAGGCGCGCGGCTGCACCTATGAACTGACCGTTTCGTGCGGGGCGAAAAGCGTGTCCTGCCGCGCCTTTCTCGATACCGGCAACAGTCTGCGCGAACCGTTTTCCGGCGACCCGGTCGTGCTGCTGTCCGGGGATTACAGGGAAGCGCTCGGTATCCCGCCGCTGCCGGACGCCGCGCAGAGCGCCGCGCTGCAGTACCGACTGATCCCCTGCAAAACCGCGGGCGGAGCGGGGGTGCTGCCCGCCTTCCGGCCGACAGGACTGACCGTTCGCGCGGCTAAGGGCAGCTGGGAGCCGCGGGACGTGTTCGTCGCGCTGACGAACGGCAGAATCAAGGACGGCGACTTCGGGGCGCTGCTGCACCCGGCGCTTTTCGAAGCGCCGCCGGACCGGGTTATTCCAACAACGAAAGGGGAGAGCGCGGATGAACCTTCTTGTGGGGCGGCTGCGCATTTGGCTGCGCCGCCTGCTCGGCACGTCGGGCGAAACGGTCGATTACGTCAACGGGCCGCAGACGCTGCCCGCGCCGCTGGACCGCGACGCGGAACGCGCGGTCTTCGAACGGATCGAGCGCGGGGATCCGACCGCGCAGGACGTGCTGATCGAACATAATCTGCGCCTCGTGGTGTACATTGCCCGCAAATTCGAGAACACCGGCGTCGGGATCGAAGACCTCGTCTCGATCGGCACGGTCGGCCTGATCAAGGCGGTGCACACCTTTGTCCCGTCGAAGAAGATCAAGCTCGCGACCTACGCGTCGCGCTGTATTGAAAACGAGATCCTGATGTACCTGCGCAAGAGCGCCAACCGCCGCAGCGAGGTGTCGATCGACGAACCGCTGCACGTCGACTGGGACGGCAACGAGCTGCTGCTGTCCGACGTGCTCGGCTCCGACGCGGACGAGGTGAGCCGCGACATGGAGCGCGAGGATGAGCGCAGGCACCTGCTGCGGGTGATCGAAACGCTCTCCGACCGCGAAAAGGAGATCATGACGCTGCGCTTCGGCCTCTTCGGGTCAAAGGAGTACACCCAGAAGCAGGTCGCGGACCGCCTCGGGATCTCGCAAAGCTACATCTCGCGGCTCGAAAAAAAGATCATCGCCCGGCTCAAGGAGACGCTCGAGCGGACGATGTGAGGAGAGGGGATAAGGGGATAGGGGAATAAGGGAATAAGGGAATAAGGGACGGAGGGAATTATGAATTAAGAATTAAGAATGAAGAATGAGCCCAGAAACAAGGTTGCGGCAAGCCGAGCAATGGCGTCCCTGCGCGTCCAC
>CAMZEG010000014.1 GCA_947305635.1 uncultured Clostridia bacterium
CACCGAGGACGAGATCGCTTCGCTGCGCCGTTTCAAGGACGACGTCAAGGAAGTCGCCTCCGGCTTCGAATGCGGCATCGGTCTTTCCAAGTTCAACGACATCAAGGAAGGCGACATCTTCGAAGCCTTTGTGATGGAGGAGTACAGAGATTGACGCGGGGCGTCAATCTCTGTCAGTGCACTGTGCACTCGGAACGATTAACGAAAAGGAAAGGCAGGCGTTTCAAACCATGCCAAGTTACAAACACAGCCGAATCGCGGAAGACATCCGCCGCGAGATCACGATTTTGATCCGCGAGCTGAAGGATCCGCGCGTGAAGGATAAAATGCTCACCGTCGTGCGCGTCGAGGTCAGCTCGGACGCTTCGTTCGCGAAGGTCTATGTCAGCGATCTCAAGGGCATCGACGGGGCAAAGGAAGCGGTCCAGGGGCTGACTGCCGCGACGGGTCTGCTGCGGCGCGAGGTCGCCCGGCGGCTGCATCTGCGCAAAGCGCCCGAAATCCGCTTTATTGCCGACGACTCCGTCGAGCAGGGCGTCGCCCTGTTCAAAAAGCTCGAAGCGGCCGAAGGCAGGGGAACGAAAGATGAAGATTGACTTTAAGACGGCGATGCACCGGCTGATGGCGGCCGAAGACGTGCTGATCCTCACCCACGCGAACCCGGACGGCGACACGCTCGGCGGCGCCTACGCGCTGCTGCTGGCGCTGCGTCAAAGGGGCGTGCGGGCGAAGGTGCTGTGCGCCGACGGCGTGCCGGAGCGCTATGCTTTTCTCGCGGTGCCGCCGGAAACGGACTTTGCGGAACAGTATGTGATCTCCGTCGACGTGGCGGACCGGTCGCTGCTGGGCAAGGCTGTGGAGGAAAGCTACGGCGAGAGGATCGACCTGTCGCTCGACCACCACGGCACAAACCGCCTGTTCGCGAAAGAGAGCTATGTGGAGCCGGATTCCGCCTCCGCGTGCGAAATCGTCTATCTGCTGCTGCTGGCGATGAACGTGCATATCACGAAGGACATCGCCGACCGCCTGTACGCCGGGGTCTCCACAGACACGGGCTGCTTTTGCTATTCCAACGTCACCGCCCGGACGCACCGCATCGCCGCCGATCTTTTGGACCGCGGCGCGGACGTCGCCGGGATCAACGTGCGGATGTTCGAAACGAAAAAGCCCGGCTTTCTGCAGCTGGAACAGCAGGTGCTGCAGGGGATGGAGCTTTATGAAAACGGGCGGATCAGCCTGTTGACCATCACCCGCGCCATGCTGGACAAGACCGGCTGCCGCGACGAGGAGATCGATTCCATCGTCGCGCTCTCGCGGCAGATCGAGGGCGTTCGGATCGGCATCACCTTCAAGGAAAAGCCGGACGGCGCCTGGAAGGTCTCCGTGCGCACCCATGAGGGCGTGGACGCGTCGCAGCTCTGCGCGCTGTTCGGCGGCGGCGGCCACAAACGCGCCGCGGGCTGCCAGTTCGACGGCGACAAAACCGAAGCGGCAAAGCGGATTCTCGCGGCGGCGCGCACTTTTCTGGACTGAACAATGACTGGTTTTTTACTGCTCGATAAACCCGCCGGGATGACGAGCTTTGCCGCGACGGCGAAATGCCGCCGGCTGTTCGCAACGAAAAAGGCGGGGCATACCGGTACGCTCGATCCGATGGCAACGGGCGTGCTTGTGGCGGCGCTCGGCGCCGCGACGCGGTTCATCGATCTGCTGCCGAGCACTGAAAAGGCGTACCGCGCCTCGTTCCGGCTGGGCGAAACGACCGACACGCTCGACAGGACCGGCACGGTGCTGTCCCGGTCTCCCGTCACCTGCGGCAAAGCGGAGGTTTCCGCGGCGCTCACGGCGTTCCGCGGCGAGATCATGCAGGTGCCGCCGATGTATTCGGCGCTCCAGCAGGACGGCGTGCGCCTTTATACCCTCGCGCGGCAGGGGATCGACGTTCCCCGCGAGGCGCGTCCGGTGACAATTGCGTCGCTGGAACTGATTGCCGCCGACGAAGAGACAAACACCTACACGATCGACGTGCGCTGCAGCGCGGGCACCTATATCCGCGCGCTGATCGGCGATCTCGGCGCCGCTTTGGGCTGCGGCGCGGTGATGACCGCTTTGCGCCGGACGGTGGCAAACGGACAAGCGATCGATGACTGCCATACGTTTGCAGCAATCGAAGCGCTCGAACCCGACGCGCGCGGCGCGCTGCTGATCCCCGTCGAGCGTATGCTCGGCTATGAGGGCGTCACGGTCAGCGACGCGCAGGCGACCCGCTTTTCCAACGGCGGCGAGCTGGCGCTCGACCGGCTGCGCGGGACGCTCTCTGACGGGCTGTACTGCGTCTTTGCGCCGGACGGCCGCTTCCTCGGTGTCGGCGAAGCGAAAACGCAGACAGGCGCGCTGTATGTGAAAAAGAACATGACAAAGGACGCGGCGCTGTGACGCCGCAATTAACGGAGAGGATACGCTTGCGACAGGAAGAACAACAAGGCCGGACGGGGATCTCCCTTGCCCTCGGCAATTTTGACGGGCTGCACCGCGGCCACGCCAGCGTGCTTGCCGCGGCAAAAGCGCAGGCACAGGCTCTGGGTCTGACGCCGGGCGCGCTGCTCTTTGACGAGCACCCAAAGCTCGTGCTGTGCGGCGAAGCGCCCCCGCTGCTGATGACGGCGAAAGAAAAGCGCGAAAAGCTGGAAGACGCCGGCTTTTGCGTGCTGACGCTCCCGTTCCGCAAGACGAAGGATCTGTCTCCCGCCGCGTTTTTGTCGCTGCTGGAGACCGCGTACGGCGTACGCGCGCTCAGCTGCGGCGGCAACTACCGCTTCGGCAAGGACGCGGCCGGCACCGCGGACACGCTGCGCGAACTTTGCGCGCAGTACGGGATGACTCTGACGGTCGTGCCGGACGCGATGTACAAGGGCGAGCGCATCAGCTCGACGCGGATTCGCCGCGCGATCGAAGACGGAGACATGGCGGACGCGAACGCGATGCTGCTGTTCCCGTTCTCCTACTGCCTGCCGGTGGTCGCGGGCGACAAACGCGGCCGCACGCTCGGCTTTCCGACGCTCAATCAGGTGTTTCCGTCCGAACTGATCCGTCCGCGCGCGGGGGTCTACGCCTCGGTCGCGGCGTTCGGCGGAGAGCGGTACCCATCCGTGACAAACGTCGGCACCCGGCCGACAGTCGGCGGCGACGGCTTTTACAGCGAAACGCATATTTTCGGTTTTTCCGGCGATCTCTACGGCCGGCAGGTCGAAGTGACGCTGCTGCAATTCCTGCGGGACGAACGGAAATTCAGGGATCTTGCCGCCTTGCGCGCGGCGATGGAAAACGACGCCGCGACGGCGAAGGAAGTGTTACACCGAAATGGACAGACAGCAGAAGCTGCGGGTGAAAGCGGTTTTCTTTGATTTTGACGATACGCTGCAAAGCAGAAAGGGCGCCTACCGTCTGTACTGCGAAGCTTTTATGGAAAAGTATTTTCCCTCGCTTGCAGGGGACGAACGCGAAAAGAAGCTCGACGAAATGGAGGCGCTGGTCGACGGCGGCTACAAGGACCGCGAGGTCTATTTTCCGGAGCTGATCGCGCTGTGGGGCTGGGACGATCACCCGCCGCTGCAGGAGCTTTACGATTCGTTCAACTACGACTTCGGCAAGTATATCGTGATGCTGCCCGGCGCCGTGGAAACGCTGCGCGAGATCAAGCGCCGCGGCTATCTGCTCGGCGCGGTCACCAACGGCGTCTCGTCGCTGCAGAATATCAAGCTCGACACCGCCGGAATCCGCGATCTCTTCGACGTGGTCGTGGTCTCGGGCGATATCGGCATCTACAAGCCCGACCGGCGGATCTTTGACGAAGCGTGCCGCCGCGCCGGGGTGAAAAACGAAGAAGCCCTGTTCGTGGGCGACCATCCGGTCAACGATATCGACGGCGCGCTCGGCGCCGGGATGCAGGTGATCCGGATGAACTACGGCGATTTTTATAACAAGGGACTCGGCAAGGCGACCGCCGCCGAGATCGAAGACATCCGGCAGGTGCTGGACTTTGTATAACGCAAAGGAGTGTTGAAATGTTTTGCAAATCTTGCGGCAACAGACTCGGACCGGACGACACCGTCTGCGCGCACTGCGGCGCCCCTGCGCCCGCTTCGGCGCAGCCGAAACAGCCGGCGCCTGAGGCGGAACCGACCGCGCACAAAAAGCCCGTAAAGCCGGACGCGCTGTTTGCGCAAAAGGAAGCCCCCGCAGCGGCAGAGACCCCCGCGGCGGAAGATATCCCTGCGGCAGAAGAAGTTTCCGCGCTGGAAGAGGCTCCTGAAGCGGAAGATACCCCTTTGGCAGAAGAAACCTCTGCAGTGGAGGAAACCCCTGTGACAGAAGAAGCTCCCGCGCCGGAGGAAGCACCCGCAGCGGAAGAAGCCCCTGCGACGGAGGAAACTCCCGCGCCGGAAGAAGTACCCGCGGAGGAAGAAGCTCCTGCGGCGGAAGAAACTCCCGCGAAAGCAGAAACACCTGCGGTTGAAGCGCAGCCGAAACCGGAGATCGCGATCAAACCGGCTCCGGCGCCCGCCGCGCAGTCGGCGGTTCATGCGGCACCCGCGCCGCGCGAAAGCCGCAGCGCCCGCAGCAGCGCCGCCTGGGTCAAGGCGATCTGCATCTTCTGCGCCGTCGCGATCATCGCACTGACCTGTGTCAACGCTTTCACCGACGTGTTCAAGACCGACAACGACGCGGTGAAGACCGTGGCGCTCTCCGCGCTGCCGGAGACGGAAAAAGAGGGATGCCTGACCTTCCTGTCGCAGTTCTCGGCGTTCTACGGCAAGACGATCAACTTTGAAGAACTCGGCCAGTATGCGTTCCTCGACCTGCTGGTGCCGGGCGACGCGAACGGGCTGTACGCGTCGTTTTATCCGACGCCGACCCCGATCACCGACAAGGCGGACCCCGCAGACCGCTTCGCGCTCGAAGGCGGCGGCTGGCGCTATTACAAGATCCCGTTCAAAGAGCTGTCGGAGATCGCCTCGCAGTTTGACCTTGATCTGATCGGCTGCGCGAACCGCGCGGACTACTACTTCAGCAACGGCTACTACTACTTCTCCGCCCGCGAGACCGAGACCGGCACGAAGCGCGTGGCCGAACTCTCCCTGGTCTCCTCCAAGCGGACCGAGGACGGCAGCTACTATATCGTTGCCGAAACGCAGGACGGGCTGAAGGTCTACGCAATGGTAACGCTGACGAAGGAAGGGGAGACGAGCGTCTGGGATCTGCTGCGGCTGTCCGCGGAACCGCTCTTTACCGACGACGGCATGCCGACGGCGCAGGTCAGCGGCAAATCGCTCGAATACGAGATGCGCCAGCGCGTGATCACCGCGAAAGCGGACGACAAGACCGAATACGCGACCTATGTGATCGATTACCCCTACTTCATCGACCAGACCGACCGGACGGCGATCACGATCAACACGCTCTACGGCGAGATCGTCAAGTCCTACAAGGAGAAGGCGGCCGAGGCGGAAAAGAACTACCAGACCTATCTCAAGCGCGGCTACGACACGTCGCTGCTGCCGGCCTATACCTATGTGATCTCCACGGTGACCTATGACAAGAACGGCCATGTTTCGCTGCTGGACGAGGTGACGACCTATACGCCGGAAACGATTGCAAAAGCGCGTAAAAAGGCGCAGACCGCCGCAGCGGAAAGCGGCACGCTCACCGAGCTGCCGGAGGTGCCGCTCTTCCCGAGTGTGACCTATTCCGGCTACACGGTCGACACCGCGACCGGCGAGAGCCTCAAGAAGGATACGGTCTTCGGCACCGATTACAGCGTCTATCAGGACGCGCTCGCCCGTATTTACGGCGAGACGCATAATCTTTCGGAAGAACAGCGCACCGCGGCAGGTCAGGCAATCTATGACTCCACCTGGTACCTGTCGGACGACGGCGTCTGCTTCTGCTACCTCGGCGGAGAAGACTACGTCCAGTTCGTCACGCTGCCGTATAACGAGATCGACTACACGTTCTGATGAAATGCAAAGAAAAAAGCGTCCCAAGGGGCGCTTTTTTTCGTGCGCTGCAGCCGTCCCGGAGTTGCAAAAATGTGCGCAATGTGGTATAATACCGACAGATTATTCCAAGGAGGCAGTTATGGATCCTTTGATGCCGGTACCGGCCATGACCTATCGGGGACTGACGGACGAAGAGGTGCAGCAGCGCCGCAGCGCGGGCAAGACCAACGCGATGCCGGACGGCGGCACCCAGAGCGTTTCCGAAATCGTCAAGAAAAACGTTTTCACCTACTTCAACTTAATCTTCGCCATTATCGCCGTGCTGCTGATCATTGCCGGCTCGTTCAAGAATCTGACGTTTCTGCCGGTCGTGATCGCGAACACCGTGATCGGCATCGTCCAGCAGATCCGCTCCAAGAAGGTGCTCGACGAGCTGTCGCTTCTGTCGAAGTCGACCTGCAAAGCGATCCGCGGCGGGGTCGAAAAGAACGTCCCGACCGACGCGCTGGTGCTCGACGACCTTATAATGCTCGGCGAAGGCCAGCAGATCCCGGCCGACGCCGTCGTGATCGACGGGCGCGTCAGCGTCAACGAATCGCTGCTGACGGGCGAAGCGGACGAGATTGAAAAGGTCGCGGGGGACGAGCTGAAATCCGGCTCGTTCGTCGTGAACGGCAGCTGCAGCGCCAGACTGACCCACGTCGGCAAAAACTCCTACGCCGCCAAGCTGACCGCGAAGGCGAAGCAGATGGAGGAAAAGCCGTCAGAGATCATCCGCGGGATCGAGCTGATCATCAAGGTCGCCGGCATCGCGATCATCCCGATCGGACTGACGCTGTTTATCGAAGCGCTCGCGATCAATCACCTCTCCTTCTCCGAAGCGATCACCTCAACGGTCGGCGCCGTGATCGGCATGATTCCCGAGGGCTTGTACCTGCTGGTGACGATCGCCCTCGCGCTCGGCGCGATGCGGCTCGCAAAGCAGCAGATTCTGCTGCACGACATGCGCTCGATCGAAACGCTCGCGGGCGTCGACGTGCTCTGCGTCGACAAGACCGGCACGATCACCGACAACAAGATGCTCGTCAAGGAGGTTTTCGCGCCGGAGGGCCTTTCCGAAGAGGGACTCAAACGCAACGAACGGCTGCTGGCGCAGTATGTCAACACCGTGACCGACGGCAACGCGACGATGCAGGCCCTGCGCGCGCATTGCAGCGAAACGACGCCTTTACAGACGCTCTCAATTTCGCCGTTCACCTCCAAAACAAAGTATTCCGAGATCCGCACCGCCGCCGGCGTCTACCGGCTCGGCGCGCCGGAAATTCTGCTCGAGCCGAGCACGTTCGAGCGCAACCGCGCCGCGATTGAAACGCGCGCCGCCGCGGGCCAGCGCGTGCTGGCGCTGGTGACCGTCCGCGAACGGACGGCGCCGCTGCTGTTCGTTTCGCTCGAAAACTCGATCCGCCAGAACGCCGCCGACACCTTCGCCTTCTTCGGCGAACAGGGGGTGCAGATCAAGGTCATTTCCGGTGACAACCCGCTGACGGTGTCCCGGATCGCGGCGCAGGTCAATATCGCCGACGCGGACAAATACGTCGACGCGACGACGCTGCGCGACGAAAGCGCGATCCGCGCGGCCGTGAACGAATACACTGTGTTCGGCCGCGTGAAGCCCGAGCAGAAAAAGGCAATCATCCGCGCCCTCAAGGAAAGCGGCAAGCGCGTCGCCATGACCGGCGACGGCGTCAACGACATCCTCGCGATGAAGGAGGCCGACTGCTCGATCGCGATGGGCGCGGGCTCCGACGCGGCGCGGCAGGCGGCGCAGGTCGTGCTGCTCGACTCCGACTTTTCCAAGATGCGCCCGATCGTCGCGCAGGGGCGGCAGATCATCAACAACATCACCCGCTCCGCGACGCTGTTTTTGTATAAGAACATGTTCTCGATGTTCCTCGCGGCGTTTTCGATTATCACCGCGTTTTCCTATCCGCTCAAGCCCTCGCAGGTCTCGCTCGTCTCCGGGTTCAATATCGGCGTGCCGGCGTTCCTGCTTTCGCTCGAGCCGAATATCCGCAAGCAGGAGGGGCAGTTCCTCAAGCGAACGCTGCTGACGGCGCTGCCGGCCTCTCTGACGTCGTTCTTCTCGATCGCGGCGATGGTGGTCTTCGGCCATGTGTTCCAGATCTCCGACATGGATATCGGCGTCGCGAGCACCTATCTGCTCGCCGTCGTCGGCTTCCTGATTCTGCGCAACGTCTCGAAGCCGATGAACCTCTACCGCACGGTCGTGATTGTCGGCTGTATCGTCGGGTTCGTGATCTGCGCCTGCGTGCCGATGCTGCGCAGCCTGTTCATGATCGACGAGTTCGGCGCCAAGGGCATCATGCTGTGCGTGGTCTTTGTGATCGCGGAGGCGAATGTGATGCGCTATATCACCTTCTTGTTCAACAAAGCGCCCGAATTCGTGCTGCAAAAGCGCGCCCAGTGGGCGGCAAAACAGCAGACGCTATGAAAAAAAGCACCCCGCTCGGGGTGCTTTTTCAGTGGCCAGTGCCTAGTGATTAGTGCCTAGTAATTGTCGATGGACGACTGCCTTCGCACGCGGTCGTCGTCGAGATTCTTCTTCCAACCGAGCGCGTGCAGATTGCGCTTCCAGAACCACGCCTGATAGCCCCACTTGCGCAGCAGACCCGGCAGGGCCTGCTGTTTTGTCGCGTGCGGGAACGAGAGCGTATCCAGCAGCGAAAAGTAGGCGGGCAGCTTTTCCAGAAACGCGGCGTAATCCTTCGCTTCCGGCGGCGTCCAGGCGGTCTCACTGAACGCGCCGAGCCGCGGGAACGCGCAGTAGCCGGCCTTTTCCATCGTCGGGACGTACTCCGTCCAAAGGCAGCTTTCCACGCCGAAGGGCTGCACGCCGTTCTGCGCCGGGTCGTGTGTGTAACAGGCTTTGAGCGGCACCATCCCGTAGGGCAGGTCGAAGTAATAGCTGTGGAAATCGGAATCGATCACATGCGAAAGGTCCGCGCCGCTGCCGGGCAAAACGTCCCAGTGCTGCCGGATTACGTCCGGGTCGATGTTGTCGCCGAGCTGCGCGTTGTGCCAGGCGATCACGCGCAGGCCCTTCTCTTTGAGATGCGCCGTGATGCGCCCGATGTAGTAGGGGTACAGCTGACTGACGTCGGTGAAGCCCTCCTCCGCCATCCGCTTTCGGCAATGCGGGCAGCATTCCCAGCGCATTGTTGGGACCTCGTCGCCGCCGATATGGAACATCCCGTCCGGAAACAGTTCGCACACCTCGTCGAGCACGCCGAACATGAACTCGAACGTGCTCTCCTTGCCGACGCAGAGGATGTCGTGCTGGACGCCGCTGTTCGTGGCGACGGACAGGTCGCGGTCAAAGCAGGAGAGAGACGGATACGACGCGATCGCCGACACCACATGGCCCGGAGAATCCACCTCGGGGATCACCTGAATGCAGCGTTCGTGCGCGTACCGGACGATCTCGCGGATCTCGTCCTTGGTATAAAAACCGCCGTGGGGCGTTTTACCGAAGTTCGTGTAGGCGCGCCAGGCTCCGATCTGTGTCAGCAGCGGGTAATTGTCAAGCTCGATCCGCCAGCCGTGGTCGTCCGTGAGGTGCCAGTGGAAGCGGTTGAGCTTGTGCAGCGCCATTGCGTCGAGCAGCTGTTTGACGGCGTCCGGCGCAAAGAAATAGCGGCTGACGTCCAGCAAAAAGCCGCGGTAGGAGAACTGCGGCGCGTCCTCGATTTCGATGGCGGGAAGCGTCCCTTCGCTCTGCAGCAAAAGCTGCTTGAGCGTTTGTACGCCGTAAAACGCCCCTGTTTCGTCGTGACCCGTAATCGTCACATGATCCGGCTTTACTCCCAGCGTATACCCCTCCGGCTTTGAGACGGCGGGATCGACCGAAAGCGATAGGCGCTCTTTGCCGGTGCCGAGCAGCTCCAGCTGCAGCGTCTTTTCAAAAAAGCGGTCCAGTTCGGCCTTCGCGAGGGCGCTTTTTTCGTCCGCGCGCAAAGAGCAAAACCGCGTCAGCCGGAACACGGGCGTCTCGCCGACCGTCATGCGGGCGGGCTGGGGAATGATGGAAAACGGCATACGCTCACTTCCTTTCTTGCCGCTTTTATTATAGCGGATTGCGCCGACGAAAGCAAGCGGGTCTCTTTTTTTGCCGCAAAAGGGCGGATTTCGGGGCGTTTTCAGCCGGGGAATCCGCCGGTTTTTATTGACAGAAGCAATTGTTTTCGCTATAATAAACTATTAGCATGGGTGTTTGCACCTTAAAGTCTATTTAAACAAGAAAGATTATACTACCATTAGTGTACTGTCCGCAATTTCGGCGCAAGATCCGAGTTGCATACTTTTCGCAGAAAGAGGTATCTCCATGATGAAAAAAAGAATTCTGACAATCGCGTTGTGCGCGCTGATGCTGCTTTCCTCGGTGCCCGTGCTGCCGCTTTCGCTCGGCACGGCCATCACGGCGTCCGCAGCGGCCGATGTGACGAATCTGAAGGCGATCTATGACCAGATCCCGCCGAAGGATCAGTGGGGTCAGTTCATCGACTCCAGCGGTCTGACAAAGCCGTACGACGCGGCGACGGATATTCTGAAGAATCCGGGCGGCTACTCCCAGTCTGTGGTGGATACGACGGCGACCAGCCTGAAATCCGCCTGGGACGCGATCCGCTACCACACGACGGATATCCGGCTCGACAAGACGAGCGTCACCGGCGCCGTCGGTGAAACGGTCACGCTCAACGCGATCCTGCTGCCGACGAAGGCGGGCGATCCGGTGCAGTGGATCTCCAACGCGCCGGAGGTCGCTTCGGTGTCCGGTTCGGGTGAGAACAGCGCCGTCGGTACGGTCAGAGTTCTGAAATACAGCACGCAGGCCGTGACGATCACCGCGATCTCGAACAACAAGAACGTGTCGTGTACGGTGCATATCAGCAATCCGCTCGGCGGCATCCGGCTTTCCAAGTCGACGCTCAACGTCTTCAAAGGCCAGTCCGTCACGCTGGAAGCGACGCCCTACGGCGCCGACCAGAGCGCGGCGATGTCCGACGCTGTGACGAGCACGCTCTGGACGACGAGCAACGCGAGTGTCGCGACCGTCTCGCAAAGCGGCGTGATCACCGCGGTCAACGAAGGCTACGCGACGATCACCGTGACGATGATCGCCGGCGGCACGACGAAGGAAGCGTCCTGTACCGTGACGGTCGGCAAGGTGACGGAAATCACCCGCCTGAAGCCGCTCACGATCGTCGAAGGCGGCGATCTGCGGCTGTCGGTCGGCGCGTCCGATACGGTACGCGTCGGGATCGAACCTGCCAACGCGAGCATCAAGGACCTGCAGTGGACCTCCTCCGACCCGACCGTCGCGTCCGTTTCCGGCGTGACGCTGTCCGGCTCCGAATCCAGCGCAAAGGTGACCGCCGTCAAGGAAGGCACGGCCGTCGTCACTTACAGCGCCACCGACGGCAGCGGCATTTTCGGCTCGTTCAACGTGATCGTTTCTCCCGTTGTCAAGTCCATCACCATCAATCCGGCGAAGATCGTTGTCACCGTCGAGGACAAATCGGTCAAACTGAACGCGACCGTGACCCCCGCGGACGCCGGCAACCAGGTGCTGAGCTGGAAATCCGACAACCCCAATATCTGCGAAGTGGACTATTCCGGTAAACTCAACCCGAAGATGATCGGTACGTGTACCATCACTGCGACGACGACCGACGGCAGCGCGCTGTCCGGCTCGTGCTTCGTCCGCGTGGCGGACCCCGCAACTTCGGTCTCGATTGATAAAACCACCCTTGCGCTGAAGGTCGGCGAAACCCCGGTCGCGCTCACCGCGACGGTCCGCACCTCCGGCAGTCTGACCTATAACGACGTGGAATGGACCAGCGCGAACACCTCCGTCGCGACGGTGGACGCGGACGGTCTTGTCACGCCCGTCCGTCCGGGTACCACGACGATCAAGGCTACGGCGCTCGACGGCACCGACAAGGCCGCCGTTTGCACCGTGACAGTCACCGCCGATCTCCAGGAGATCACCCTTCCCGCGAAGGAAGAGGTCGAAGTGGGCGGCAATTTGACGCTGCACCCGACGCTGACGCCGTCGTTCGCCTCCGACAAGAGCGTGACGTGGACGTCGCTCGACAGCACCGTCGCTTCGGTCAACGCCAGCGGCGTTGTCACCGGTAAAAAAGAGGGCAGCACGGTCATCACCTGCGCCAGCACCGCGAATCCCGCGATCAAGGCCGACTGCGTGGTCTCCGTCATCATCCCCGTCAAATCCGTCAAACTTTCCAAATACAGCCTGACGCTCGAAGCCGGCCAGGCCGACAGCCTGACCGCAGAGATCACGCCGAAGGACGCGACCGACAAGACCGTGACCTGGGCGTCCTCCAACGAAAACGTCGCGACCGTCTCTGACAACGGCGACGTCCGCGCCGTTCACGGCGGTACCTGCACTATCACCTGCACGACCAACAGCGGCCACAAAACGGCGTCCTGCACCGTGACCGTCATCGAGCATGTGACGGGCGTCTCCTTCGCGCAGGCGCAGGAATCCATGTATGTCACCGAGACGCGCACGCTCAAGCCGATCATCCGGCCCGAGACCGCGAGCGACCACAGCATGACCTGGGAATCCTCGAACAACGCCGTCGCCACGGTCAACGCCGTCGGCACCGTTACGGCGGTTGCGCCCGGCACCGCGGTCGTCACCATCGTCACGACGGACGGCGGCTTCACCGACCGCTGCACGATCAGCGTCGTGCCGAAGGTGAACGTCACCGGCATCGATATCGAAAACAAGGCCGTGACCCTTTCGCAGGGCATGACCTACGGCGTGAACGCCGAAGTCTTCCCGCATAACGCGAGCAACCAGACGATCAAATGGACGACCAACGCGCCGTCCGTCGCGACCGTCAACGAAGACGGCGTCGTCACAGCTGTCGGCCCCGGCACGGCGATCATCACCGCCACGACCGTCGACGGCAACCACTCCATGCGCTGCACCATCACGGTGACCCAGGCGGTCTCCGGCGTCCGCGTTTCGCCCTCGACGGCGGATATCGCGGTCGGTTCCTCGAAGACCCTCACCGCGACGATCCAGCCCTCCAACGCCACCAGCAAGGGCGTGACCTGGTACTCTTCGAACGAAGCGGTCGCCAAGGTCAACAGCCGCGGCATCGTAGTCGGCGTCGCCCCGGGTACCGCGACGATCACCGCGCTGACGGATGAGGGCGGCTTCAGCGACGACTGCACCGTCAACGTCTATGTGGCGCAGAGCGCGATCCAGATCAACTCCGAAAAGATCACGGTCCCCAAGGGCAGCAAAACCGTCCTGACCGCCACGATCACCCCCGAAAACGCGAGCGACCGGACCGTCGTCTGGTCCTCCGACAATACCGCCGTTGCAACGGTCAACCAGGCCGGTCAGGTCAACGGCATCAAGAAGGGCTCCGCCGTCATCACCGTCAAGACGAGCGACGGCAAGCTTTCCGACACCTGCCTTGTCGAGGTCGTCCAGCTCGCGACGTCGCTGACCCTCGATTACAACACGCTGCAGCTCGACGTCGGCAAGACCAAGACGCTGACCGCGACGATGAAGCCCGCGAGCGCTTCCAACAAGAAGGTCAAATGGTCCAGCTCCGACAAGACCGTTGCCACCGTTGACGGCAAGGGTAAGATTACCGGCGTCAAGGCCGGCACCGCGATCATCAAGGTCGTTTCCGGCGACAAGAACGTCTCCGCCGTCTGCAAGGTCACGGTCGTCCAGCGTGTGACCAGCATCAAGTTCAAGGACGCGACCCCGACGGTCAAGGTCGGCAAGAAGAAGACGCTCGCCGTCTCCATGCTGCCCGAAACCGCCAGCGAAACGGCGTTCACCTGGACCTCCTCCAACAAGAAGATCGCCAAGGTCTCCAAGACCGGCAAAGTCAAGGGCATCGCGCCGGGTACCGTGACGATCACGGTCTCCAACGCGGACGGCACCGCAAAGGCAAAATGCAAGCTCACCGTCCTGCAGGGCGTGACGGGCATGAAGTTCGACAAGTCGGCGCTGACCGTCTCCAAGGGCAAGAAAGCGACGCTCAAGGCGATCATCGAACCGTCGAACGCCGCCGACAAAACGCTGAAATGGACGTCCTCCAACAACGACGTCGCGACCGTCGACGAAAACGGCGTCATCACCGCGAAAGCGGTCGGCTACGCGGTCATCACCGGCGTCACGAACGACGGCAGCTTCGCCGATACCTGCCGCGTCAACGTCGTCTACGGCGTCAAGGGCGTGAAGCTCAACCAGACGAGCGCGACGCTCGAGGTCGACGAAAAGATCACGCTGAAGGCGACGATCTCGCCGAAGAACGCGACGAACAAGGACGTCAAATGGAAGTCCTCCGACAAGGGCATTGTCAAGGTGACGAGAAAGGGCGTCGTCAAGGCGCTTGCGAAGGGCACCGCAACCATTACCGTTTCCACCGTGGACGGCGGCTACACCGCCACCTGCGTTGTCAACGTCGTCAAGAAAGCGACGGGCATCAAGCTCAGCCGCAGCAAGACGACAATTGAAAAGGGCGAAAGCATCCAGCTCTCCGCCTCTGTCCAGCCGACCGACGCGACGATTCGCACCGTCAAATGGTCGAGCAGCGACAAGAAGATCGCCACCGTCAATGCCAAGGGCGTTGTGACCGGCGTTGCCGCGGGCAAGGCGAAGATCACCGTCAAATCGACCGACGGCGGCTTCAAGAAGAGATGCGTCGTGACCGTCCGCGTCAGCCCGACGTCGATGACGCTGAACAAGAACAGCGCGACCGTCGACACCGGCAAGACGCTCAAGCTCAAAGCGACCCTGGCCCCGGCGGACGCGACCGGCGGCGTGACCTGGACCACCAGCGACAAGAAGGTGGCCGTGGTCAGCAGCAAGGGCGTTGTGACCGCGCTCAAGGGCGGCACGGCGACCATCACCGCGAAGACCGAAAACGGCCTGACCGCGACCTGCCGCGTCACCGTGCGCCAGCTGGTTGAAAAGATCAAGCTGAACAAAACGGCGCTGACGCTTTCACCGAACGAGCGCGCAACGCTGAAAGCGACCGTTTCCCCGTCCGACGCCGTTCTGGCAACGATTGAATGGACGAGCGACAACACCAAGGTCGCTCAGGTTTCCGGCAAGGGCGTTGTGACCGGCATTCTGCCGGGCGCGGCGACCATCACCGCAAAGAACCTTGCCGGCGACGTGACCGCCGTCTGCAAGGTGACGGTCCGCAAAGCCGTGACAAGCGTGACGCTCAGCGACCGCTCGCTGGTCCTTGTGGCGCCCCAGACGGCGCAGCTGACCGCGATCGTCGCGCCTGCGGACGCGTCGAACCAGACCGTGAAATGGTCGTCCTCCGACGTCAAGGTCGTGACCGTCAGCAACGACGGCCTTGTGACCCCGGTCGGCCCGGGCGATGCGGTCATCACCGCGAAAGCGGTCGACGGCGGCGTCAAGGCGACCTGCGACGTGACCGTTACGGTGCCCGTCACGGGCATCAGCGCGCCGGAAGAGAAGACCTTCTATGTCGGCGAAAAGACCCCGCTCGGGATCACGACCGTGCCCGCCAACGCGACGAACCGCGCGATCACCTACACCATCGCCGATCCGTCGATCGCGACGATCAGCAGCACGGGCGAGATCCAGCCGCTCAAGGACGGCATGACCTCCGTGACGGCGAAAACCGTGGAGGGCGGCTTCTCCGCGACGATGCGCATCTACGTTGAAACAAAGGTGACCGGCGTCACGCTAGACCGCAAGGATCTGAAGCTCGGCGTCGGTGACACCCAGCAGCTGATCGCGTCCATCGTGCCCGCGAGCGCGACGAACCGGAAGGTGACCTGGAAGTCGAGCAACGAATCTGTCGCGACGGTTTCCGCCGGCGGCATCGTGACCGCGAAAGCGATCGGCACCGCGCGGATCACCGTGACCTCGGCCGACGGCAAGCACGAGGCGACCTGCGTCGTGACCGTGCTCATTCCGGTGAAATCGATCACCCTGAGCGACACCCGCCTGCGCCTGACAAAGGGCGAGACCGCCACGCTGACCGTGACGATCGACCCCGCCGACGCGACGAACCGCACCATCGTCTGGACCAGTGACAACTCCCTGGTCGCTTCGGTGGATTCCAAGGGTGTTGTGACCGCGAACGACCGCGGCAACGCCGTAATTACGGCGTCGACCGAGGACGGCGAAGTGAAAGCGACCTGTATTGTTTCAGTCAGCGAAGTCATCTGATATCTGGACTGCCGCATTTCGCGAAGAACGAAAAGAAAAACAATCTCTTATGAAAGAAAACAGAGCGCAGGAAACGACCTGCGCTCTGTTCTTTTACATTGCTTTTGGATGGGCTTCGCCCATACCCGATTTTTGTTTTTCTTTTCTCGACGTTTTTTCGCCCTCGGCGGGCAATAGCACAGCCTTCGGGCGAAGAAAACGCCGTCTTCATCGAAATCCGACAGCCCCACGAGGCTGGTGCCCGGCTTGTGAAACCCAACCGGGGTGCTAATCTTTTACTTTTGTTTTGGATGGGCTTCACGCACATTTTTCTTGTAAAATCCGCGCGGTTATGCTATACTTATCTTACTACTGATGTTTGGAGAGAACCGCTTATGATTTCCGTGGCCTTAGCCGCCTATCAGGGGGAAGAGTATATCGAAGCGCAGCTGCGTTCCATTCTGCCGCAGCTTTCGCACGACGACGAGATCATCGTTTCCGACGACAAGCCCGGCGGCGCGACCGAACAGATCGTCCGGCGCGTCATGGCGGACGATCCGCGCGTGTTCTATGTGGAAGGAAAGGGGCAGGGCGTTGTGGCGAATTTCGTCAACGCGATCCGCCATTGCCGCGGCGACCGGATCTTTCTGTGCGACCAGGACGACGTCTGGCTGCCGGACAAGGTGCGCCGCGTGACCGACGCGTTTGAGGACGGCGCGACGCTCGTGCTGCATAACGCCTATGTCACCGACCGCGACCTGAACATCACCGACTATTCCTTCTTCGCCCTGCGCGGCAGCAGACCCGGCTTTTTGCGCAACGTCATCAAGAACTCCTATATGGGCTGCTGTATGGCGTTCGACCGGTCGCTGCTCAAAAAGATCATGCCGATGCCGAAGCATCTGCCGATGCATGACCAGTGGATCGGCCTGATGGGCGAGGTGTACGGCAAGGTGGCGTTTCTCGACGCCCCGCTGATCTATTACCGCCGCACGGGGGCCAACGTGACCGGCGGCGAAACGACAACCAAACAAAAGCTGCAGTGGCGGCGCTATCTGATCCGCCGGCTGATCGGCCGGATCGTGTTTGACAGGTGAGGGGACGCAGATGAAAGACTATACCGTATCGGGCTGTATCGTGACCTATAACAACAAAGACAAGATCGCGCAGACGATCGAATCCGTGCTGACGATGACGCAGGGCGTGCCGTTCACGCTCTATGTCGTGGACAACGCGTCCACCGACGGCACGGCGCAGTATATCAAATCGGCCTTTCCGTCGGTCGTCGTGATCGAAAGCGAGACGAACAGCGGCTTCGGCGCGGGGCACAACAAGGTGATCCCGTTCCTGCAGTCGAAGTACCACGTTGTGATCAACCCCGACATCCTTTTGAAGGACGACGTGATCACCGAGCTTTGCGACTACGCCGACGCGCACGCCGATGTCGGTCTGCTCTCGCCGCAGATCCGCTTTGAGGACGGCCGGGTCCAGCAGCTCGGCAAGCGCAACCCGACGGTGCGCTACCTCGGCACCCACTGGTTCCACAAGGGCGACGAACCGAACAAAACGATGACCGAATACTGCATGCTGGATATGCCGCAGGATCAGCCGTTCGAGATCACGAACGCGACCGGCTGCTTCATGTTTTTCCGGACCGAAGCCTTTCTTTCGCTCGGCGGCTTTGACGAACGGTTCTTCATGTATCTCGAGGACTGCGACATCGCCCGCCGCGCCGCGAAGGAATATAAGGTGCTGCATTATCCGATGGCGAGCGTCTACCATCTTTGGGAGCGCGGCAGCAAAAAGAGCAAGAAGCTTCTGCTGATCCATATCAAATCCATTCTGCTGTATTTCCTCAAATGGGGGATCCGATTCTAAAAAAGGGAGGTGCTTTGGTTTGCGCGTTTCCGTCCTGATGCCCGCCTATAACAGCGCGGCGTTTTTGCCGCAGGCGCTCGACAGCCTGCTTTCCCAGACGATGGACGACTTTGAAGCCGTGATCGTCAACGACGGTTCGACCGACAGCACGCAGGCGATTCTGGACGATTACTGCGGCCGGGACCCGCGGCTTCGCTGCGTCACGCAGGCGAACGCGGGCGTTTCCGCTGCGCGCAACACGGCGCTTTCTTTGGCAAAAGGGGACTATGTGACCTTCCTCGACGCGGACGACTACTACGCGCCGGACACGCTCGCGGCCTTCATGCAGCGGGCGGAAAAAACCGGCGCCGACCTGCTGCTCGGCCGGCTTTGCATGGTCGCGCAGGACAAACCGCCGTATTTTCACGCGGCGGCCGACGTCCTCGCAAAGGAGGAGACCGTTGAAACCTTCGACAAGCGGCTGCTGTGGAACTTCCTCGTCAGCAACAAATGCTACCGCCGCGCGTTCCTGCTGGAGCACGGTATTCTCTTCCCGGCAACCGGTTTTTCCGAAGAGGGGGCGTTCTTTATGGACGCCGTCTATGCGGGCGCGACGATGGCGGGCGCGGCGGACAGCGTCGTCTATTACCGCCGCCACACCGAAGAGGAGGGTCTTTCCGTCAGCCAGACGGCGAGCGAAAAGAACCTCGAAAGCCTCGACGGCTCGATGCGGCAGATCTACGCCGCCGCCGAACGGGCGCTGCAGGACGCGGCGAGCGAGGACGACGCCTATTTACAGGAGATTTTGTATAAACACGTCCATATTCTGCTCTCGCAGTTTTACCGCGCCATGTGGCGCATGACGGACGACGCGCTCGCGCTGTGCACGGCGCAGCTGGAACCGCTGCTTGCCCGCCTCGGGGCGGAAAAGCGGGCCGCGGCCGCGCAGGCGAACGCAGATCTGTGTTTGTCCGCTTTGCCGAAAACAAAGGCTGAGGCGGCAAAAAGCCCGGCGATCACGGTCGCCGTCAGCCGCAGCTGTACGCCGCAGGCGGCAGATGCTCTCTTTGCGCAGACCTGTCCGCTGTTCCGGCTGGTTTTGACCGAAGACGCGGCAAAGGGCCTGCCGGGCGAGATCCTCGCGCAGCCGAACGTACAAGTCGGCGGCGTGAAACCGAATGCGGACGGAAAGCCGGTACTGCGCTTTGCGGCGCTGCCGGTATTTGACCCCGCGCTGCTGCAGACGCTGCTGCGTCTGCCCGCCCCGAACACCGCGCTTGCGGCAAAGGGGCTCAACCTGCTGCTGAAACGGAGGCACGGCGGATGAAACGACTGCTCTATTCTGTGTTCGCGCTGCTTTGCAACCTCAGCTGCGCCCTGTTCCCGCTGAAGCCGACCCGCGCGGCGTTTATCTCCATGCACAACGAGGGTATGTGCGATTCGCTCGGCGCGGTCCGCGACCGGATGAAAGAGGAGGGCTTCGAAACGGTCACGCTGACGCGGCAGGACCTTTCGCCGCGGCATCCGCTGGGCGTTCTGCGGTTCTTCCTTGTGCGCGCGCGGCAGCTCGCGACGGCGCAGTATGTCTTTCTCAACGACAACTTCATGCCGCTCGGCCAGCTGAAGCTGCGTCCCGAAGCGGTCGTGACCCAGCTCTGGCACGGCGAGGGCGCGTTCAAAAAGTTCGGCTTTTCAATCGATCAGCCCGCCGACGTCCGCCGACGCGAACTGGCGGGCAGCCGCAAGCTGACCTGGGTCGTCTGCTCGTCCAAGGCCGTCGCGCCGATTTACGCCGAAGCGTTCGGCGTTGGGGAAGCGCAGGTGCTCCCGCTCGGCGCGCCCCGCGCGGACCGGCTGCTGCAAAGCGGCGCCCAGGCACAGGCACGGCAGGCGCTCGAAGAAAAGTATCCGTCGCTGAAAGGCAAGACGCTCGTCCTCTGGGCGCCGACGTTCCGCGACGACCCCGCCGACAACGCCGCTTTGCTCGGGCAGATCGACATGGACGCGTTCCGTGCCGCCCTCGGCGACAGCTATGCGCTGCTGCTGCGGCTGCACCCGCAGATCCACCCGGCCAAACGCAGCATTCCCGGCGCGTTCGACGTGACGGACGAGCCGGACGCGGCGGCGCTTGTGCTCGCGTGCGACGTCCTCGTGACGGACTATTCCTCGGTCTGCATGACCGCCGCGCTGCTGGAAAAGAAGACCGTCTTCTTCGCCTTTGACCTCGATTCGTACCGCCAAAAGCGCGACTTTTACTTCAACTATGAAGACTATGTACCCGGCCCCGTGGCGGCCTCTTTCCCGGATCTGCTCGCCGCGATCGGCGCGCCGTTCGACGAAAAACGCCGCGAGACCTTCCTCTCGTTCAATTTTGATTACCGCGACTGCGGCAGCACCGAACGGGTTTTCAGAACGATTGTCAAAAGTCAAAAAAACAATTGAGTTTTTCTGCAAAAAGGCTTGACATTTTTTGCGGCAGGTGGTATAGTATTCAAGCAATCGCGAGAGTGGCGGAATAGGCAGACGCGCACGTTTGAGGGGCGTGTGGGGTGACTCGTACGGGTTCAAGTCCC
>CAMZEG010000015.1 GCA_947305635.1 uncultured Clostridia bacterium
TAGGGGTCGCTTTTTTATATTGACAAATGCCGTGGATTCTGCTATATTGGAATCACCAAAACAAAGAAAGGAAGATACATATGAAGAAACTGATTGCTTTGGTATTATCCGTCCTGATCCTTTTGCCGGTAATGCTTGTACCCGCGTCTGCGGCACAAAAAGACGTCATTCTTTCCGGCGATACACTGGAAGCCGCTGTCACAGCCGCCGTTTCCGCTTTTGTTGACGCGCCCGACGGCGCAAAGGTGCTCGTACAGTCCCGCGTCCGCAAAAACGCCGTTGCGGCGAAAGACCTTGCAAAGACCTTCGCGAGCTACATCTTTGTGAATCCCAACAGGGTAGAGGGCCTTTCCGACGCGATTGTGAACGACGCCGATTACACCGTGACCGTGATGGACAACGGCAAAAAGACCGTTTATATCTCGATCGACCTGCGCGAACATCCGGAAATCGTCAATTCCGACGTGTTCCGTGCCACGGTGAAAAAGCTGGCCGAGAAACAAAATGAATCCGTCCCGGCAGGGGAGGAGGGCGACTTCGACCTGATGAGCTATCAGCACATCGCCGGCGAGCTTGCGCTGCATATCATTGTTGCCGCCGCGATGAGCGCGATGGGCAAGGACGAAAGCGACAGCACGATGAGCTCTTCCATGATCGCCGACCTGAACAAGGACGAAAGCCGTTTCCCGACGCAGCTGATCGAATTCATCGGCAAGTTCATGATGGACTATGTGATCCGCACGTTCAATTCATTGATCGGTTACTTCTTCAAATAATCCAACAACAAAAAGAGAGCCGCTTTTGCGGCTTTTTTTCTTTGCGTTAATACCGAGGGGACGGGTTCTTGACTTTATGGTGCGGTCGGGTTATAATTTGTCTAAGGTCCTGAAAATAGCAACGGCAACTATACAAAATAAATGTTTTATATAGTTAAGGGGAGTAGAAACGGTGGTTCAGGGGTGATTTTGACATGAATGTACTGGATTGTCTCTATCCGCGCGTTTGTCCGGTCTGCGGGAAACGGATTCCGATAACATCCTCTTTTTGCGCATGCTGCAGTCAACCAATCAAGCACGCGCCCTGTGAATTGTTTCCGTTGACGGATGATCCGTTGGATAATTTTGATTGCTTTGCAGCTCCGTACTATTACGACGGAATTATTCGACAGCAGCTTTTGGCTTTTAAGTTTCAGAACAAGACTTCTCTTGCAAAACCGCTCGGTCTCGCCATGGCTGAACATGCCGCCGCTGTCTTTTGTACCGTTTCCTTCGACTGTGTGACGTTTGTACCAATGTCCGAGGACGATTTGCGCGAACGGTCATTTAATCAGAGTGCGCTGCTCGCACAATGGGTCGCTCAGACGAATTTTATTCAATGCAGCGCGTTACTTCAAAAAGTCAAAACGACGCCGAAGCAACATACATTAAGCGTAAACGAACGGATGCAGAATCTCGATCAGGCGTTTCAGCCGACAGACCTTGTGCAGACAGGTTCCACAGTTTTATTATGCGACGACATCAAAACGACCGGTACAACGCTGCGCAGGTGCCGCGACGCCCTGCTGAATGCCGGTGTCAAAGAGGTCTATTGTCTGACGTGCGCCATGAGCGCTTACGACTCCCTCGATTTCTGAATGATTCCCCTTCCGAATTACGCGTGAAACTGTTTCACAAAGAGGTGATACCATGCCCCAACTGGATCGCAGCCTACTGCCCGACCGTGTCAACGAATATCTCAATTACCTGCTCAACGTCAAAGGCAGCAGCGCTCTGACGGTGGATGGGTATGCCCGCGATCTTCGATTGTTCTTCGACTTCTTTGCGGATAAAAAAGCACCGCTCGAGGATCCCCTTCCCGACGGCACGGCGCGGGATTTACGCTTTATTGACGACACTGTCCTCTCCCGCATATCATTGCGTGATATCTATGATTTCCTGACCTACTGCGGTTCGGAAAGAGCCAATAATCTGACAACACGCCAGCGCAAAACCTCCGCGCTGCGCGGTTTCTTCAAGTTTATCAGCGATAATATGGGTTATATTGACCATAATCCCGCCGCCAATCTGGAGATTGCCGGCTCAAAAACAAAGCTACCGCGGTATCTGACACTGGAGCAGTCGGTTGCTTTGCTGCAGGCTGTGGAGGGTGAATTTGCCGCGCGGGACCGCTGTATTCTGACGCTGTTTCTCAATTGCGGCTTACGTCTGGCGGAGCTTTGCGCGCTCAATCTGTCCGATATCGACCTGACCGAACGGACCATGGTCGTCACCGGAAAAGGCAATAAACAGCGTATGCTGTACCTCAACGACGCCTGCGTCAACGCGATCCTCGATTATCTGCAGGTGCGGCCGCGCGACGGCCTGAAGGCGGACGCCCGCTCCGCGCTGTTTATCAGCAGACTCAATAAACGGATCGGCCGCCAGGCGGTCCAGCTGATGGTCTACCGCTATCTTGAAAAGATCGGGCTGGACGGCCAGCATTATTCCGTGCATAAGCTGCGCCACACGGCAGCAACGCTGCTTTATCAGCACGCGAACGTCGATCCGTTGGTGCTGAAGGAGATGCTCGGACACGAGAATCTCGCGACCACGCAGATTTATACG
This sequence comes from uncultured Clostridia bacterium, assembly GCA_947305635.1. Classification (GTDB taxonomy): domain Bacteria; phylum Bacillota; class Clostridia; order Oscillospirales; family Acutalibacteraceae; genus UBA6857. The sequence goes on from CAMZEG010000015.1 coordinate 2,604, forward strand.
CACGTCGACAACAAGCAGGTCCGCGAAGCGATCGAGCACAATCCCCTCAACTCAAAACAAGTGGAAAAGAAGAACTGAACCATTGCTGCAGCAGAACATCCAGGATCGACGACAGCAGCAAACAGCCGAAGCCCGGCACACACGCTGTCAGATACGGCTGCAGGATCGACTAATGCTGAAAGCTGTCTCTTCGGAGACGGCTTTTTATATACCCCGAAAGCCGCAGCGCCCGCTGCGCGAGCAGAGACAAACCGATCAGCTGCAGCGCTTTTGTGGGGTAAAAACAGACGAAATAATAATCGGTTCCCGTTGTATAAAACACGCCTGTCAACCAGCCCGCAACTGCGCCGACAGCCGCTGCGCGAAGAGCCAAAAACGGCAAAACCGCGTAGCCGGCAATCGGCGACGCGCCGATATAGACGATGCACAGACCCGCGCCGACAGTCGGCAAAAACGCGCCGGCCAAACGCGCGAAAAAGGATGTGCCGATCGTTGACATATAGCTTTGATATAAACCGTACAGGGCGTCTGAAACGACGTCCTTTCGCAAAACGAACAGGAGAACGCCGATGAACAGGCTGCATACCGCGCAGCAAAAAGGCGAAAGCGACCTGTGATCCGGCAGACGGATGGGTTCGCGTCTGTTGCGTTGCTGCTGGACTGTCTTGATTTGCGGCTTTGGCTTTTGCATGAAGACAGCTTGTACTTTCACGACGCGCGGCCCGGCTTTCTGGGTTTCTGATGCACTTTCGGTTTACCGCTTCGGTTGACGGCGAGGACGCCGCCGATCATAGACAGCAACGAAAGGATTGCAAACGTAAACAGCAGCGTCAGATCCGCTTCGAACCCGCCGAGAAACAGCGACAATAGCAAAATTGCAAGATGCATCGGCAGCGTCGTCAGAAAGCCGGTCAGCATACCGTTCTTTTTGTTAAGCCTTGCTGCAAAATACGCGGACAAAAACGCCGCGACGCCGAGCGCAAAGACTGCATAGGGAAACGGCGATCCGCCGTGATCGCTCAATAACAGCAAGACGGCGCAAAGCAATACGCAGACGATATAACAGATCAAAGTAAAACAGAAAACGGGAAGCAGCTTTCTCAGGCGCTTCCCCTCCCCTTTCGGGTTCTTCTTTTTGTTTTGCGGCCGCGGCGTTTTTCCGGACATAACAAAACCTCCTCACGCTTTGCTAAAGCGTATGAGGAGGTTCGCTACATTATTCGTCTTCGCCCTTTTTCTTTCTGGGCTTCTTGCCTTTGGCTTCCAGCTTTTCCTGCTTCGCCTTTTCGGCGGCTTCCTTCGCGGCGGCGCGCTCGGCAGCCAGACGCTCGTTGGCGGTGTTGTTCTGCTGAATCGCCCAGCGGGTGATCTGCATCCGGTTGCGATCCGCGCCGGTTTCGATGATCAGATGCTCTTCCTTCACGGTGACCACACGGCCGCAGATGCCGCCGATTGTGGTGATCTCGTCGCCCACGTCAACGGCGGAACGCATTTCCTGCTCTTCCTTCTGGCGCTTTTTCTGCGGGCGGATCATCACGAAATACATGATCGCGAACATACCGACCATCAGAAGGATCATGGTGACGGGACTGCCGGTCGTCGTGCCGGTACCCGAAGCGGCTGTTAAAAAGAATAAGTTCATGTGTTTGCCTCCATTAATCATAATGCAATCATTATACAGATATCTCTTGCAAAATGCAAGCTTTTTTTCAAATTATATGCGCCGGTCCAGCAAATCGACGTACTTGTCGTGGAAGGCGTCGAACCGGTCCTCGTCTAACGCAAGGCGGATTTCTTTCATCAGGTGGTTATAGAAATAGAGGTTATGCATCACGCAAAGGCGCATCGCGAGCATTTCCTTCGCCTTGAAGAGATGGCGGATATACGCCTTGGAAAAGCTGCGGCAGGTCGGGCACTGACAGTTCTCGTCGATCGGCGTCTCGTCGCGCTCATACTTCCGGTTGTTGATGTTGATGATGCCGTTCCATGTGAACAGATGACCGTGCCGCGCGTTGCGCGACGGCATCACGCAGTCAAAGAGATCGACGCCGCGCGAGACACTTTCGATGATATTGCCCGGCGTGCCGACGCCCATCAGGTAGCGGATCTTATCCTTCGGCATGTACGGTTCGATCGCGGAGATCACACGGTACATCTCTTCCGTCGGCTCGCCGACGGCAAGACCGCCGATCGCGTAGCCGTCAAGGTCAAGATCTGCGATCTGCTTCATATGCTCGATCCGCAGATCGTCGAACGTGCAGCCCTGATTGATCCCGAACAGCATCTGGTGCGGGTTGATCGTCGTCTCAAGGCTGTTGAGCCGCTGCATTTCCGCTTTACAGCGCACGAGCCAGCGGTAGGTGCGCTCGCAGGAATCCTTGGCATAGCGGTAGGTCGCCGGGTTTTCAACGCATTCGTCGAACGCCATGGCGATCGTCGAGCCGAGATTCGACTGAATGCGCATGCTTTCTTCCGGGCCCATGAAGATTTTGCGCCCGTCGACATGCGACTGGAAGGTCACGCCCTCCTCTTTGATCTTGCGCAGACCTGCCAGAGAGAACACCTGAAACCCGCCGGAATCGGTCAGGATCGGGCCGTCCCACTGCGTGAACTTGTGCAGGCCGCCCATGTCACGGACCAGGTCATCACCGGGCCGCACATGCAGATGATAGGTGTTACACAGCATCACCTGACAGCCGATCGCCTTGAGATCATGCGCGGAAAGCGCGCCTTTGATCGCGCCACAGGTGGCAACATTCTGGAACGCCGGGGTTTGCACGGTGCCGTGTACGGTCGTGAAAACGCCGCGCCGGGCTGTGCCTTCATTCTTGAGAAGCTGATACATAACAGTTCTCCTTTTTACTTGATTCGAGTAACAGTTGGAAGTTCAGTGCAGATAAGATCAACAACGTAATCGCATAGCAGTATTTGAACATGATAAATGTCGTCTTTATCAAAGTATTCGACATTTTGTCTCTCATTCACCGAGAAAAACCAGTCGATATATTCACTGCGTTTCGTGTAAAAAATGCGGTTGTGCTTGTAAGAAAGCGAATCATTGTTTTCGTAGGTTGCAAATGGATTCCAGAAATAAGATTCATCCGTCACGCGATAAGAAAACGGACTGCACTTGATTTCAAATATAGCATGATCATCATGACGCTCAATATGAATCAACAAAGCGCCGTCAACATCTTTGATTCCTTTCAAATACAAAGATGTACTGCCAAAATCAAAGTCGAAACCGATGGCTGACCAGTGATTATACTCAGACATGATACGACCTCCTTATCGAATAAAACACGCGTCGCCGAAACTGAAGAATCGATACTTCTCTTCCACAGCGACCTTATAAAAGTGCATCGTGTTCTCGTAGCCGCAGAACGCGCTGACCAGCATGATCAGTGTGCTTTCCGGCAGATGGAAATTGGTGATCAGTCCGTCGATGCATTTGAACTCGTAGCCGGGGTATATGAAAATATCCGTGTCCCCTTCCGCTTCTTCAATCTTGCCGCGGAAGGTCGCGACCGATTCCAGCGTGCGGCAGCTCGTGGTGCCGACGGAGATGACACGGCCGCCGTTCTGCTTCGTTTCGTTGATGAGTGCGGCGGTCTCCGGGGGTAACACATAGTGCTCAGAGTGCATAATATGCTGCGTGATGTCTTCTTCTTTGACCGGCCGGAATGTGCCGAGCCCGACGTGCAGCGTGACATATCCGATGCGGACGCCTTTTTCTTCTATTCTTTTCAGCAGTTCTTCCGTGAAGTGCAGTCCCGCTGTCGGCGCGGCGGCGGAACCGAGAAAACGGGAATAGACCGTCTGATAGCGGCTCTGATCCTCCAGCTTTTCGGTGATATACGGCGGCAGCGGCATCTGCCCGATCCGGTCGAGCACCTCGTAAAAATTGCCGTCGTAGGTAAAACGCACGATCCGGTTGCCGCCTTCGACAACGTCGAGCACCTCGGCGTGCAGCAGGCCGCCTTCAAAAGTAAAGCGTGTGCCGGGTTTGGCGCGTTTGCCGGGGCCTGTAATCACTTCCCAGTCGTCGTCATGGACCCGCTTGAGCAGCAGAAATTCCACCCGAGCGCCGGTGTCATCCTTCACGCCGAAGATCCGCGCCGGCAGCACCTTGGTATTATTCAGAATCAAACAGTCACCGGGATTCAGATAATCCGGCAGATCGTAGAAATGCCTGTGCTCCAGCGCGCCGCTGCTGCGGCCGATGACGAGCATTCTCGAACAATCGCGCTTCTGCGAGGGATGCTGCGCGATCAGGGATTGCGGCAGCTCATAGTAAAAATCGGATTTTTTCATCATAGGTTGTTTCCTCAAAAAAAGATTGACGAATCGCTTTTCCCGTGCTATGATAAAAAGCAACTTCATTATTATAGTGCATCGCGGCGTTTTTCGCAACTGTTTTTTGCAATTTTTACGCACGCGCCGCGCTTTGCCGCATAATATGAGACGGAAGAAAGAGGTGTCAATCGTTATGAAACAATACAATGTCGGGATCATCGGCGCGACCGGTATGGTCGGTCAGCGCTTTTCGCTGCTGCTTGCGGATCATCCTTGGTTCAACGTCAAGGTACTCGCTGCGTCCGCCCGTTCGGCCGGGAAGCCCTACGGCGAAGTCGTCGGCAGAAAATGGGCCATGAAGCAGCCGATCCCGGAAAAGCTGAAGGATATCGTGATCAAGGACGCTGCCGCGGATATCGACGAAATCGCCAAGACCGTCGACTTCGTGTTCTGCGCCGTCGATATGAAAAAAGACGAGATCAAAGCGCTGGAAGAAGCCTACGCCAAGGCGGAATGCCCGGTGATCTCCAACAACAGCGCCAATCGCTTCACCCCGGACGTTCCGATGGTGATTCCCGAGCTGAACAACGACCACATCGCTGTGATCGAAGCGCAGAAAAAGCGGCTCGGCACCAAGCGCGGTTTTATCGCGGTCAAGAGCAACTGCTCGCTGCAAAGCTATGTCCCCGCCATCTGGCCGCTCGACAAGAAGTACGGGATTGACAGCGTGCTTGTCTGCACCTATCAGGCGATTTCCGGCGCAGGCAAGACGTTTGAAACGTGGCCGGATATGCTCGACAACGTGATCCCCTTCATCGGCGGCGAGGAAGAAAAGAGCGAAAAGGAACCGCTGAAGATCTGGGGCAAGGTCGAGGACGGCGAGATCAAGCTTGCGGACAGCCCGAAATTCACGGCGCAGTGCATCCGCGTGCCGGTGTCTGACGGTCATATGGGCGCTGTGTTCATGCGCTTCAAGGACGGCAAAAAGCCAACCAAGGATGAGATTCTTGACACCTGGGCAAACTTCGCCGGCCGCGCGCAGGAGTTGAATCTTCCCTCTGCGCCGAAGCAGTTCTTGCACTACTTCACCGAGGACAATCTGCCGCAGACGAAGCTGCAGCGCGAGCTGGAGGGCGGTATGGCGATCTCGATCGGCCGTCTGAGAGAAGACACACAGTACGACTATAAATTTGTTTGCCTGTCTCATAACACCCTGCGCGGGGCGGCAGGCGGCGGCGTGCTGCTCGCGGAGCTGCTTTGCGCCGAAGGGCTGATTGACTGAGACACATCTTTTGAAAGGGTGTTCTTTGCATGAAGCAACCCTTCACCGGAGCCGGCGTTGCGTTGGTGACGCCGTTTCGGGAAGACGGATCTGTCAACATTCCCCTTTTTGAAACACTCATCGATTTTCAAATCGCAAACAAAACAGCGGCTGTTGTTGTTTGCGGCACCACAGGAGAAGGGTCCACGCTGACCGGACGTGAAAAAGCGGCGTTGTTTGAATGCGCCGCAAAACGCACCGGCAGACGGATCCCGGTCATCTGCGGTACCGGCAGCAACAGCACTTCTTTTTGTCTCGAAACCGCCAAAACGGCTGAAGAATGCGGCGCGGACTATCATCTGATCGTTACGCCCTATTACAACAAAACGAGTCAACAGGGGCTGATTCGCCACTATTACACGCTCGCGGATGCGCTGCAAAAGCCGATCATCGTCTATAATGTGCCGTCGCGGACCGGCATGAACATTACGCCGCTGACTTACGCAGACTTATCTAAGCACGAAAACATCGTCGCGGTAAAGGAAGCCGATCCCGATATCGGCAAGCTGACAGAGAGCATCTCCCTTTGCGGCGACGCGCTGACGTTTTACAGCGGCAATGACGACCTGTCCGCAGCGGCATGCGCGGTCGGCTGCAAAGGCACGATTTCGGTACTGTCCAACGTATTTCCGCGCTTTACGCAGCGGCTGAATCTGTTAGCCGTACAAGGTGACAGCGAACGCGCTTCAACCATGCAGCGAAAAGCGGTCGCGCTCAACAAGGCGCTCTTCTGCGACGTCAACCCGATGCCGGTCAAGTATGCCATGCGGCTGATCGGTTATGACGTCGGCAGCTGCCGTCTTCCACTGACGAATCTGTCGAATGAGAATGAAGCCAAAGTCCGAGCAGCATTGGAAGCGTTTACGCAAATGCTGTCTTATGAGGAAAGAGATCAACGATAATGAAATAACCCCGTTTTGGGAACGATCGTTCCGGAACGGGGTTATTTTGTTTCATATAGGACAGTATTATAAGATCAGCGCTTCAAACGCCTCACGGATGGAGCGGACGCCGACAATCTCAATTTCATTCTTCAGCGACTTGCCGACGCTGCGCAGATTATGCTTCGGCACGATACACCGCGTGAAGCCGAGCCGCGCGGCCTCTTTCAGGCGCTGTTCGCAATGGGAAATCGCGCGTATCTCACCGGCGAGTCCGATTTCGCCGAACGCGAGGACGTCGTCGCGGATCGCGTAATCCTTCAGCGAGGACACCAGCGCCATCGCGATCGTCAGATCGAGCGCGGGCTCGTCGAGCTTCATCCCACCGACAACATTGATATAGACGTCCATATTGTTAAAGAAGTAGCCGCCGCGTTTTTCGAGCACGGCGAGCAGCATCGCCATACGGTTATAGTCGAAGCCGTTGCTCATCCGGCGCGGATTGCCGAACGACGTCGGCGTCACAAGGCCCTGAATCTCAGCAAGCAGCGGGCGCGAGCCTTCCATCACGCAGGCCACGCAAGTACCCGGGGTGTTTTTCGGGCGGCCTGCGATCAGCATTTCAGAGGGGTTTTTCACTTCCTCCAATCCCCTGTCGGTCATCTCGAACACGCCGATTTCGTTCGTGGAGCCGTAGCGGTTTTTGACCGCGCGCAGGATGCGGAACGACAGGTTGCGTTCGCCTTCAAAGTACAGCACGGCGTCGACAATATGCTCCAGCACCTTCGGCCCGGCGATATTGCCGTCCTTGTTGACATGGCCGACTAGAATCACGGGAATCGACAAGCTCTTCGCCATGCGCATCAGCAGAGAGGTGCATTCGCGCACCTGCGTCACGCTGCCGGGAGACGAGGAAAGATCCGCGTGGTTCATCGTCTGTACGGAATCGATAATGACAAGGTCCGGCTTTTCTTCCATGATATGTTCGCCGATTGCCTGCATATCGGTTTCGCAAAGCAGCCGCAGACCGGGCGCGGAAACGCCGAGCCGGTCGGCGCGCAGCTTGATCTGGCTGTAGGATTCTTCACCTGAAACATACAGCACATTCATCTTCTGCGCGATCACTTTGCAGACCTGCAAAAGGATGGTCGATTTTCCGATACCGGGATCGCCGGAAAGCAGCACCAGCGAGCCCTTGACGATTCCGCCGCCTAAGACGCGGTCCAGTTCGCCCATGCCGGTTTGATAACGCAGCTCGTTATCGGGCGCAATCTCCGAGAGCGCGTAGGAGCGCATCGGCGCGGATCGCCCGGATTTTGCCCCTTGCGCGGGCGATTGCTGCACCCGCGTTTCTTCCTCCAATGTGTTCCATTCGCCGCAGCCGGGGCATTTTCCGAGCCATTTCGGCGTTTCAAATCCGCATTGGTTGCAGACGAACACGGATTTTGTTTTTCCAGCCATGAAATCACGTCCTGTTTCTAAAATAATCGAGCAGCCCGTTAACGATTGTCGCGGCGAGCTGTTTGCGATAGGTTTCGTTCTTTAACATCTTTAACTCTTCGGGATTCGACAGGAATCCGCATTCCACCATAACGGCAGGCACCTTGGTCTGATTGAGCAAAAAGATCTCTTCGCCGCTTTCCTTGATGCGCCTTGTGTTGTCCGGCTGCAGCGTTTTGACGATCGATTCCTGCAGACATTGCGCCAGTGCTTCGGACTGCGGATGATTGTCGGAGTAAAACACCTGCGCGCCGTCGTACCGCGGGTCGTAAAACTGATTCTGATGGATGCTGATGAGGATGCTGTCGGGGTGTTCCTGCGTCAGCTGCAGCCGATAGCGCAAATCGCCGACCTTCCGTTCGCGCACGGTTGTCGCATCAGGCGTTTCGTGCAGCGTATCATCCGATCGCGTCAGAAGCGTCCGGAAGCCGAGTGAGCGCAGCAAATCGTCGAGTGTCAGCGTCAGGGAAAGGTTGATATCCTTTTCGTTTGTGCCGTCCGCGGCGACCGCTCCCCCGTCCTGCCCGCCGTGCCCCGCGTCAAGAATCAAAAGCGGAAATGAAGCGGCAACTGCGTCCGACGCGGTCTGTACCGCCCGGTCTCCGAGCAGCAGCGCAGCTAGCACAAGCAAACACAACACCGCAGCGGGTACAGCCGCCCGCAAGCGGACAACAGAAAAACGCATGGAAGCCAAACGGATCACCTCGGTTCATTCTATGGCGACCGGTTTGGTTTCATGCGCTTATTATAACATAGGTTTATTCAGGTTGCAAGCGGTTTTCGAATATTTGTTCGTTTGACGCTCGGATTTTCATCGAAACGGAAAAAGAAAGATGAAAATCAGAATCAGCGCGATAATCGCGACGACGAGCATCAGTATTCTGTTGCGTATCATAACTCCTCCTGAGACTGCTGTCTGCGTTCTTTGGTGCGTTTGGTGACCTTCAGACGCGAGAAATCCTCGCGTTCCTTTTCGTCAAGCGCTTCTGTAATAAACTTCACGGTCGCGCTCAGACGCGGGATCATGATATGATTCAGCGCGTTCGACCGCTTCTGCGTCTTTTTGACCGCGTCGGCCAGCCGGTAAACGCTGCTTTCAATCTGCGCGAGCTGAACCGTCAGCTTTTTTACTTCGCTGAAGCGCAGGCAGGCTTCGTCGAAATCGGAATTCGTTGCAAGAAAGCCGAAGTTGCGGACATTCGTCTCGCTGTCCCCGATCGTGACGATTGGCACCTCGACGCCCATGACGCTGCGGTAATCGACCGAGACGCTGTCGTCAACCGGAATCGCGCCCGCGAACCGGCTGCAGTCGCCGAGGTTCAGCATGGCCGTTTTCAGCGCGGCATAGGCGTCGGCGTAAACGTCACCGATCTGTATCTGCACGCGTTTCGCTTCGTCGATGAGGCTCATCATTTCGCGCACGAGGATATTACGCTTGCGATCCATCAGATCGTAGCCGAGCTTTGCGAGTTCCAGCGACTTCTTGGTATTCATCAGATTCGCTTTGGTCGGGAATATCTGCGCCATGGTGAACCTCCTTTCATTTAGTGCTCCTAATCTTCGTTATTGTTCGTAGAATTCGTCGAGCAGCTTGTCGTCGACGCGGTCAAGCTCACCCCGCGGCATCATGCGCAGCAGCTCCCAGCCGAGATCCAGTGTCTCCTCGATCGATCGGTTGGCGTTCCCCTGCCCCAGGAAGCGTTCGTCGAACGCCTTGCCGAAGGCCATGACGCGCTTGTCCGCTTCGGACAGTTCGTCTTCGCCGATGACCGAGGCGAGCGCTTTCGCGTCCTGCACTTTTGCGTAGAGCGCAAACAGCTGGTTTGCCAACGCGCTGTGGTCCTTCCGCGTAAAGCCCTCACCGATACCGTCCTTCATCAGACGGGACAGCGACGAAAGCACATGCACGGGCGGATAGACACCGGTGGTATCCAGGCCGCGGTCGAGCACGATCTGCCCTTCCGTGATATAACCGGTCAGATCGGGAATCGGGTGCGTGATATCGTCGTTCGGCATCGTCAGGATCGGAATCTGGGTTACAGAGCCTTTCGCCGTGTTGATGATGCCCGCGCGCTCATAGATCGTCGCAAGGTCGGAGTAGAGATAGCCCGGGAAGCCCTTTCTGCCGGGGATTTCGCCCTTGGAGGACGAGAATTCACGCAGCGCTTCGCAATAGGACGTCATATCGGTCAGGATAACAAGAATGTGCTTGTTCTCCTTGAACGCGAGATATTCCGCCACGGTCAGCGCGCAGCGCGGGGTGATGATCCGTTCGATGATCGGGTCGTTCGACACGTTCAGGAACATGACAACGCGGTCCATGACGCCCGCCGACTCAAATGACTGGCGGAAGTAGTCGGCAACGTCGTTCTTGACGCCCATCGCGGCGAAAACGATTGCGAAATCGTCGCTGTCGGCAATCGACGCCTGCCGGACAATCTGGACGGCCAGCTCGTTATGCTTCATGCCGGAGCCGGAAAAGATCGGCAGCTTCTGTCCGCGGATCAGAGTGGTGAGACAGTCGATCGAGGAGATACCCGTTTTGATGATATCGCGCGGATAGACGCGGGACACGGGATTCATCGGCTGACCGTTGACGTTGCCCATTTCCACGGGATAGATTTCGCCAAGGCCGTCGATCGGGCGGCCGAGACCGTCGAACACACGGCCGAGCAGTTCCGGCGACAGCGGGATTTCCATGGGCTTGCCGGTGAGGATTGTTCTAGTATTAACCATAGACAGGCCGCGCGTGCCCTCAAAGACCTGCAGAGCGACCTTGTCGCCCTCAATGGCGACGATACGTCCAACTTCAGACGGACCAGTTCTTCGTTCAAAGGATGCTGTACCCCTTCGAGGATGACAAGCGATCCGTTCAGTTCCCGCAAACCGCGGTGTTCCGTAATCATAGCGCACCCCCCTTATTTTCGAAGATAACTGCCGAGCGCATTGTCGATCTCGGTGACGTAATCGTCGAGCAGTTCGAGCCGGTTGTTCGGCACGTCGTATTTCATTTTGGTCAATTTATCAAACAGACCGGTTTCCAGCAGCCGTCCGATCGGTACCTGCAAGGCGACGATCTGCTGACACTTATGGTAAAGATGCAGAATCACGCGCATCATCTTCAGCTGCTTTTCCGGCGGGACATAGGTGTCGTCCGGATGGAACGCGTTCTGCTGCAGGAACCCGACGCGGATCAGCCGCGCGATCTCGATCGTCAGCTTCTGGTCGTCGGGCAGAACGTCCGCGCCGATCAGTTTCACGATCTCCATCAAAGAGGATTCTTCATACAGGATCGAGGAGATCTCCTCGCGGCACTGCATGAAGTCCGCGCCGACGTTGTCGTGGTACCACTGCTCCAGATCGCCCAGATATTCGCTGTAGGAGTTTGTCCAGTTGATGGCGGGATAATGCCGCGCGTAGGCCAAAGACTTATCCAGCGCCCAAAAGCAGCGCGTGAACCGCTTTGTATTCTGTGTGACAGGCTCGGAGAAGTCGGAACCCTGCGGAGAGACCGCGCCGATGATCGTCACGGAGCCTTCGCCATGGGAAAGCACTTCCATGTAGCCTGCGCGTTCATAGAATTCTGACAGACGGCTCGGCAGATACGCCGGGAAGCCTTCGTCCGCCGGCATTTCCTCCAGTCGGCCGGAGATCTCGCGCAGCGCCTCCGCCCAACGGGACGTAGAGTCCGCCATGATCGCGGTATGGTACCCCATGTCGCGGTAGTATTCCGCGAGGGTGATGCCGGTATAGATCGAAGCTTCGCGCGCGGCAACAGGCATATTGGAGGTGTTGGCGATCAGCACCGTTCTTTCCATCAGCGATTTGCCGGTGCGCGGGTCGATTAATTCGGAGAATTCCTGCAGCGCCTGCGTCATTTCGTTGCCGCGCTCGCCGCAGCCGACGTAGACGATGATATCCGCGTCGCACCATTTGGCGAGCTGGTGCTGCGTCATGGTTTTGCCGGTGCCGAAGCCGCCGGGAATCGCCGCGGCGCCGCCTTTTGCGACCGGGAACAGTGTATCGAGAATCCGCTGACCGGTGACAAGCGGATGCGACGCGGGCAAACGCTTTCCCACGGGGCGCGGCAGACGGATCGGCCAGCGCTGACAAAGCGTCAGTTCATGACGCTCCCCTGCCTTGTCTTCCAGCACAGCGACGGTATCGCGCAAGCGGTAGAGGCCGTCAGACTGCACGGAAACAATCTTGCCGGACAGCCGCGGAGAGAGCATGATCTTATGACAGATTGCGGGCGTCTCCTGCGTTTCGGCATAGACTTCGCCGCCGCAAAGGGTGTCACCTTCCTTGACAAGCAGCCTGACGTCCCACTGCTTCTCTTCATCGAGCGCGCTTGTGTTCAGCCCCTTGCTGATAAACGCGCCGGACTGCGCCTGCAGCGCAAGCAGCGGCCGCTCAATGCCGTCGAAGATGTTCATCAAAATACCGGGGCCGAGTTCGGCGCAAAGCTGGTTGCCGGTGCCGTAGACAGGCTCGCCGGGCGCAAGACCAGCGGTGTCCTCGTAAACCTGAATGGTTGTTTTATCGCAGTCGAGCGCAATGACCTCGCCGACCAGCTTCTGGTTGCCCACATACACCATTTCCAGCATGGAAAGCGTCGTCTTGCCTTTGATTGTAACAACGGGGCCGTTGATTCCGAAAATGAGGTTGGATTCGTTCATGCGTCAGCCTCCTTTTCCGGCAGAATCGAAAGCCCGCAGGTCGAAAGGAACCGCGCGCGGTCGCTTTCCAGCCGGCTTTCGAAGGTATCCTCCAGATGAATGGAGCCGTCCGCGTTCTCAATATACGCAAGGCCGAGCGAAATCTTATCGCTGACGCAGACTTCCTTAACGCGAGGCAGCGCGCCGCAGATTGCTTTCGCGGCATCTTCGTCTTCTTTCCGGACAAAGACACGCGCGTCATTGGCGTCCAATGCGGCAACAAGCGCCTCAATGCAGGAACGCAGCAGATCCTGATACGCAGGGGTTGCCGAAAAAGCGCGAAGCTTTTCTTTCGCGCCGTCGTAAACCGCTTCAACGATCTCTTCGCGACGCGCGGCGGCCTCCTGCTTGCGTGCGGACGCAAGCGAAGCGAGCACGTGGTTGGACTCGCGCTCCAGCCGCGTTTTCGCGTAGGCTTTGCGCGCTTCGAGATCGCGCTCTTCCTCTTCGCGGAACGAAGAGAGCGCGGTGTTCGAGATCTTTTCGGTCTGTTTTTCTATTTTCTGCACGCTTTTTTCCGCCGTGCGGTTGATCTGCGCGGCGAAGCGTTCGAGCTTTTCGTTTTGATTGAGCATGGTATCACCTGCCGATTGAATTGATGCGTCAGAAAGACGTGCCGACGGCGGCCGCCACATAGCGCGTGATGGAGTCGGTGTCCATCGTCGGATGCGCCATATCGGGGATCTCCGTCACAAGCAGCTTCGCGTTGCGCTTAAGCGCGTCGATCTGCGCCGGATAATCGGTGGACAGCGTCCGCGTAACCAGCACGACGGCAATATCCTGCCGCGCAAGCACGCCGTCGATCGCCGTCTGCAGCGCGTCGGCGTTTTCCACGAGCGCGCCGTCGATGCCGGCAAGACGCAGCCCGGTCAGCGTGTCGCTGTCGCTCGAAAGCAAATACAGCTTCATGCTTACACCTTGTTGAGGATCAGGATCGAGATAACGACGCCGTACAGCGCGATGGATTCGCCGAGCGCGACGAAGATCAGGCTCTTACCGAACGACTTCGGGTCCTCGCTCGTGGCGGCGATGGCTGCGGGCGCGCCGGCGGCAACGGCGATACCGCCGCCGATACCGGAGATCGCCGTGACAAGCGCGGCGGCAAGCAGGCCGAGGCCCTTGGAGTTGCCGCTGTCGGCAGCGTGCGCTTCTTCTGCAGCCGCAACCACCTCAGGCGTTGCAGCGGGCGCGGCAACCGTATCGTTCGCGGCGGAGACGGCGAACGCGCAGATGCTGACGAGCACGATCAGAACCAAAAACGTCATCACGTTGACGCGCATCACTTTGCGGACAGATTTGCCTTCCATACGCTTTTTGAACGTATAATAGGCGGAAAACATCAGGACGATGGCGGGTAGGATAATCAAAGCGGCAGTCAGAAAAGTATGCATGGATCATTCCTCCAAAAGTAATTTGATTTGCTGTTTATGCTTTTTTGTTTTTTCGTTCAAGGTAGTTATTGAGCTTTGCGGCGTTGAACGCGCGCCCCTCGCCTTCATAGAAGCGGGAGAACATTTCGTAGAATTCAAGGCGCAGGCCCTGAATGCCGGAAAGCAGCGCTTCGAGCGCGATTACAAGCGCGTTGCCGAGAACAATCACGATGATGCCCTTGACGCTCTTCGGGTCACCGGCAAGGGTAAAGACGACCATCATCATGGACGCGTGGACGATGACGAACGCGCCGACGCGCAGGAAGGAGACGGTGTTGCTGAAGTAGGACAGCACATATTCGATCGTCTCAAAGAGGTTTTGCATCAGATAGTCGCCGATGCTTTCGGGTTTCACAAATCTGCGATCGTCGATCGATCCGGCGATGATCTCCTTGTTGAAGAGAATCAGCAGACCGCCGACCAGAAACGCCGTTGCGATACCGGACGGCAGAATCGTTTTATGCGACATGAACGTGTAGACCAGCGACGCGCCGCCGAGATAGACGAGGATACCGGTCACGCCGTTTTCGGAGAACAGGGCCGAGCCGAACTTACGCTTCTTGATACAGGAAACGACGTTCAGAATCATCGCGACAACAACGAGCGTCACGCCGATCGCGGTTGCGAAGAGCAGCACCGTGTTGATGGATTCCATCACCGAGAGCGGTTTGCCGCTCCAGCCGAGTTTATGATAGACCGGGTCGAGCATCTCTTCGAAGCCGAATACCGACCCGAACACAAAGCCGAAGACCATACTGCAGGCGCCGCAGGGCACCAGAATCTTGCCGAGATCCAATCGTTTCAGCTTCCACATCAGGATGCCGATCACGATCAGCAGCAGGCCCTGCCCCAGGTCGCCGAACATGATGCCGAACAGCAGCGTATAGGTGATTGCGACAAACGCTGTGATGTCAATGTCGTGATAGCTCGGCACGCCGTACATTTCAACGAAGTACTTGAACGGCCGGAACGCGATGAAGTTTTTGAGCCTCGTCGGCGGCGTCACTTCGCTGTCTTTTTCCGGGTCTTCAATTTCCACAAGGAACTCCGGATATTTCATCAGCTTTTCGCGCATGGCCGCTTCCTGCTTGGCCGGGATCCAGCCGGTGAAGAAGCAATTGTTGTCGTGCGCGACGGCGTAGCGCCGCAGTTCGAAGATGTTGGAAAGCTGCCGCAGTTTGCTGTAAAGCGCGCGGATGTGCTCTCCTTCCTTCGCCCAGATCTCATTGACGCGGGCGGTAAGTTCCTGCTTTTCCGCTTCAATGATCTTGATGTTCTCCTGCAGGGAATCGACGATCTCCTGCGTTGTACCGACGGCGGACGGAATGTGCAGGCGGTCGAAGTGCAGCGCGGCGAAAATCTTGTCGACGTCCTCTTCTTTCTCTTTCGGGGAGAAGTAGCATCCCCAGTAGCCTTTTTCGTCGACCGAGGCGGGCACGAAGAGAATGTACGGGTTGTCGCCGTAGCCTTTGGTCAGTTTCAGGTAGCTGTCTTTCGGCAGATGGCCGAAGCGGATCGAGATAAACTTGCAGGCGAAGACATCTTCCAGCGGTACGCCGATCCCCGTAAAGTGCTCGTATTCTTCAATCGCGGCTCGGCAGGCGTCGATCTGTTCGTTGAGCGCGTTGTTCTGTTCGACGGTTTCGCGGACGGCGGCGCCGAGCGATTCCACGTACTCCCGCGTCTTTTCGTCGATCACGGTCCCCTTCTGCGGCCTTCCCTCTTCCAGATCGATGGAAAACTGCTGGGCGAGTTCGCGCACGGCGGACAGCGTCGGCGTATAGGGGTTCTCTTCGCTCAGCGGCGCGTAGCCCATCGTCGGCGAAATGAACGACGACGCGGGCTCCGGGTGGAACGTGCCGTCTCCGCAAAGCGCGGTAATCAGCTTGTTCAGCTGCGACAGCGGACCGCTCGCCATGACAAATTTCATTTTTTCAATGGCCAAATAGCATCACTCCCATTCGGAATGCAAGTAGATTATTTCGACGGTTCCAGTATCAGGTTCTGCTCGATCACCTGCGGCGGGACGCGGAACTTGACGCCCTCGATCACGCGCAGCAGATTCTTCGTTTCCACGGCTGACAGCAGCAGATAGCAGAACATCACGACGCCGGGATAGGACGAAAATCGGATCTCTTTCCGGCACAGTTCATAGAGATTCTTTTCCAAACGGAATTCCACACTCTGTTCACCCGAAGGATCGAGCCAGCCGCAGTACGGCGATTTATCCAGCACGCGGATCACTTCCGTTTCGCTGTCGCACGCGGCAAGCTGCCGCAGCGTTTTCGCACTGAGCAACGTCAGCGGTACGTCCTGCGCGGTGAGGTCGGCGCAAAGGTCGGGCACGGAGCGGTAAAAACGTTTGGAGCGCCAGACGCGTTCGATCAGACGGCAGTCCTGCGCGCGGCAGATCAGGTCCAGCAGCGCTTCGCGTTCCTTTGCGGTAAAGCAGGCTTTGCAAAGCTTGCGCACCTCTTTCGCGAAATAGGCTTCCAGCGCCTGCTCAAACGTCAGATAATCGACCTTAGGCGAAAGCAGACAGTCGCTGTAAAGTTCGCCGTAGGCGGTTTTTTCCAGCGCGCGCGCAATCTCTTCGAGCGAATTCGCGCGGCCGAGGGCGAACAGATCGATCGACAGGTGCTTATCGAGGAAGGAGTTCACGCGCTGCAGATAGATTTCCGTGTTCCCGCCGAGCAACAACAGCGTCGCGCGTTCGATCTGATCGACTTCGTCGCGCATGATAAAGTAGCGGTAGAAGGCGTTGCCGATCGCCATCTCATAGCGGCAGAGCGTAACGAAAGACGCGAAACGATGCTTGCTGACAAGCTCTTCCAGAAAACGCGCCGTAAACGTTGAAACGCCGCTTTCGGTGATCACGTCGGCATACGGGGTTTTCAGCGTCAGATACTGCGCCGCCTCGTTCACGGTGGTACAGTGCAGCAGCGCATCAAAGTCGGCATTGGTCAGCCGTTTGCCGTAAAACGAGCGCGATAGCGCAAGAATTGCGTTAGACGCCGCTTTCATCCCGTATCACCTCCTGCGATTGAATCAGTCTTGTTTACTTCGTAACAGCTTCCACAACGCCGTTGACCCAGACGTCGCGGTTTTCTTCATAGGCCTTGTTCAGCGCTTCGATCACGCGCGCGTGGCTGGCTTCCACCTCGGCCGAAGCGAGCTTTTGTTTTTCCCTGCAAAGCTCTTCCTGCTCGGCGACGAATTCCTGATAGGCCGCCTCCAGCTCGACGCGGACTTCGCTCTTGTCGCGATCGAGCTGTTCGAGGGCGCCGGCGCGCTGTTTCTTTGCCTTGCTGACCCGCTGCCTGGCCAGCTTGTCGACCTGCACAAGCTGTTTGATCAGAGTGTCCATCGAATGGCCTCCCCTGTGAAAAAAGTAAGACAGGCGCAACGCGGTGTTGCGCCTCGTTTTGTACGTTTCATTATAGCACGATTTCAGATTTTTGCA
>CAMZEG010000016.1 GCA_947305635.1 uncultured Clostridia bacterium
TGGCGTATATCAAACCGAAGATTTCCGACACGATCATCCGCGGCGGCAAGACGATCCAGCTGATGGACGTCCCGGTCTACCGCTGCAAGCGCAGCAACTCCAGCCTGATCTATAAAGTGATGAAGCGCGGGATGGATATCGTTTTGTCCTCGATCGCCATCATCATTTCCTCGCCCGTGATGCTGCTGACGGCGATCGCGATCAAGCTTGACGACCGCG
Source organism: uncultured Clostridia bacterium (assembly GCA_947305635.1). GTDB lineage: Bacteria > Bacillota > Clostridia > Oscillospirales > Acutalibacteraceae > UBA6857. The sequence goes on from CAMZEG010000016.1 coordinate 220, forward strand.
GCCCTGTGTTCTACCGCCAGAAGCGGCTGACGCTCAACGGGAAAGAGTTCAATATCATCAAGTTCCGCTCGATGCGCTGCGACGCCGAAAAGGACGGCGTGGCACGGCTGGCGGGCGACAACGACGACCGCATCACCCGGGTCGGCGCGCTAATCCGCAAATGCCGGATCGACGAGCTGCCGCAGATCTTCAACATTTTCCTGGGCCAGATGTCGATGGTCGGCCCGCGGCCGGAGCGTCCCGAGATCGCGAAGGAGTACGAGGATGTGATGCCCGAATTCGCGCTGCGGCTGCAGGTGAAGGCGGGTCTGACCGGCTACGCGCAGGTCTACGGAAAATATAACACAACGCCCTATGACAAGGTGCAGATGGACCTGATCTATGTGGCGCGGCAGTCGTTTATGGAAGATATCCGGCTGATGCTGATGACGTTCAAAATCCTCTTTGTGCCGTCGAGCACCGAGGGCGTTGCCGACGATCAGCGAACGGCCCAGCGCACCGGCGCGGACGACGCGAAGCCGGTTGACGCGAAAGACGAACAGCCGGACGATGCAAAGCCGGATGACGCGAAGCCGGACGAAGGAAAGACGGATGACGCAGACGACGCAAAACCGGACGACGCGGAAGACGGGGCAGAGGCATGAAAATTGCGGTTGTGACCGGCGCGTCCGGCGGGATCGGCCGGGAAACGGCAACCCTGCTTGCCGAAAACGGCTGGCGCGTCTACGGGCTGAGCCGCCGCGGCGGGGAGGACGGCGAAACGCTGCGCCACCTCGTGTGCGACGTGACGAACGAAGCGCAGGTCGAAACGGCGTTCCGGACCGTGTTCGAGCGCGAAGGCCGGCTCGACCTTCTGGTGAACAACGCCGGCTTCGGAATCTCCGGCGCCGTCGAGGATACGGCGCTTGACAGCGCGAAGAAGCAGTTCGACGTCAACTTCTTCGGCTGCTTTCTTTGCAGCCGGGCCGCCGTGCCCTATCTGCGGCAAAGCGGCGGCCGGATCATCAACATCAGCTCGATGGCCGCCGTGCTGTCGATTCCGTTCCAGAGCTTTTATTCCGCGTCGAAAAGCGCGATCAACGCGCTGACGCTCGCCCTTGCGAACGAGGTGCGCCCGTTCGGTATCACGGTCTGCGCGCTGATGCCGGGCGACGTCAAAACCGGCTTTACCGCCGCGCGCGAAAAGAAGGACGGCTCCGTCGCCTATGCCGATGTGGTCAAAAAGAGCGTGGCGACGATGGAGCGTGACGAGCAGAACGGGATGTCCCCGCGCCGGCTCGCCGAAGCGGTGCTGCGGCTGGCGATACAGAAGCACCCGAAGCCGCTTTCGACCTGCGGCGCGCAGTACAAGGCGTTCGCCGTCTTGCAAAAGGTGCTGCCGACGCGGCTGGTCAACGCCATTGTTGGAAAGATTTATACATGAGGTGACACCGGATGGAACCCTATATGCCGCCGTTTGACGCCGTTGCCGCCAAACGGGAAAAACGGGAGATCCGCCTGCTCGGCACGATGTCGGGCGGCGCGATTTTGCTTTATATTCTGCTGCAGAACGTGCTGGTCACGGGTCTGATGCTGCTCGGCCTGTACGACGCCTATACCACGCAGCCGCTGATGCAGGCGGGCGTGGATATCCTGCTTGTGCTCGGATGTCTGCTGCTGCCGTTTTTGCTGATGGGCAAAGGCATGGCGCGCGTGTCCGGCATCCGGGATCCGCTGATGCTCGACAAAGCGCAGTCGCGCGGCGACTTTTTGCTCGCGATTCCCGCGGGCGTCGGCTTCTGCGTGCTGGCCAACGCGGTGTCCGGCTATCTGATCGCATTTCTAGAATCACTCGGGCTGGAACTGTCCTCGCCCGATCTGCCGCTGCCGGACGGCCCGTTCGGGGTCACGGTGGCGTTCTTCCGCGTCGTGGTCGTCGCCGCGATGGTGGAGGAACTGAGTTTCCGCGGCGTCGTGATGGGCCATCTGCGCCGCTACGGCGACGGCTTCGCGATCGTGATGGCCTCGCTGGTCTTCGCGATGATGCACTGCAACCTGATCCAGGCGCCGTTCGCGCTGATCGTCGGGTTCGCGCTGGGCTATCTGAGCATCCGCACCGGAACGCTCTGGACGGGCATTGCGATCCACGCGATCAACAACACCGTTTCGCTTGTGTTCACCTATCTGATGGAAGTGATGAGCGAGCAGGCCGCGGGCGTGCTGTATACCGTCGTCACCGACGGAATGCTGCTGATTGGCGCAATCTGTTTCCTGATCCTGCTGCATCGTCGGCCGCGCGGCGCCGCCCGTGTCCGGACGGAAAACGGCTTCGGCGCAAAGACGCTCGCGTTCTTTTTGAACCCGACGATGATTCCGGCGCTCGCGCTGATCGTTTGGTTCACGGCAAAATTCGTGGACAAAGTGGGGTGACGGCGTGAAACAGTGGATGGAAGAGGCGCTGTCTCTTGCGGCGCAGGCCGCCGCGGCGGGGGAAATTCCCGTCGGCGCGGTCGTCGTGGAAAACGGCAAGATCATCGGCCGCGGGCGCAACCGCCGCGAAGAACAGGAGGACGTCGCGGCGCACGCGGAGATCGAAGCGATCCGCGACGCAGCAAAGAGAAAGGGCGACTGGCGGCTGAACGGATGCGAACTGTATGTGACGCTCGAGCCCTGCGCCATGTGCTGCGGCGCGATCTTGCACGCGCGCCTTGACCGTGTGGTGTTCGGCGCGTACGACGCAATCGCCGGCGCCGTTGTGAGCAAGGCGACGCTGCTGGACGGGACGCTCGCGCCCGCGCCGCAGGTCGTCGGCGGCCTTTGCGCGGCCGAAAGCGAACGGCTGCTGCAGAATTTCTTCGCCGAACGGCGCAAAACCATTGACAAAGCGGACACAGTGAGTATATAATCACGTTAATCCAATAAAAAAACCGAAAGGGGATTTTACCATGAAAAAGACAGTATCCATTCTTCTTGTGCTGGCCGTGCTTTGTGCGAGTCTGTTCGCGCTGGCTGCCTGCGGCAACAAGGAAACGCTGACGATCGCCGTGCCGAACGACACGACCAACGAAGCGCGCGCCCTGATTCTGCTGCAGGAGAACGGCATCATCAAGCTCAAGGAAGGCGCCGGCATCACCTCCACGATCAACGACATCGTGGAAAACCCGCTGAACATTTCCTTCAAGGAAGTCGAAGCCGCCCAGATCCCGAGCATCCTGCCCGACGTGGACTACGCCGTGATCAACTCCAACTACGCGATCTCCGCGGGCATGAAGCCGGCGGAACAGAGCCTGCTGATTGAAGGCGCGTACAGCGCGTACTCCAACATCGTTGCCGTCAAGAACGGGGACGAGACGAAGGACAGCATCAAGGCCCTCGTCGCCGCGCTCGAAAGCAAGGACGTTGCCGATTACATCGCCGCCAGCTATGACGGCGCCGTGATCTCCGTGGTCGAGAACCCGGGTGACGGTTATGCCGCCGATGTCGATTACGACGCGCTCAAGGGCACCGAGATCAGCGTTGCCGCTTCTCCCGCCCCGCACGCGGAGATTCTGGAAGTGGCGAAGGAAATCCTCGCGAAGAAGGACATCACGCTCAAGATCGTGGAATTCACCGACTATGTCCAGCCGAACAAGGTGGTCGACAGCGGCGAGATGGACGCGAACTACTTCCAGCACTTCCCGTATCTTGACGACTTCAACAATGAACAGGGCACCGACCTTGTGAACGCGGGCGACATTCACGTCGAGCCGATGGGCCTGTACGGCGGTCGTCAGACCACACTCGACGCGCTGACCGTGAATTGACGGACTGTCGTATTTCGCGAAGAACGAAAAGAAAAACAAACCCGTTACAAGAAAACCGAGCGCAGGAAACAACCTGCGCTCTTTTCTTTTACGTTATTTTGGATGGGCTTCGCCCATACCCGATTGTTGTTTTTCTTTTCTCGACGTTTTTTCGCCCTCGGCGTGCAAGAGCACAGCCTTCGGGCGAAGAAAACGCCGTCTTCATCGAAATCCGCCAGCCCCCGGCAGGGATGTGCAGTGTGGAGTGTGCAGTTAAATGGAGAATTGAAATTTGAGAATGAAACTCAACCGACCACAGCGGATGCTTCGGCAGGCAAACCGGCATTGCGCGGGGGTGTACAATACGGTGCAGGAAACGGCCGTCTTGGTTGAATCTTGACGGCAGTGATGATGAGAGTGGTTGCAGCTGGCGCTGCAAACTACCGAGGCGTGATTGAAAGAAAACGCCGTCTTCATCGAAATCCGACAGTCCCACTTTTTAGCTGTTCAGCCGTTTTTTTGCCGGAGGTCTTGCAACCGCGCCGCTTTTGGATTATAATAGAAATCTGTGAAAACGAGAAGGAGAAGAACCGGCATGATCGAACTGAGCCATCTCAATAAAACCTTCCAGACCGCCGACGGGGTCGTCGACGCGCTGAAGGATATCAATCTGACGATTGCCGACGGGGACGTCTTCGGGATCATCGGTATGAGCGGCGCGGGGAAAAGCACCCTCGTGCGCTGTATCAATATGCTCGAGCGGCCGACAAGCGGCACCGTGAAGGTCGGCGGCGACGATATGACGACGCTGTCGCCCGCGGCGCTGCGCGAAAAACGCCGCAGCATCACGATGATCTTTCAGCAGTTCAACCTGCTGATGCAGCGTACCTGTCTCAAAAACGTCTGCTTCCCGATGGAACTCGGTGGGATGCCCAAAAAGGACGCGCGCAAAAAGGCGAAGGAACTGCTCGAACTTGTCGGTCTGCCCGACAAGGCGCAGTCCTACCCCGCGCAGCTTTCCGGCGGCCAGCAGCAGCGTGTGGCGATCGCCCGCGCGCTCGCGACCAATCCGCAGGTGCTGCTTTGCGATGAGGCGACGAGCGCCCTCGACCCGAAAACGACCCACTCGATCCTCGAGCTGATCCGCGATATCAACCAGAAGCTCGGCATCACCGTCGTGGTCATCACCCACCAGATGAGCGTTGTCGAAGAGATCTGCAGCCATGTGGCGATTCTCGACGAGGGCCGCGTGGTGGAGCAGGGCGACGTCGCGCAGGTGTTCGCGCACCCGCAGTCCGACGCGGCAAAGCGCCTCGTTTTCCCAAACGGGGAAGAGACGGTGCTCCCGCCGCAGCAGAACGAGGCGCGGCTGCGCATCCTCTTCAACGGTTCCGCGACGGCGGACAAGCCGCTGATCGCGACGATGGCGGCCGAACACGGGATTCTGGCGAACATTCTCGGCGCGTCCACCCGCGCGTTCCACGAGCAGGCCTTCGGCGAAATGCTGATCGGCGTGCCGCGGGGCCAGAAGCAGCAGACGCTTGACTTTTTAAGCACCGTACCCGGAATCGCGGTAGAGGAGGTGGCCGAAGATGCTGAATAATCTGTTTACGCCCGAAACGCTGCAGGAGGCGTGGACGGTGCTCAAGACCCAGATCCCGCTGGCGATCTGGGAGACGGTCTATGTCACCGTGCTTTCCACGGCGTTCGCGATCGTCCTCGGCCTGCCGCTGGGCGTGCTACTTGTCGCCGGCGAAAAGAACGGCGTGCTGCCGCTCCCGAAGGGGCTGATGCACGCGCTCAACGTTATTATCAACCTGCTGCGCTCGATCCCGTTCTTGATCCTGATGATCATGGTCTTCCCGCTGACGCGCCTGATCGTCGGCACGACGGTCGGCACCGTCGCGTCGATCGTCCCGCTGGTTATCGCCGCGTTCCCGTTTGTGGCACGGCTGGTGGAGGGCAGCCTGCGCGAAGTGAACCCCAACATCATCGAGGCGGCGCAGAGCATGGGCGCCACGCCGATGCAGATCATCTGCAAGGTGATGATCCCCGAAAGCGTCCCGTCTCTGATCTCCAACGCGACGATCGCCATCACGACAATCCTCGGCTACAGCGCCATGAGCGGCATCATCGGCGGCGGCGGCCTGGGCAAGATCGCGATCAACTACGGCTACTACCGCTACAAGTTCCTCGTGATGCTGATCGCGGTGATACTGCTGATCCTGCTGGTGCAGATCTTCCAGTCCGTCGGCACAAAGATCGCCATCCGCAGCGACAAACGACTGAAATAGTGCACAGTGCATAGTGCGCAGTGCACAGAAAAGCCGCCCATGAGGGCGGCTTTTTCAGCGGTTAGCAGGGGCTTTGTTCATTTTCCGTTTTCAATTCTTCATTCTTCCTTCTTAACTCTTCATTCTCCTTTTTTCCCGTCGCTTCCAACAAACCGGCGGGAATTTTTTTGTGCAATCTATCGGTTTTTCGACCGAAAACACTTGACTTTCCCGCCGTATTCTGCTATAGTAGGAAATCGTTAACAGCGTTAATTTTTAACAGAGTTAAAGATTTTGATACAAGAGAGGGCAACAGTACATGGAAACGGAAAAACTGCTTGCGGAGCTGACGGGGATTTTCGGCGGAATCAGCCGCTCCCGTCTGTTCTGGGATATGCAGCAGAGCATGCGCGGCGAGCGCTTTCTGCTGTCCTATTTATACGAAGCCGGCGCCTGTACGCCCGGCAAGCTCGCGCCGATGCTGCACGTTTCGGCGGCGCGGATCACGAAGATGCTGTCTTCCCTTGAAAGCAAACAGCTGATCGTCCGCGAAAACGACCCGACCGACAAGAGAAAAGTGACGGTCCGGCTGACCCAAAGCGGCAGCAAAGCCGTCCGCGCGGTTCAGGCGCAGGCGACGGCGCACGCCGAAGAGCTGTTCGAAAACCTCGGCGAGCACGATTCGCAGGAGTTTTTGCGCATTGTCAACAAGATCCTTTCCTTTGAGGAAATGGTGGACGAACCCGCCCATGCATGAGAGACGAAACGAACGAAGGGGCGTGATGAAACTGAAACGCAACGTGAACCGGCTTTTCAGCGCGCTGCTCGCGCTGTTGCTGCTGTGCCTGCCGCTGACGACGGCCGGCGCGGTCTATTACCCCGAAGGCGTTACGGCTGAAATGGCGGCGCAAAGCGTGCCGCGGGCGGATACGCAGGTGAAAATCGCCGTCCCCGCGGTGACGGGCCAGTCGTTTTCGTCGTTCCTCTACGGGAAGATCTACAGCGACGAAACGTTGTCGGCCATTCTAACCGGCGTCTATACCGCCGTGGAGGAGCAGGGCGCCGCCCTCTCCGGCCTCGGCGTCGACACCTCGCCCGCCAATGTGGCAAGAGGGCTGTCGTCCTATCCGTCGGTGCAGCGCCGTGTGGCGGCCGCGTCCTCCTGGAGCTCGCTCGATCTTTCGGGCGCGACCTGGGGCGTCGGCAGCAAAAACGGCTTTGCCGCCGCCGTCAGCGCGATGGCGATTCCGTTCAACGATATCCTGTATGCCCTGCTTTGCGGCGGCGAGTACCGCGCGGGGCTGTTGACGCTGCGCGGCGGCGACGGCTACCGCGACGGTATGATCCCGATGCTGCAGGCGCTGGGCTGCACAAGCATCCCCTCGGACGCGACCTTCCGTGCCCAGGCCGACCAGAACCGCACGCGCATGCTCTACCAGATCGCCATGTCGCTGCTGTCGCTTGTCGACGCAGTCGTGGCGAACCCGATGACGAAACTGACCGCCATGCTGCCCGGCCTCGCGATCTATGTCCGCGACGGCGGGCTGGAGCACTCCGTCGATGTGATCCTCTCTCCGCTGTCGCCGAGCATCGGCCCGCTGCCCAACCCCTTCACCGGGAGCCGGATGCTGCAGCTGATGATGTTCCTGAAGAACCCCGCGTCAATCACGAAAAGCTTTGCGGAAAATGTGACCGGCTCGCTGAACGATATGACGTCCCGCGCCGGGATCCAGCTCGCGGCGATCGACCTTGACGCGCTCGCTTCCTGCAAGGGAAGCAGCGGCGCCTGCCTCGTGGAAGTGCTGCGCTGGCTGTTCGAAACGCTGAAACTGAACCGCGGCAAGGTGAACGAGATGATTCCCGCGTCCGGGTCCGTCGACCCCGCGGCGCTGACCGACCCGCTGCTTTCGCGCTCCGCGGGCGAACTGACATTTATCGTGCTGCATCTGCTGACCAGCTCGGAAACGATGCCGCTGCTGTACCAGTGGAGCCGCTACGTCTTTACGCCGGTCTCGGTGGAATACACCAAAAAGCTCGGCAAAAAGGAATTCAAGCGCGTGCTCGCCGGAATCGACGACGTGATCAGCGAATTCACGGCGGAGTTTGCGGGCGGAAATCTGCAAAAGACGCTCGGCAAAACGATCTATTCCTCCGCGACCGTGACCTCGATCGCGAAGACGATCTACGGCGCGTTCTCCGAGGGCGAAATGCGGATTGTTGCGGCCGCGCTCGGTCTGCCCGCGTCGCCCGCGGCGCTCGCTTCGGTGCTGCCGTCCGGCTACCGTTCGGCAAAGAACACGCTCTACCGCTACGGCAGCTGGGCCAACCTGACCTCCGTCGCGTGGGGAGTGATGAGCGGCGACCGCGCGTCCTTCCAGCGCGCGCTGACGGTGATGCTGCGCCCGCTGCGTCCGGTGCTGCAGGGCCTGCTGGCCAACGATACGGTGCCGCTGTTCGGCGCGCTGCGCCTGCCCGGCTCCAACGGCTACAACACGGCGGTGATCCCGCTGCTCGAAGCGCTGTCCTGCCCGGACGACGAGATCAAGACCTATGTCGATTACTGCAAGGGCAAGGGGAGCGACGCGATTCTGACCGATCTTGTCAATCCGGTCCTGTCGCTCGTCGACCGTCTGATCCAGCAGCCGGTCTATACAATCACGGCGATTCTGCCGAACTTCGCGTACCGGCTGGTCAACGGCGAGCTGACGCAGTGCGTCAACAATCTGCTGTACCCGCTGACCGAAACGCTGCACCAGTACGGCTATAACCTCGAAAAACTCGGCGTCGATTTTTCCGACCTGTCCAGGCTCAATATGACCGACCTCTTGTCCGGCTTCTTCAAGGATGTGCCCGCGGAAATCGATCTGTCCTCCCTCGATCTCGCGCAGTTCGCGGGGATGGGTTCGCTCGTCACGCACGACAGCAAGCGCGTCACCGGCGGCAAGACCGTGAAGATCGACTATGTCAAGGCCGACAAAACGGCGGTGCTCGTCACGCTGCTGCGCTGGGCGGTCGACCTCGTCCGCAACCCGGAGAACGCCGACCTTCTGACCGGCATGATGAACGGCGACGATATGCCTGCCACGTTCCGGCAGTTCTCCGCCGGGATCACCGACAAGCTTTCCGATATGACGACGGACGAGACGATCGAATGGCTGTACCAGCTGTTCTTCCGCGAACGCGCCAAAAAGCAGATCGCGGACGACGACTACGACCCGCATATCATCTATGAGCCCGAAAGCCATGCGCTGCGCAATACGCTGCTGATTATCGGCGGCGTGCTGCTGCTCGGCGCGGGCGGCGTGCTGATCTGGCGCCGCAAGGACGTCAAACGCTGGCTCAAAAAGCGCAAAAAGAAAAAGGAGGTGTGACGCATGCTGATTCTCAAGGATATCGTCAAAGACTATGTCGCGGGCGACACGACCGTACGCGCCATGCGCCACATTTCCGTGAACTTCCGCGAAAACGAGTTCGTCGCGATCCTCGGCCCGTCCGGCTGCGGCAAAACGACGATGCTCAACGTAATCGGCGGTCTTGACCGCTACACGAGCGGCGATCTGGTCATCAACGGCAAATCGACCAAGACGTTCACCGACGAAAACTGGGACACCTACCGCAACCATTCCGTCGGCTTCGTGTTCCAAAACTACAACCTGATCCCGCACCAGACGGTGCTGGCCAACGTCGAGCTGGCGCTGACGCTGTCGGGCGTTTCCAAAAAAGAGCGCCGCGAGCGCGCGCTGGAGGCGCTGCGCCGCGTGGGACTGGAGGAGCAGGCCAACAAACGCCCGACCCAGATGTCCGGCGGCCAGATGCAGCGCGTCGCGATCGCACGCGCGCTGATCAACAACCCCGATATCATCCTTGCGGACGAACCGACCGGCGCGCTCGATTCCGAAACGAGCGTCCAGATCATGGAGCTGCTCAAGGAGATCTCCGGCGACAAGCTGATCATCATGGTCACCCACAACCCGGAGCTGGCCTATCAGTACGCCAACCGCATCGTCGGCATGCTCGACGGCGAGATCGTCAACGATTCCAACCCGTTCGAGCCGCAGGACGAGGACTTTGAAAACGAAAAGAAAAAGGCCGAAGAGGAAAAGGCGAAGGGGAAAAAGCCCTCGATGTCGATGGGCACGGCGTTTTCGCTTTCGCTGCGCAACCTGACGACCAAAAAGGGCCGCACGTTCCTGACCGCCTTCGCGGGCAGCATCGGCATCATCGGCATCGCGCTCGTGCTCGCGCTTTCCAACGGCATTCAGGTCTATATCGACAAGGTGCAGAACGATACGCTTCTGGCGTTCCCGATGACGGTCGACAAGCAGACGATGGATCTCACGTCGCTGATGAGCGACATGACGGGGATCGGGACGCCGGGCAAGGCCGACCACGACCTCGACAAGATCTATGTCAACCAGATGTTCGAGACGATGGTCAACACCTTCATCACGCAGACGAGTTCCAACAACCTCGGCGCGTTCCGCAACTATGTGGAGGAGAACAAGGCGGCGTTCAATGAGCTTTGCAACGACGTGCAGTATAAATACTCCACGCCGCTGAATATCTATAAGGCCGACACGTCCGACGGCCTGATCCAGGTCAACCCCAACACGCTGATGGATCAGTTCGACATGAGCTCCTTCGGGCTGACCAGCACGATGACGAGCTCCATTACCGACATGACGAGCGCGGGTCTGACGAGCATCTGGACAGAGCTGATCGGCGACAACAGCGTGATCAAGGGCCAGTACGACGTGCTCTACGGGAAGCTCCCGGAGCAGTACAACGAGGTCGTGCTGATCGTCGACAGCCTCAACGAGATCAACGAAATGGTCGTCTACGGTCTCGGTCTCAAGGATCAGACCGAGTTCATGACGAACATCATGGCGTCGTTTGAAACGGGAGAGGAGATCGAATCCGCGTCGGATCAGTCCTTCACCTATGAGGATATCCTCAACATGAAGTTCAAGCTCGTGCTCAACTGCGAGTATATGGTCAAGGACAAGAAGACCGGCCTGTGGTCGGATATGCGCGACAACACGCTCTATGTCAAGGAGCTTGTTGAAAAGGGCGTGGACATCAATATCGTCGGCATCCTGCGCCCGCGCAAGGACAACGTGATTTCGATCGGCACGGGCAGCATCGGCTACACGAAGGATCTGATGGAATACGCGCTTGAAAAGACCGCGGACAGTCAGGTCGTCAAAGAGCAGCTGGCCGACACGACGAAGGACGTGCTGACCGGCGAGACCTTTGTCAACATGACGGTCAACGACTTCGACCTCGCGGATATCGACCTGACGAAGATCGACTATTCGCTGCTCAACCTGCAGCCGTTCCTTTCCATGGCGAGCGAGATGGACCTTTCCCAGATCGACATCATGGATCTGACGTCGCTGTTTGATTTCAGCAACGTGACCGATTTCCAGAAAAAGCTGATGGAAGGCTTCCTCAACGACGAGCAGGTGCTCGCGCTCAAGCAGGCGTATCTTGACACGATCAACAAGACCGCTTCTCTTTCGAGCACCTACGCCACGCTCGGCTACGCGACCGCCGACACCCCGACGTCGATCTTCGTCTATCCGAAGAGCTTTGAAGCGAAGGATCAGGTCAACGATATGATCGACTATTACAACAACCAGGTCACCGCGGACGGGCACCCCGAATACGCGATCACCGTGACGGACTATATCGGTCTCGTGATGGACAGCGTGACGAAGATCCTCAATATCGTGACCTACGTCCTGATCGCGTTCGTCAGCATTTCATTGGTCGTCTCCTCGATCATGATCGGCATCATCACCTATATCTCCGTCCTCGAGCGCACGAAGGAGATCGGCGTCCTGCGCGCGATCGGCGCGTCGAAGCGGGATATCGCGAACGTCTTCAACGCCGAAACGGTGACGATCGGCCTCGGCGCGGGATTGATCGGCATATTGGCGACGCTGCTGTTGGAGATCCCGATCAATCTGGTGCTGCATTTTCTGACGAACACCGGCGCCGCGGCGCAGCTGCCCTTCCTCGGCGGCGTGATCCTCGTGATCATCAGCGTCTTCCTGACGTTTATCTCCGGCCTGATTCCGTCGTCTATGGCAGCGAAGAAAGACCCGGTCGAAGCTTTGCGTACAGAGTAAAAGGACTGCCGCATTTCGCGAAGACCAAAAAGAAAAACAATGCAATGATAATGAAAACAGAGCACGGAAACGACCTGTGCTCTGTTTTTTAGCGCTTTATTGGATGGGCTGCGCCCATACCCGAATTGTTGTTTTTCTTTTTTCGACGTTTTTTCGCCCTCGGCGTACAACAGTACAGCCTTTGGCCGAAGAAAACGCCGTCTTCATCAAAATCCGGCAGCCCGGTCCCTTTTATCTGCTCAAAATACAAATCAGATATTATCGCAGTGCGGCAAAGACAGCGGACACAGCGGCGACCACGCCGCGAACAGCGGATGGGGTTGCGGCGGGGCGAAGGGGGAAAGCAGGGCGGCGGCCGCCGACTCTTTGGTAAAGCACAGATCGGCGTCGTCGCTCGTCGCTTCGGCGGTCACGCGGCCGTTTTTGACCGTGACGCGCAGCCTGTCTCCGTCGATATCGAGAACGAGCGAGCCTTCCGGCAGCGCGACGCGCTGCGCCTTCCAGCTGCCGAGCGTTTCAATCACCTTCGGAAAATCGAAGACCTTGAACATCGCCGGCGCAGAAATCGATGGGTGCTCGGCAAAGGACGCCAATTGCGCGCGCAGAGAGGTCTGCGCCTCCTGCAGCGTCACGCGCAGGCGCGGCCACTTTTTATAGCGGGCGAAGAGCACGAGGCAGTCCTCCGCGCAGACGTCGTCGCGCAGCACCATTTCGCCGATCTCGCCGCGAAAACGCTCCGTGATGATGTAGCCGCAGACGGCGCCGCTTTCGTCGCGGACGACATAGGCGCGGCAGCGCCACATGGTCGTCGTCATATAGAAGTCCTCCTCTTTCCGCAGCCAGTACGCGTTCTGCCCGCGGTGCAGCGCGGCGAGCGCGGGAACGGCGGAAAGGTCGTCCTTGAGCGGAGAAAACGTGAGGGCCTGTTTCGGCTGCGCGCGGGCGATCAGGTAGTTGCGGATCTCAAAGAGATACTGCACCCCCGCGGGCGTGTAGCCGTAGTAGGCGTAGCGCTGCCGGTAGCCGCTGAGAAAGCCGAGGGCGGCGCCCTGCTGCGCGGCGATCGCGTCGCAGTCCTCCATCATTTCGCGCATATAGCCCTTGCCGCGGCAGGCGCTGTCGACGGCGACCGAGCCGATCCCGACGGCGGAGAGAGCCCCCGCCGGGGTTTGCAAAACGCCCGGCCACGCGGCGATGGCGGCGACGATTTTGCCGTTTTCGCGGATCACGCGGTGGCGGTCGACACAGACGGCCGGGTCGCGGTACAGCTTCGGCACCTTCTGGCGGAAGCGGACGTGGAACACGCGCTCTTCAAACGAGAGCAGCTGGTTGTAATCGGAAAGGGCGGGGCGTTCGGTCATGGGGGACACCTCCGGGGTGTTGATACCGGTATTTTATCAGATTTTTGCCGGATATGCAAGAGAATGCGAAAAAGCTCTTTTCGAATTGTAAGAAATCTGTTATAATTTCATGGCAAGAGTTGTAAACAATCGGCTGTAAGCTATTGGTGGATTCGGGAGAGGGCTGCGTTCCCAACCGGCAGTCCCGGACGAATCGATCTTATGAAAGGGGAACATTCCATGTATCGAGTACTGGTGTGCGACGACGACAAGGCGATCGTGGACGCCGCGGCAATCTATCTGCAAAGCGAGGGCTACGAGGTGGTCCGCGCCTACAACGGCAAGGAGGCGGTTGCTCTCGCGAAAAGCGAGACGCTGCACTGCATCATCATGGATATCATGATGCCGGAGATGGACGGGATCCGCGCGACGGTCGAGATCCGCAAGGAAAGCAACGTGCCGATCATCTTTCTGTCCGCCAAGAGCGAAGACACCGACAAGATCGCCGGGCTGGGCTTCGGCGCGGACGACTATGTGACGAAGCCGTTCTCTCCGCTCGAGCTGATCGCGCGGGTGAAATCGCAGATCCGCCGCTACGTCTCGTTCGGCAACCTGGTCGAAAAGCAGGGCGTGCTGACGACGGGCGGGCTGTCGATCGACACCGAAGCGCACCGTGTGACCGTTGACGGGGAAGAGGTGCACCTCACCGCGACGGAGTACAAGATCGTGGAATACCTGATGATCAACATGGGTAAAACGCTTTCCAGCACGCAGATCTATGAAAATGTCTGGAACGAAAACGCCTTCGCGTCCGACAAGACCGTCACGGTCCACATCCGGCGCATCCGTGAGAAGATCGAGATCGATTCACGCAATCCGAAATACTTGAAGGTGGTGTGGGGCATTGGATACAAAATCGAGAAAATTTGACCGTACCTGGGTCACGAAAACAATCGCGTTTTTACTGGCGATTATCCTGTTTGCCGCGGCGGCGGTAAAGACGGCAGGCTTTTTGTTTGAAACAATGGAGAACGACTGGGACGTCGAAAGCTGCTTTGAAACGCTGCTGCGCAGTCCCGGCAAGGGCGAAACCCAGCAGGACGTGTTCCAGCGTTCGCGCGCGTTTCAGCGACTCTATCACAGCTATGTGGAAACTGTGCTGCAGGGCGCGCTGACGCTCGGCGACGGCAGCGAACAGGCATACGAAACCTATCAGCAGAACCGGGCCGCCGCGCAGGACGCCCGCCGCGACAGCCTTGAAAAGACGGCGGTGCAAAACCTGCTCGGCAAAAGCGGCCACGGCTCGCCCGCGGCGATCGGCTGGTATCTCCAGAACGGCTATATCACACTCGAAAAGCTTGGCAATCACGACAAACACTATGTCTCCGGCAGCATCGAGGTCAACGGCAGCTGGTTCTCGTTCATCGACAAAGACGGCGACATGGCCGATTTCGATACGGAATATGATGACTGGGACGGCGACGACAACTGGGCGGAGCACACGACGCAGGTCTACGACGTGCCAGATTCGGATGAAAGTGCGCAGAGCAGCTTCGACATCCCGCAAAATGTCCAGAAGCAGCTGAAAGACGGACAGGTCGCCGTGGAGCTTTGCAACGCGAATATCAGCACCCCCCAGAACGGATATGTCAGTTACGACGGTTACTACGCGCTGACGCTGGACGCGGATAAGCTCATGGCCGATTTTCGCGCGGATGACGAATCGGTACAGCTTTACAATGAAAACTACAAGGATTACGACCGGTTCCTGAACGCTTACGACGATTACCGCCGGACGCTCAGCGAAATGAAAACGCTGATGGTCGCTGTGGTGGACAACGACACGAAGCTCTCTGTTTCCAACCTCCCGAAACTGGACGGCAAGCATTTCGGCGCCGGGGCGAAGGAATACTTTGAAAAATACAGCTGGCGCGCGAGCTATGACTTCGCGTCCGCTTCTGCGGACTATTCCGAAGCTTACGAGGCGGCGTTCGACAACGACAGCCGCTGGGCGCTGATGCTCGACCGCTTCACGTTTGCCGAAGGGGCGAACGTCACGGTCTATACGGCGCTGAAAGACGAGTTTGCCGGCAGCGACGGCGACCCGGTAGCGCAGCTCTACCATACAAGCATCGTCATGCGCGGCGCGCTTTCGGATTTGCTGCGGTTCGACCTCATCTGTCTGGGCGGCATCCTGCTTTGCGTGCTCTATCTGCTGCTGCGCGCGGGCCGCAGACACGACGACGATGACCTGCACTACATGCCCGCGGACGGGATCTTCACCCTTTTGCGCACCGCAATCAACGGCGGCATCTGCACCGGACTCGGGTTCGCGTTCGCCGGCCTGCTCATCGAAATGTACGAAAACAACCTGCGCGGCTGGCTGCTCTTCGCGCTGCTCGGCCTCATTGCGGCGCTCGCGATGGCGAGTCTCATCAACTGGCTGCAGTACGTCGTGCGGCACATCAAGGGCCATACGCTCTTCAAGAACCTCTTCCTTGTCTGGCTCGTGCGCAAGGTGCACGGCTGGTACAAGAGATACAAGGAGAACCGGCCGAAGAAGGAAAAACTGCAGGTGGAATACGCTGATATTTACAAGGACGTCAAAAAGCGTGTGCTGCGGCTGGGCTTCCTCCCGAACGCCGTGCTGGGCATCCTCGCGGTGATCTTCATGGCATGCGACGTGTGGAGCCTCGCGGTGATTACGCTGCTCGCCATCCTCGGCTACAACATCTGGCTCGCCGTCTACGCGACGCGCTACGCCTACCGCGCCCGCGCCGGGATCGAAGCGGTCCACCGCATCCGCGGCGGAGATTACGACGTGCATCTTGCCGTGGATGAAACGAGTCCCGCGCTGGCCTGTTTCGCCCGCGACGTCAACTCGATCAACGACGGCCTGCGCATCGCCGTGAACAACGCGCTCAAGGACGAGCGGATGCGCACCGAGCTGATCACGAATGTCTCGCACGACCTCAAGACGCCGCTGACGAGCATCATCAACTACGTCGATCTCCTGTCCCGCTGCGACATTCCCGACGAAACGGCGCAGCAGTACCTCGCCGTCCTCGGAGACAAGAGCGCGCGGCTCAAGAAGCTGATTGAAGATCTTGTGGAGGCGAGCAAGGCCTCCTCCGGCGCGATCCGCGTCGACCTTGTGGATATGTCGCTCGCCGAGCTGACGAATCAGATCGTCGGGGAGTATGCCGACGCGTTTGAAGCGCGCAACCTCGATCTGATCTATACGGCGAACAGCGACGTGCTCGTCCGCGCCGACAGCAAGCTTTGCTACCGTGTGCTCGACAACCTGATGGGCAACGTGAAGAAATACGCGATGCCCGGCACGCGGGTCTACCTCGACCTGACCCAGACCGACACCCATGGCGTGCTGACGCTGCGCAACGTCTCGCAAAGCCAGCTGAATATCCCAGTGGAAGAGCTGCTCGAGCGCTTTGTGCGCGCCGACGAGTCCCGCTCCACCGAGGGCAGCGGTCTCGGCCTTTCGATCGCGGACAATCTTTGCCGCCTGCAGGGCGCAGTGCTGCATCTTTCGATCAGCGGCGACCTGTTCACCGCGGAAGTCTCCTTCCCGAAAGCGTAAAACAAACGAATAGAAAAACGCTCCGTTTTCACGGAGCGTTTTTCACTAACCACTAACCACTAGCCACTAGTCACTAATCACTCAATTCACAACGTTCCGCGGGGCGCCTTTCAAAAACGCCTCGACGTTGCCTTTAAAAATCTCCATCAGACGGCTGCGCGCTTCAAAGCTCGCCCACGCAATATGCGGCGTGATCACGCAGTTGTCGCAGCCGAGCAGGGGGTTGCTTTCTTTCGGCGGCTCGCTCGAAAGCACGTCCACGCCCGCGCCGGCAATTTTGCCCGCTTGGAGCGCCGCGGCAAGGGCGGCTTCGTCGATCACGGGGCCGCGCGACGTGTTGATGAGATAGGCCGTCGGCTTCATCTTCGAAAGGAACGCGTCGTTGACAAGGCCGGTCGTTTCCGGCGTCAGCGGACAGTGCATGGAGATAACGTCGCTCTCTTGCAGCAGCGTGTCGAGATCGACGAAATCGACAGAACCGAACCCGTCGTAATGCCGCGTGTGGGGAGAGACGGCGAGCACGCGCATCCCCATCGCGTTCGCGATCTGCGCGACGGCCTTGCCGATCCGGCCGAAGCCGAAGATGCCGAAGGTCTTGCCGTGCAGCTCACTGAGCGGCGTTTTCCAATAGCAGAAGTGGCGGCAGCGCGTCCAGTCGCCGGCCTTGACGCTGTCGTTGTGCAGTCCGACGTGGGTCGTCAGCTCCAGCAGCAGCGCGAACACCAGCTGCGCCACGCCGTCGGTGGAATAGGCGGGGATATTGCACAGCGGAATCCCGCGCGCGCGGGCGGCCTTGCCGTCCACGACGTTGAACCCCGTGGCGAGCACGAGGATGCATTTGAGGTCGGGCAGGGCGCGAATCGTTTCGGCGGAAAGCACGGTTTTGTTCGAGACGAGAATGTCCGCCCCGCGGCTGCGCGCGAGCGTCAGCTCCGGCGGCGTGTAGTCATAGACCTCCCATTCGTCCACCAGACCGTTCAGCCAGTCCCACGACAGATCGCCGGGATTTTCGGCGTAGCCGTCCAGGATGACAAGTTTCATGGCAACCATCCTTTCATCGGTTCTTTTTTATCATTATAGCACACAAATCTAAATTTGCCAAACTTTTGACAAGGAAAAAAATTCTGTGAAAACATTTTTATTTTTTTGTGAAAACCGTTGACCGATTGCGCGGTTCATAGTAAAATACTATTATGTATCATTGTATGTGGTCGGGAGGCTGACGCTTGCAAAGGAAACGAAGCCGCAGCAATGTGATGAACTTCGCCGCGTTCATTTGCTTTCTGCTCGCGCTCGCGCTGATTGTGTTTCTTCGCCTGTCGCAGATGGAAAGCGTGCTGCAATGGTATCAGAAATACACCGACGCGCTCTCGTCGTTTGAACAGTGGATTCAGCAGTACGGCGCCACCTGGTATTCCGTCTTGATCATCCTCGCGAACTTCGTTTTGAAGGCCGTGGTCCCGTGGTTCCCGCTGTCGTGTATCTGCGTGGCGAGCGGGGTGCTCTTTCCCGCGTATTACGCGATTCCGATCAACGCGGTCGGTGCGGCGATTTTGTTCACAATCAAATACTTCTGGGGGAAACGATACGGCGGCGGCAACGCGGAAAAGCTGCTTGCCAAAAACGAAAAAGCGGAACAGCTCGTGGAACGCAGCAAGATCGGCTCGGCCGTGGTGCTGTTTTTCCTGCGGTTCTTCCCGTGTATCCCGATCAATTCGGTCAGCCGGCTCTACGGCACCAGCGACATCGGCTATTGGAAATACCTGATCGTGTCGCTGCTCGGCTTCTCGTACAAACTGTTTTCCTATACGATCATCGGCCGCAGTGTCTACGACCCGATGTCCGCAAGCTTTTTGCTCCCGTTTATTTTGCTGCTCGTCCTCTCGGGACTGGTGCTGCTGGCGTTCAACGGCGTCATCAGCCTTTCCAAAGGGGAGTTCAGTCTCAGCTGACCGCCGCTTTTCGCGGTAAATGTTCTACTAAAAATCGAAAGGTTGATGTATTATGGCTGCGTATCAACAGCTGAAAGCGCTGCTCGACGCAAGAGCGCTCGACGACGCGTTTTCCCGCGTTTACATACCCGCGCAGTACGACGTCCAGTATCAGCGCTTTACGCAGGTGCTCGAGGAGTACAGATCCCGGTTTGACGCCGCGGGCGCGCGCGACGTGCGTCTGTTTTCCGCCCCCGGCCGCAGCGAGGTCGGCGGCAACCACACCGACCACAACTACGGCAAGGTGCTCGCCGCGTCGATCAGTCTCGACGTGGTCGCCGCCGCGGCGAAGAACAACGAGGGCGTGGTGCGGATCAAATCGGCGGGCTACCCGATGGACGCCGTTTCGTGTACCGATCTCGCGGTGCGCGACGGGGACGCCGGCCGCAGCCGTTCGCTGGTGCGCGGCATGCTCGACCGGTTTGTGCAGCTCGGCTACAAGGTCGGCGGCTTCGACGCGGCAACCGCGTCGCAGGTGCTGTCGGGCTCGGGACTGTCGTCTTCGGCGGCGTTCGAAGTGCTGATCGGCACGCTGATCAACGAGCTGTATAACGACGGCAAGGTGTCGCCCGTGGAGATTGCCAAGATCGCCCAGTATGCCGAAAACGTCCATTTCAAAAAGCCCTGCGGTCTGCTCGACCAGATGGCGTGCTCCGTGGGCGGCTTTGTGTC
>CAMZEG010000017.1 GCA_947305635.1 uncultured Clostridia bacterium
GATCGACCGAAAGGCAAAATGTCAGATACAGCAGCAGCACCGTGCCGCTGCCGAAGCCCATCGCGCCGCAGACGCCCGCCAGCGCGGCAGCTATAAACGATAAAACCGGCATCCCTGTCACCCCGCAAGCATTCGCACGCCCGCCCAGCACAGCAGCAGCGCGAAAATGCCGTGCAGCACGCGGTCGGGGCTCTTTTTCAAAAGCAGCGTTCCCGCCGCGGCGCCGAGGAGGCCCGGCAGCCAGAACCGCCCCGCGTCGGAGAGCGTCACATAGCCGCGAGAAAGATAGACGAACGCCGAAAGCGCCGTCAGCGGCAGCGTCACCGCGAGCGACAGCGCCTGCGCCTTCTTCTGGTTGAGGCCGCACGCCTTGAAATAGGGCACGGCGAGCAGGCCGCCGCCCGCGCCGAACAGCGCATTGCAAAGGCCGATGCCGAGGCCGCACAGGCCGGTTTTCCACTTTTTCATCCGCATCACCGTTTCTTAGTATGAACCGCCGCGCGCCGTTCATGCTTTTTTTGTCCTTTGCGCAAAATTCAGCCGAGTTCGCTTGACAGAATAAACCGCGCGGTGTTACAATAAATTGAAATAAAATGAAGGAGGTTTTCTTTCGATGAACGATATACATGCTCTCTATGCGCGCTGGCTGGAAAAGGCTGTCGCCGACCCCGATCTTGCCGCGGAGCTGCAATCGGTCGCGGGCGACGAAGACGCGATCCTCGACCGGTTTTACAAGAATCTGGAATTCGGCACGGGCGGTCTGCGCGGCGTGATCGGCGCGGGCACCAACCGGATGAACGTCTATACCGTCGGTCAGGCGACGCAGGGCCTCGCCTCCTATCTCAACGAGACCTACGACAGTCCCGCGGTCGCGATCGCCTATGATTCGCGGATCAAGTCCGACACGTTTGCCCGTTTTGCGGCGGGCGTGCTTGCCGCGAATGATATCCACGTCTATATCTACCCGGAGCTTGTCCCGACGCCGATGCTTTCGTTCGCCGTGCGCCGCTTCGGCTGCAAGGGCGGCATCATCCTCACCGCGAGCCACAACCCGGCAAAGTACAACGGCTATAAGTGCTATGACCCCGAAGGCTACCAGATGACCGACGAGGCCGCCGCGAAGACCTACGCCTACATCCAGAAGACCGACATGTTCGACGATATCAAAACGATGGACTTTGACGAAGGGCTCGAAAAGGGTCTGATCGAATACATCGGCAAAGACACGGTCGAAGCGTTCTACAACGAAGTGGAAAAGGTCTGCCTGTCCAGGGAGATCTGTCAGAAGACCGACCTCAAGATTATCTATACCCCGCTCAACGGCACCGGCAACAAGCATGTGCGCGCCATGCTGCAGCGCATCGGCATCCGTGACGTCCGCGTCGTCAAAGAGCAGGAAAACCCCGACGGCAACTTCCCGACCTGCCCCTACCCGAACCCAGAGATCCGGCAGGTGTTCGAATGCGGCCTTGCGATGACGAAGGACTTCCCGGCGGATCTGCTGCTCGCGACCGACCCGGACTGCGACCGCGTCGGCATCGCGGTCAAGACCGGCGACAAATATGAGCTGATGACCGGCAACGAGGTCGGCGTCCTGCTGACCCGGTACCTGCTCGAGCGCCGCGCGCAGCTCGGGACGCTGCCGGAAAAACCAATCGTGATCAAATCGTTCGTCACGACCGACCTTGTCACCGCCGTCGCGAAGGATTACGGCGCCGAGGTGTTCGACCTGCTGACCGGCTTCAAGTATATCGGCGAACTGATCACCCAGCTGGAAGCCAAAGGCGAAGCGGACCGTTTCATCGTCGGCATGGAGGAAAGCTACGGCTACCTGTCCGGCATCCATGCCCGCGACAAGGACGCCGTCGTCGCGTCGACGCTGATCTGCGAAATGGCGGCGTATTACAAGACGCAGGGCAAGAGCCTGTACGACGTGATGCAGGACCTCTACGCCAAATACGGCATGTATCTTTGCACGCTGCTCAACTACGGCTTTGAGGGCGCCGCCGGCATGAAGATCATGGCGGGCATCATGGATACGCTGCGCGAGAACCCGCCGAAGACCTTCGGCGGCATGGAAGTGCTCGCCGTCGCCGATTATAAGCAAGGCTTTACGACCGATTGCAAAACCGGCGCCCAGACGCCGATCACCCTGCCGCGCTCCAACGTGCTCGCGTTCCTTTTGCCGAACGACAACAAGGTGATCGCCCGGCCGAGCGGCACCGAACCGAAGATCAAGTTCTACCTCACCGCCGTCGCGGACGACCGCGCGGCCGCCGAGGCTGTCACCGCCGCGCTGCAGCGTGACGTTGAAACGTATGTGAAATGAGGAAACCGCTATGTTGAACAAAAAAGCAATCCGGATCATTGCCGTCGTACTCGCCGCCCTCATGGCGCTGTCGGTGCTCGCGATCATTCTGCAGGTCGTCGCCGTTGACGAGAGCTTCACGGCGCTGCCCGCCACGGGCGAAAGCAACCTTGTCTATATCATCGTCGGCTGCGTGCTCGCCGCCGCCGTGATCGCGATCGTCTGTGTGATCGTGATTCCGAAGATCAAAAAGAAAAAGAACAGCAAATAATCCCTGTGCCGCCCATGCCCGGCTGTGAACGCTTGGCTGGCGGCACTTCGCTTTTTGGGAGGCGGTTTTCATGAAGAAAACAACAAGACGGCTGCTGTCGCTGCTGCTGTGCGCGGTTCTGACGCTTTCCCTGTTCCCCGCTGCTTTTGCCGCGGCGCAGGAACAGCGCGAGTACAGCCAGTACCCCTGCGTCGTCGTCCCCGGCTACAGCTCCGCCGGTCTCTACCGCTATGACGAAAACGGCGAAAAGGTCTGGGTCTGGGGCGTGCGAACCGAAGAGATCGTGGCCGCGGTGTTTCACCATATCGCGGAGCTCGGCGCCGGGCTGGCGCTTTTGAGCGTCGGCAACGCAAAGCTGCTCGGCGAAACCGTGGGGCGCGAATTCTACAATCTCTATTACGATCTTGCGTGTCGGGAAGACGGTTCCAGCGTCTATGAGCTGCACCGCTATCAGGTGACCGCCGAAGAGAGCAACAGCGCCGTTCTGCAGGAACAGTACCCCGACGGCTACTATCAGCATGAGGTCGAGATCATGACCGACATCGCGCAGTATATCGGCGGCAAGGAGAACGTCTTCAACTTCAACTGCGACTTCCGCATGGGCGCCCCGTTCTGCGCCAAGCAGCTCGACGAATTCATCCAGTCGGTCAAGGAATATACCGGGCAGGACAAGGTCAACATCTTCTCCGTCTCCCACGGCGGTCAGGTGACCGGCACCTATCTGACGCTCTACGGAGACAAGGGCGACGTCAACAACGCGCTGATGACCGTCCCCGCCCTCGGCGGTGCCGCGCTCGCCTATGACGTTTACAGCGACCAGATCCGTCTGGACGAATACGACCTGATGCGTTTCATCGAGCACGGCATGATGTGGGAGACCGATTACGAATGGCTGCTCAAGGCGCAGCAGCTCGGCTTCCTCGATCAGGTGCTGCACTATGCGCGGCCCTATGTGCTCAAGGTGCTCGGCTACTGGGGCAGCATCTGGGATTTCATCCCGACGCCGTATTACGAAGAGATGAAGGCGCAATATCTCGACCCGGAAAAGAGCGCGCCGCTGATTGAAAAAAGCGACTACATGCACTACGAGGTGATGACGCAGTTCGGCGAGGGCTTCCAGCGTGCGCAGGCCGCGGGCACGCAGGTCTTCATCATCGCGGGGTACGAGAACCCGTCGGTGTCCGGGCTGCAGGAAAGCTCGGACGGCATCATCACGATCGCCGCGTCCACCGGCGCGACGCCCGCCCCGTTCGGGATGCGCTACAATGACGGCTACGTCCAGAAGGTTGACACCGGTTATTACCAGATCTCCCCGTCGATGACGCTCGACGCGTCGACGGCGTACCTCCCCCACCACACGTTCTTTGTGGAAAACCTCTATCACGGGATGGTCTATAAGGACAAGTTCACCAAAGAACTCGTGCGCACGCTGCTTTTGACGCGCGAGATCAAGGACGTCCACAGTAGCCCCGATTACCCACAGTTCCACGCGACGAGCAACAAGTCGCATTCTGTTTTCGCCGCGTTCAACAACAGCGTGGAAGGCTACGCCGACAGCAATGACACCGCAATCGTCATCCGCAACCTTTCCGAGCAGTACCCGATGAAGATCCTCGGCGTCGAGGCAAGGGGCGTGGATCTGACGTTCAACGCGCTGAAGACAAAGTGGCTCAAACCCGGACAGTCGCTGACCCTTTCGTTTGAGGGAACGCTCCCGGCCGTCAGCGGCAAGGGGTTCGACCTCGTGATCGACTATACCCAGCCGGGTTCCGCCACGCCGCGCGGCGAGCGGACGCTGCATTTCACGCTGCAGAACGGCCCGCGCGTCGCCTATGACGAAACGACGCCCTATGTGCCGCGCAACGCGGAAGGCGGGCTGGACGCCGTGCTGTGCGAACCGGCAAGTCAGCTGCTTGACAAGAGTTCCAACAAGGATATCTTCGTCATGTGGTACCAGTTTTTGCAGTCCTTACGCGTGTACATACAGCGTTTGCTGTATGTACAGTGATGAGCGTTGCTGTGCAACGCGTTTACAGTTTAGGTGCCGCTGCGCGGCAGTTATGATTGCCTGCGGCAAGCTTTATGAAAAAAAAGAGATGGACGTGTTTAAGCGTCCATCCTTTTTTATAGCTTTTCTTTCATGGTTCTAACCGAGGATACCAGCATTCGTCGCAGCTCAATAATCTGTTTCTTGATTCTGTTAAACTCATCAGAAGATACACAGCCCGTGTTAAACAGCACCTCAATCCAATAATCTGTTTCGTTGCACTCTTTCAATGCAATTTCAAGTTTGGAAATGAAGTCCTTTACGCCCTGTGCATACTGAGCTTCGTGAACGTTTGCACCAACTGAAGTGCCGCACCGCAAAAACTGATAGACCAAAGGGCTTTCCACTCTTCGCTTTTTCATTTCGCGACAAAGTAAAACAACTTGCTTTGCGAAATCCTTTGATTTATCACGCAGCACACTCTCCGACATATCGTAAAACCTCTTTCGTAACACACTAACTGCTGCGAAGCAGCATCATAACTGCCGCGCAGCGGCATCTAAACTGTAAACGCGTGTCGCCTCTGCGAAACGCTCATCACTCCGCAAACAGCGGCGTGGAAAAATACCGTTCCGCCGTGTCGGGCAGGACGGTGACGACCGTTTTGCCCTTGCCGAGGACCTTCGCCAGCTTGATCGCCGCGGCGACGTTCGTGCCGCTGGAGATGCCGCACATGATTCCCTCTTTGCTCGCGAGTTCCTTGGAAACGCGGATCGCCTCCTCGTCGTCGATGATGCAGATCTCGTCGTAGATGTCGGTGTTGAGGATCGGCGGGATGATGCCGTCGCCGATGCCCATCTGCAGATGGGTCCCGATCGCGCCGCCGGAAAGGATCGCCGCGTTTTCCGGCTCCACCGCCCAGATGATAATGTTCGGGTTCGCCTTGCGCAGCACTTCGCCGATCCCGGTGATGGTGCCGCCGGTGCCGATGCCGGAGCAGAAGCCGTCGATGTTGCGGCCGACCTGTTCCAATATCTCGAGCGCGGTCTGGTCGCGCTGGGCAGAGACGTTGTTTTCGTTTTCGAACTGCTGCGGCACAAAGACGCGCGGGTCGTCCTTCTGCATCTGCAGCGCCAGCGCGAGGCAATCCTCAATGCATTTGCCGATATTGCCCGCGTCGTGCACCAGAATCACCTCGGCGCCGTAGTGCTCCACGAGTTTCTTGCGTTCCATCGAGACGGAATCCGGCATGATGATTTTCGTCTTGTAGCCGCGGACGGCACCGACCAGCGCGAGGCCGATCCCCTGGTTGCCGCTCGTGGGCTCCACGATAATCGTGTCCGGGCCGATGCGGCCGCTCTGTTCCGCCGCGCGGATCATGTTGTAGGCGGTGCGGGTCTTGATCGAGCCGCCGATGTTGAGGCCTTCATATTTGCAAAGGATCTGCGCGCCGTCGGGATCGCCCATGCGCTGCAGGCGGATGATCGGCGTGTTGCCAACCGCTTCCAGAATATTATCGTAAACGTTCAACTGAAATACTCCCGTTTGTTTCGTTGCGCCGCGCCGCAAAGCGCGCAGCCTGTTTATTATACAGGACGCCGCTGGAATTTGCAAGTCTTTTTTTCGAAAAGAAATTGGAAGAGGGATAAGGGGTTGAGGGAATGATGGAATAAGGGAATAAGGGAATAAGGGATTAAGGGATTAAGGGATTAAGGGATTAAGGGATTAAGGGATTAAGGGATTGAAGGAAAAGAAACCGCCGGAGGAACCGGCGGTTTTGGGGTTGGTGTTGTCAGGAGCCGAGGAGATCGGGATAGCTCGGATAGACGGTATCCGCCGTCGGGATGCGCTCAAACGTCCCTGCGGCGGGTTCATAGGGCAGCTTCAGCGTCCACGTGCCGCACATGGTCACAATGAACTGCTGCACCTTGGCACTGTCGCGCAGCCACGCGTTTGCTGCTGAAGAAAGCATCGCGTCCATATCCCCCCGGAACGAAACCGGCAGCAGCGCATAGGTCGGGTTCACGGCGCTGTAGAGCGCCACGGTGCCGTTCCAGCCGTGGTGCGCCATCTGCAGAATGTCGCACGCGAGTGTCGCGGCGGTGTATTCCCGCAGCACAAGGTCGGCGGCGCCGAAGGCAAAATCGCCGGTCCAAAGGGTGGTCTGGCCGCCCACGGTCATTTTCAGCAGCAGCGAGTTTTCGTTCATGCCGCCGTTGAGGATCGTTTTCGGATAATAATCGTCATAGGCGTACAGCACGTCGAACTGCGCATTGCGCAGCGTGAACCGGTTGCCGCTGTGCAGCTTGACGACCGGCACATCGGCGTAGAAATCGGCGAGATTTTGCTTGAACTGGGTGTACCGGTAGATCGAATCGTCCAGCATATAGGTCGAATCGGAAGCGGCGGTCTCCTCCTCTTTCGGGAAGTTATACATCAGCCGTTCGATCACGACGTCGTCGTGGTGATCCAGTGAGAAGCAGTTGAACACGCCGATATGGTCGCCGTGCAGATGGGTGAAGATCCACGCCGCGATCACGGGCTTGTCGGTGCCGGCCGGCTTTTGCGCGTTGAGAATCCCCATGAGCTTATCGGAGTCCACATGATCCGGGTCACCCATGCCGCCGTCGATGATGACAAAACTGCCGTCCTGCAGGCGGATGATGTAGCCCATGCCCTCACCGGCAACGCAGGTTTCGCCCTTCATGCCGGTGAGCAGCGTATCGTAATCCCCTTCCGCGCTGTCGGTCAGCGGGCAAAGTCCGCCGCGTTCTTCGGCGATGATGCGCATCGTGCCGGTATTGGCGAACCACGACAGCGTCACGGTCAGCGTATCGCTGATCAGCGTGGCGAACTGGTTGCTTTCGATGCTGCGGGCGTCGTAGACGGTATAGCCCGCGGCGCACAGTGTCTGCCGGTACGCGTGAAACTGAGCGGCAGAGGTGTTCTCATAGCGCACGATCTCCGTGGAGCCTGAGCTTTGGTAGATACCGGGTTCTTCGGCGTCCGGCAGCGCGGGCAGGCCGTACTGTCCCACGGTCACCGGCGTCGGCTCCGTGGTCGGTTCCGTGGTGGGTTCGGTTGTCACAACGATCACCTCCGTGGTGGGTTCCGGCTGCGGGTCGGCGGGCTTGCTGCCGCCGCTGAACAGGCCGGTGAAGAACGCGACGATCGCCATAAACCATGCGGTGATTTTCGCCCAGAAAGATTTCATGGAAAACTCCTTTCAAAGCATCAGCTTTTCCGGCGGCAAAGACAAATTGCGCGTCTTGAAAACGCGCAATTCATGTTTGGGTTATCCGGCGCGGAAGAAGCCGAGATCCACCGCGTTCGCCACGGCGTCGCCGCCTTTTTCGTTGAAATGCAGCTTGTCGCCGCCGAGATACTCTCGCTTCGCGTGCTGCGGCTTGTCCGGGTCGGCGATGATCGCGCCGAGGTCGAGCAGCGCGTCGAACGCGTCCGCGTTGGCGCGCAAAGCTTCGTTGACCTGATCGACAAGGTCGCTCTTTTCCTTGGTGCCGTCGATATGGTCGATCAGATACGGCAGCGTGGTGCCCATGACGCGGATACCCTTCGCGCGCATGTCGGCGGCCATGGAGAAGATGCCCTGCGTCAGAATGTCGATATCGGGCTTTTCGTTGGAGCGGCCGCTGATGGTGCCGAACTGCAGCACGTCGTTGACGCCGACCTCCAGCACCGCGTGGGTAATATCGTCATACCGCAGCACGTCATTGCCGAGCCGGTTGAGCGAACGGACGCCGTAAAAGCCCTTGAGCGGGAAGACGGGCGACGAGTCGCGCAAAACGCGGTTGCCGCCGATCGAGCGGTTGATGACGCTGTATCTGCCGGGGAACGCCGCGCGAATCCGCGCTTCAAAGGGATTGACCCAAAAGCCCTGCTGGCTCAGGGAGTCGCCGAAGACGACGATCGACGACGCGCCGTCGCCGTTGAGCAGCTCCACGGTCTCGAACAGCGGGATCGGGTGCGGCAGCTTCATTCGCAGCACGCCGCAGGCCAGCGACTGCAAACTGTCCTTGAAACGCGGGAGATCGTCGGGAAAGATGCTGTGGCGGCGGTCGCCGCGCATCATCAGCGCTTTGGCGTTGTTCATCAGGTTGCCGCTTTGCAGCGCCCCGCCGTTGACGCAGACACTGACGCAGAAGAAGCCGCCGGGCGCAAGGCGCAGCGCGCCCTCCCCCGTTGTTTCGGCGGTTCCCGCTGGCAAGAACGCCGGCGCGTCGAGATCGACGCTGTCGCCGGTCAGAACGCCGTTTTCGTCGCAGCGCGCCGCGCTGACGCCGCCGAGCACGACGGCCTCGCGCCCGAACGCGTTGGAAAGCCGGACGCGGATTGCCGTCCCGCTGATCGCCGTGCGCATCACAAGACGGATGGTCCGGCAGCCGCCGGCGAACGAAAACGCCGAAAGCGCCGTGTGCGACTGTCCCCAGGTCTGAACCCATTGCTGCATAAGAACGCCTCCTTTCAGGTAGAAATGTGTGTTATTTTTTTTCAACCTTCTGATAGGCGGCGGTATAGACTTCTTTTCCGGTGCCTTCGGCGTCCCGGATGGTCACAACGGTTTTGACGGGGTTGCCCGCCTTGTCATAGGTATAGACAGAGGTGTAACGGGTG
Source organism: uncultured Clostridia bacterium (assembly GCA_947305635.1). GTDB lineage: Bacteria > Bacillota > Clostridia > Oscillospirales > Acutalibacteraceae > UBA6857. The sequence continues at coordinate 9,199 of CAMZEG010000017.1, forward strand.
ACCGAGCCGTCCTGACTGCGCACCGTGGATTTATGGGTGGTTTCGCGGCCTTTTTTGTCATAGGAGATCTGTTCCACGGTTTTGGTCGTTTCGCCGTCATAGGTCTGAACGGACGTCTGTTTGACCGGGTTGCCCTTCTTGTCGTTGACAAAGGTTTCGGTCAGCTTGCTGCTGCCGCCGTTTGAATCCTTCTGGGCTTCAGCGTGCTTCGTCAAAAAGCCCTTCGCGTCGTAGGTCCAGCTTTTTTCCGCCTTCATAACAGAGCCGCCGCTGTACTTGCAGACGGTCGTTTCCGTCAGAAGATGCTTTTGCCGGTCAAAGGTGCGGGTCGTTTTTTCGGTTCTGCTGAAACCGTCGGAGGTTTCACGCGTGACCGTCTGGATCTCGTTGCCCTTTTTATCGTAGGTGTGGGCGATCGTTTTTCTGGTGGTGGAAAGATCACTGCCGTAGCCGCTTTTTTCAACAGACGTCTCTTTGGCAAGGCGGCCGTTTTTAAAGGTGTATTTCACGGTCAGATAGCTGACAAGATCCGTGTTGCTGGTGGAAGCCACCTTCTTTTTGATCACGCGGTTTTGCTTGTCATAGGTGAAGGTGAACACGTCGCGCGAGGTGATGCCGTCCGCCTGACGATGGTCGATCACCGTTTTGATCTTGTTGCCTTTGGCGTCATAGGTCAGCTTGCGCACGTTGACCTCTGTGCCCTCCTCGTTCTGCGAGTTGAACGTTTCCTTGGTCAGGTTCCCCTTTTCGTCATAGGTATAGACGGCAAGGTACCGTTCAAAATAGCCGTCCGAATCCCGGAACGAATAGGCCTCGGTGATCAGATCGCCCGCCTTGTTGTAGGTGCAGGTCTTGGTGTTGGAAAACTTCACGCCGTCGGCTTCGCGGTTCGATTCCGCCGACGTCAGCAGGCGGCCCGCCTTGTCAAAGGTATAGGTATAGACGTGCTTTGCGCCGTAAGAGCTTTTCATGGTTTCTTTGGTGCAGACGTACCCCTGCTCGTTGATCATGCTTTCGTGGACCAGCCAGTCGCCGTCGTCTTCCGCAAAGGCCGCCGTCAAAAAGCACGGCAGAAGCATCAACAGTGTGAGTACGAGCGCGATAGTTCGTTTGCATTTCATCATAATATCCTCCTTGCCGGAAAACCGGCCTTTTATTTATCCTGTACCCGAACCCGCGCGCGGTAGGTCCCGTAGACCCAGCAGTCGTCCTTGCCCGCGCCGCGGATGGCGACGTTGCTGACCGTCACGGTCTGCCAGACGTTGGTGTCGGTCTTGAGGGACGAGACGTTGATCTCGATCTGCAGATCGTCCGCCGTCAGCTTGTCGAGGCTGGCGGCCGGGCCGATCAGCGTCAGTGCGCCGAGCTTGTCGCTGGTGAGGTTCGCGGTATATTTCTTGCTGTCGGACTGGTTGAGAAAGACCACGTTGCTGCCGGTCGCGTCAATCGTCTTGCTGCGCATGCTGCGCAGGTCGACGAGCACCGTAAAGGTCATTTCGGCCGCGTTGTACAGCAGCGCCGCGTCGCTTTCGCTCGCGGTCAGGCGGAACTTGTTCACGCCGTTTTTGAGATCGCGGAAATCGATCGTGCCGACCGGGAGGGACGTCGGGTCCTCGTCTTCCGTCGCATAGGAGATCTGCACCTCAGCGGGCGTAATCGTCACGCGCGGCGGGTTTTCGTCGAAGTACGACGGCTGGTTGACGAATTTGACGCCCGTCGGCACGGTGCTGAGCTTATAGACCGGAATCGTGACGGTCGCGGGGTTCGCGTCGGTCCCGACATTGTCGCAGACGAGGAACTTGGAATCGCGCTCCTTGTCCAGCGCGTAGGTGATCTGCGCGGTGACTTCGGTCGTCGCGGTCAGCGGCAGTTTGTCGCTTTCCACAGTCGCTTCAAAATAGACCTTGCTCAGATTGTCGACCACGGAGGCGGGGCCGCTGACTTTGGCGGTGTTGACCGAGGGCGCAAGCTGGCCGACCGTGTAGCCGTTGTCCACAAGGGTTTCGGTGTCGTTCGTCAGCTTCGCTTCGACATTGACCTGCGCAGAGCGCATGCGGTCGAAATACACGGTGATCGTCGAGGGCGAGACCTTGACGATGTTGACGCCGGATTCCACGACGGGCGTGAGTATCAACGTCTTGTAGCCCGCGGAATCGATATAGCCGCTGGTCGCCTCGATCGTGATATCGTCGCGCGACAGCGAGTATTTGTTGATTTCGAACGGCTTGCCGGAGACCTCGACGTCCACCAGCAGCGCGTCGTTGTTATAGAACGGGACATAGTCGTTTTCCGCCGCGAGCGAAGCGTCCAGCGTGACCCGCACGTCCGAGATGACGCGGGTCGAATTCTCGCTGTAGTTGACCTTGACCACCGCCCAGAGAATGATGGCGAGGATGAAGGAAAAGAGCAGCAGCAGCTTGTTGTTATAGAAGATCCGTTCGTAGATCGTGACTTTCTTTTCGGTGTTGTTCTCTTTATTTTTCATGGCGTTTCCTCCGTGGCAGCTTTACGCTTTTTTCATCGTCGGAAAACAGGAAGGCGTTCAGCTGCTCAAGCAGCTCGCCGCTGGTCATGCTGCGCTGCAGCGTGCCGTTTTGCGCAACGGAAACGGCGCCGGTCTCCTCCGAAACAACGATGATCAGCGCGTCGGAAGCTTCGCTCATACCGACCGCCGCGCGGTGGCGCGTGCCGAGTTCGCGGCTCAGTTCGTTCTGCGTCAGCGGCAGAATGCAGCCCGCGGCCGTGATGCGGTTGTTGCGGATCACCATTGCGCCGTCATGCAGCGGCGACTTCGGATAGAAAATGTTTTCCACCATCGGCTCGGAGATGATCGCGTCGATCTCGCTGCCCGTCGCGATGATCTCGCCGAGCGGCGACTTGCCTTCGAGGACGATCAGCGCGCCGACCTTGCCGTCGCTCATGGTCATCACGGCTTTGACCAGCGCGGAGATGCTTTGCTGTGTCTCTTCGCGCATCAGCGAGGAGTAGCGCGAGAAGAGGTTGAACTTCGCGAAATCGCCGCGCCCGAAGGATTCGATCGCGTGGCGGAACTCCGGCTGAAACAGCAAAACGATCACAAGCACGATATCGCTGAACAGGCGTGAGAACAAAAAGCTGCTCGTCGACATATTCAGCGCGGAGACCACGAAATAGACCAAACCGAGGAACACAAACCCGCGCACGAGGTGAATCGCCCGCGTGCGTGTGAAGAGTTTGATGCAGTAATAGAAGACCAGCGCAACGACCACGATATCGAGGATGTCGTACCAGTGGATCGTTGAGACGATCTTCATGATATTTTCTCCGATGAGATGAAAGAACGCCGCCATAAATCAGCCACCATCCATGTTTTTTCGTATTCCTTGTTCTATTCTATCATAAAACTTTTCCCATTGCAATTTGATTGACGGAAAAAGATAAATTTTTTATTTGGTTTTTTGTGTTGAAAAGCGACGGACTGACGCGCACCGTGCCGGTATCGGTCGTTTCAAAGGATGTGTGCGCGAGCGCGGCGCAGTGGTACCCCGCGCGCACGGCGACCCCCATCCGGTCAAGGAGCGACCCGGTCTGTTCCGCCGGCTGTCCCGCGATTCGGAACGACAGCAGCGTTTCCGGCGCTTCGCCGAAGCGTTCGACCCCGGGGATCACGGAAAGATCCTCGCGCAGCAGACGCATCAGCTGCGTTTCGTGCTGCAAAATTGCCTTTGTGCCGACCCGCCGCACAAACGAAAGGCCGGCGCCGAGGCCGCAGATCCCCGGCAGATTGAGCGTCCCGCTTTCGAGCGCGTCCGGCAGAACGTCCGGCTGCCGGTGCTGCAGCGAGAACGAACCCGTCCCGCCCTCGATCAGCGGCCGCGGCGAGACGCGGTCCGACAGCAGCAGCGCACCGGTCCCCATCGGGCCGAAGAGGCCCTTGTGGCCGGGCAGACACAGCAGGTCGACCGGCAGCTTTTCCATGGAAATGTCAAAGACGCCCGCGCTTTGCGCCGCGTCGAGGCCGAACAAAAGGCCCCGCGAGCGGGCGAACGAAGCGAGCTGTTCGACCGGCAGCACCGTGCCGAAAACGTTGGAGACATGGGTCACGAACAGCAGCCGCGTTTCCGGGCGCAGCAGGGCGCGGACGTTTTCGAGCGTCGCTTTTTCGTTTTGCGGGACAACGCGTGCGACGTCGAAGGTGATGACGCCCGCCTCTTTCATCGCTTCGAGCGGGCGCAGAACGGCGTTGTGCTCAAGCGAGGAGATGATCACATGGTCGCCCTTTTGCAGTACCCCCTTGAGCGCAAAGTTGATCGCGTGGGTGCAGTTGAGCGTGAATGCGGTGCGCTCCGGCGACCCGCCGAAAAACGCCGCGATTTCTTCCCGCGTTTCGTAGACGCGCTCGGCCGCCTTTGCGGAAAGGCGGTGCCCGGCGCGGCCGGGGTTCGCCCCGAAGCAGCGAAGACACTCCGAAACCGCGCGGTAGACGCAGTCGGGCTTCGGGAACGTCGTCGCGGCGTTGTCGAGATAGATCACGGCTCCCCTGCCGTCTCAAAACTGTAGCCGTGCGCGCGCAGCAGCTGTTGGGCGCGGTCGATTCCGCCGGGCAAAAACAGGGCGAAGCCGCAGCCGCGTTTGCGGTCCGGCTGCGGGTCGCGGCGGACAGCGGCGATAATCCCGTGTTTTTGCAGCAGCCGTTTCGCGCTCTGCGCCGCCGTCAGGGAGTCCATTTTCAGATAGCTCGGCATATTCCCACCTCCTTTCCATGCCTACTTTCAGGGTATGCCGCAACTTTTCGCGTGTTCGCAAAGAAAAGAATTGACGAAAAAGGGAAAGTCATGTATAATAAAGTGAAACACAAAAAGGTGGTGCTTGAATATGAGTAAAATCATGATCGCGGACGACGAACAAAAAATCCGCAAACTGGTTTGTGACTTTTTGAAGAACGTCGGCTACGAAACGCTCGAAGCGGAGGACGGCGACGAGGCGTTCGCGCTGTTCCAGAAGCATGAGGACGACATCGATCTTGTGATTCTCGATATCATGATGCCCGGTCTCAACGGCTGGGAGGTCTGCAAGGAGATCCGCGCGCTTTCCGACGTGCCGGTCATTATGCTGACCGCGCGCTCGGAGGAATTCGACGAGCTGCTCGGCTACGAATCCGGCGCGGACGACTATGTGACGAAGCCGTTCTCCCCGACCATCCTTGTCAAAAAGGTTGAAGCGCTGCTGCGCCGCACCAAGTCCGCCGCCTATCTCGGCGGGGAAAAGGACCTGACCTTCAACCATGAGGCGCACGAGGTCCGGCTCAACGGCCAGGAGATCGAGCTGACGCTCAAGGAATACAACATTCTCAAAAAGCTGCTGGAGAACCCCGGCCGCGTCTACAGCCGCGAACAGCTGCTCGATTCCATCTGGGGCTACGACTATGTCGGCGATATCCGCACGGTCGATTCCCACATCGCCCGTCTGCGCACGAAGCTCGGCGACTGGGGCAACCGCAGGCTCAAGACGGTGTACGGCATCGGCTACAAGCTTGAGGAAGAATAATGCACGGCCAAAGGTTCCGCAAGTTCCGCTCCGAGAAGCTCCTCGTGCGGAACATTTTCATGATTCTGATTCTTGTCGCGGCGATCGGACTGCTGACGCTGTTCGCGTACCTCTATCTCGACGATATCTACCTGATGAAAGAGAAGATGGATCTGCAGACCGTGGCCGAGGACATCTCCCAAATGGAGCTGTCCGACCGGGAGAAGCTGGAAACCGCGCTGTCGGATATCGAGGCCAAGCACAATTTCTATATTGAGCTGTACTATCCGCGCGACCAGCTGATCTATACGACCAATACGAACAAGTCGACGTTCGACCCGCAGCCCGACGAAGACGAGAAGCAGGAAACGCTCAAGCCGCGCATCATGCGCATTCTTGAGCACACCGATCTCGACGACGTCAGCTATTTCGAAACGCGGCAGGAATACTACGCGTCCGCGAACTACGTCGTTTACGGTACGCTGTTCCCCTCCGGCGTCGCGGTCGAGCTGTACGCGCCGCTCGAGCTGCTCTATGACAACGCGAAGACCGCCTTCTGGCTGTATTTCATCGCCGCCGTCTTCCTGGTCCTCGTGATCCTTTCGGTCATGATCTTCCACACGGTCTCGTTCACGATCCCCGTCGACAAGATCAGCCGGATCACGAAGCAGATCGCGCAGATGGATTTCGGCGTCGCCTGTCCCCCGTTCCGGCTGCGCGAACTGGACGAACTGAGTTCCAATATCAACTTCCTCTCATCGTCGCTGGATATGACGATGCAGACGCTGACGAACCGGAACGCCCAGCTGGAGCGCGATATCGAAAACGAGCAGAAGCTGCGCGAAAACCGCAAGCAGTTCATTGCCAGCGCGTCACACGAGCTGAAGACGCCGATCGCGATCATTCAGGGCTATGCCGAAGGGCTGAAGTTCGGCATCTATGACGACAATCCCGGCGAATGCTACGACGTGATATTGGAAGAAGCGCAGAAGATGAACCAGCTCGTCATCGACATGCTCGAGGTCGACCGGCTCAACTCCACCAAGATCGAGCCGCACTATGTGGACTTCCCGCTGGCCGAACGGCTCAAAACCTTTGTCGAGCAGATGCGCAATATCACGGTCAAAAACGGCATCACCGTCCGCTGCGAGATCGACCCGACCTTTATCGCGCGCTGCGACGAGACGCTCTTTGAGCGCGTGATTTCCAACTACTTTTCCAACGCGATCTCGCACTGCGAGGGCGAAAAAAGAATCGTCGTCTCGTGCGAGGCGTTCGACGAGCACTACCGGATCAGCGTCTTCAACACCGGCAAGCCGATTGCGGACAACGATCTGCTCAACATCTGGAACAGCTTTTACCGCGCGGACAAGGCGCATTCCCGCGCCGAGGGCCGCTTCGGGCTGGGGCTGTCCATCGTGGCCAGTGCGCAGGAGGCGCAGCAGATGCGCTACGGCGTCAACAACCGCGAAAACGGCGTCGAGTTCTGGTTCGACGTCAGAAAAGCGAAGCAAGAAAAAGACCCGGGTTAAACCCGGGTTTCTTTTTTTATTTGAAACGGAAGAGCTTGTGCAGCTTCGGCTGCAGGACTTTGAGATACACCATAGCCATGCGCGTCAGCGAGAAATCGAACGCGAGGAAAACGGCGTTGCCCAGCGCGAGCATCACGGGCAGCGCGTACTTCGACCACCAGACGTTCCCGTCGATGCCGAGCACGTCGTCGAGCGGCATCCCGAACGCGTAGATCAAAACGAGATACGCGAGGACGACCGACGCGTTGAAGATCAGGAATTTCAACAGGTATTCCACGACGCGCGGGAGTTTGCTGATTTCCAGCAGCGCCTTGACGATCGGGTAATAGCCGAAAAACGCCGTGTACATCACCGCCGCCTCCTTGTTCGGGACGAGCAGCAGCGACAGAACGGCCGCCGCGAAATAGACGCCGAACGCCCAGCGTTTGCCGAGTTCGATCACGCAGAACAGCGTCAGAAACCCGGCGATCGCGGGCAGCGCGTAGACGAAGATGTCGAGCGCCGTCGGAATCAGCAAAACGACCGTCAGCGCGACCGTCATGCCGCCGATGGCGGTTTTGGACGCCTGAGAGAGTTGCTTCATGGCGTCACCTCAGCAGCACGGGATCAGATCGCCGCCCATGCATTCGCAGCAGCAGTCGGCGCACAGAAGGCCCTGACAGATGCTGCAGGCGGAGGACATGGTGTCGCCGGAGCCGCTGCGCGACGCGCGGTAGCCGCCGCTTCGCTGCTGGGTCATCGTCTCGTACATCCGGCGGTAGTTCTGGTTCTGCGGCTCCATGGTGTAGGCCGTGCTGAAATAAGTATAAGCCTGATCGAACCAGCCGCGCTTGTAGTTGACCTGTCCCTTCCAGTAGTACCACTCCGCGCCGCGCATGGCGTGGTCCATCGCTTCGAGCGCCTGCTCCGCTTCGTCCAGCTGGCCATTCCAGACAAGGGTACGGACCGCGTCGAACGTCGGGGAAGAGCCGCTTTGCCAGGTATGCTGATAGGAATAGGAGCCGCTTTGCGCCGTGCCGGACATGATGGCGTCGTACGCTTCGTTGATCTCCGCCATCTTCTCGTTGGCGACGTCGGCAAGCGGACTGTCGGCGTAGTTGTCCGGATGGTACTTTTTCGCGAGGGCGCGGTAGGCCGCCTTGACCTCGTCGGCCGTTGCGGTTCTCGGCACGCCGAGCACTTCATAGGGATCTCTCATCGCTCTTGGTTCCTTTCATAATCTGCTGCGTCACGTCGTACATGCCGTCGAGCACGACGTTTTCCAATATGGGATACAGCACGGTGCTTTTTGTTTCGTCCAGCGCTTGGGCTGCGTTCGCGGCCGTCCCTTCGAGCGCGGCCGTGATCTGTGCTTTCTGTTCGTCCGTCAGTTCCGGCGTCGTGAGACCGAACTGTCTGATAAACACGTTATAGTTGCCGGTCTTGAAGTCCTTGCGCAAGTCGTCCGCCGCGTCGACAAGATAGACCCAGCGGCCGACACAGTAGCCGAAGCGGTAGAACGCCTGCGCGTGCTCTCCGGCGCCGAGCTGCATCAGCTTGCCGAGGGCGTCGGCGCTCGCGTGGGCGGCGCGGTCTGTGCTGTCGGTGCCGCTTTGCTCGGTCTGCGCCTGCAGCTGCATCGCGGCGGCGACAATCGCTTCCACGTCGGGAAACAGCCGTTTCGCCTTTTTGCGCCAGAGCGCTGCGACGGGCAGAATCAGATACAGCAACAGCCGCTTCCAAAAGCCGCTGTCGGCGATATCGTCGCGCAGCTTATAGTAAAACAGCAGCACGGCGGCGGCGCAGACAAAGTCGAATGCGGGCTCGGCGTTGTCGCAGTAGCTGCAGCGCTTGGCGGGGTTGAACGGGCAGCGGCCGGGGTGAAAATGCGGGACGACGTTCGTTTCCGCAAGCCGCGCCGCCAACAGAAACGTGGCGTCGTAGCTGAGGATCAGCCGCGCGGGCAGCCCGTAGCGCCGCGACAGCGCGCGGCACAGCGAACAGTACAGCCCGCGGTAGGTCTCCCATTCGCGCACACGCAGATCGCCCTTGCGGACCTTGACATAGCCGAACACGCCGTTCCCCTCCCGTTGGTTATTTTAGATATTATACCATACTTTTTCATTTTGTAAACAGAAAAAGCATAGCATTGCAACTTTAATTGAACTTAATCTTGATTCCGGCGCACATTTATATTATAATATAAAAAACCATAAAAGACAAAGGAGGCCTCGCGCATGGCCATTCAACTGAAAGAAGCCTATTTCCTCTCCTCCACCGGCATCAACCGCATCCGCTGCAACATCTGGGAAAACGATACGCTGCCCAAACGCGGCGTGTTCCAGATCGCCCACGGCGTTTCGGAGCACATCGACCGCTACGACGCGTTCGCGCGCTATCTTGCAGAGAACGGCTTTGTCGTCTGCGGCAACGACCATCTCGGCCACGGCAAATCGGTCGACGACCCGGAGGATTACGGCTTTTTTGCCGAAGAGGACGGCGATCTGCGCATGGTCGACGATATGCACATCCTGACGCAGATCATGAAAAAGCGCTATCCGGGCCTCCCCTATGTGCTCTTCGGCCATTCGATGGGCTCGTTCTGCGCGCGCTCCTACGCGGCCGCGTTCGGCTATGAGCTGGACGGTCTGATCCTCTGCGGCACGGGCGAACTGCCCGCCTCCGCCGCCGTGCTCGAAGGTCCGCTGCGCTATCTTTCGAAAAAGCTCGGCCCGCACACGAAGGTCAACAACGCGCTGTTCGACAAGATCAGCACGATCGGCATCAAGAACAAGCGCACCGACAAGGACTGGCTGAGCCTGAGCGAAGCGAACGTCGACGCCTATATCCTCGACCCGCTGTGCGGGATCGAGCTGCAGCTCGGCGGCGTGCGCGACCTTGTCTCGCTCGCCAACACCGCCTGCTCCACCGAATGGGCCTCGCTCGTTCCGGTCGGGCTGCCGATCCTCGTGATCTCCGGCGCGAACGACCCGGTTGGCATGAAGGGCCGCGGCGTGATCGCCGTGTGCGACAACCTCGAAGCCGCCGGCCACGCGCCGAGCGTGATCCTTTACCCGACGTTCCGCCACGAGATCCTCAACGAGGACGAAAAGGAAAAGGTCTTTGAGGATGTGCTGGAATGGCTCACCAACGTCCTCGGCCCCGCCCCGCAGACGGAGGAAGCGGCCGAACCGGAAGCAGAATAAACACCGAAAGCATAATACAAAACCGACTGCCGAAGCAGCCGGTTTTTTATTGTCGGTCTTTGCGAAAGCAACT
>CAMZEG010000018.1 GCA_947305635.1 uncultured Clostridia bacterium
GCCGCGCCGACGCCGGATACGACGGCCGCGCCGACGCCGGACGCTCTGACGGCCGCGCCGACGCCGGATACGACCGCTGCGCCCGCCGACGACACGACCGCCGCGCCCGCGTCCAGCACGCCGACCACTACGGCGGAGATCCTTAAGCTCTACAACACGAGCGCCAACAAGATCAAGACGAACGCGAAGAGCGTCACCCGCAACTGGGAAGACCTCCAGCACAACGAAGAAAAGCTCGTTGCGCCCGCCGCGCTGCAGTCGATCGGCAAGAGCCTGATCAGCACCTTCCTCAAGAAGGACGAGACCCCGGTGACCTGGACCGGCAAGGACGAGATCTGCGCCAACTATCCCGTCAAGGAGACGACCTACGTTTCGAACGCGACCGAGGCGGACATCGCCGAGGCGACCTGCACGGATGACGGTACTTACTATAATATCAAGCTGAAGTTCAAGACCTGCGTCGACCCGACGACGAACGGCGTCGGCAGCGCGTTCAATATCATGAAGGGCGAAGAGATCAAGGAAGCGGCTTCCGTCGTGCAGGATTTCAGCGTGGAATACTATGACGCCACGATCGAAGCGAAGATCGAAAAATCGACCGGTAACATGGTCCACACCCTCTACACGCTGCCCAGCGTGCTGAGTGTCACCGCGAAGGTGCTTGTGACGCTGGACGCCCAGGTCGGCATGACCTTCATCGACGATTACTCGATCGAATATTAAGAAACAAAGCTGCGGCCGCCGGGAATTCCCGGCGGCTGTTTTTCTGTCTTTGGGGGTCTTCGGCGGGGCAAGAGCACCACTACGGATGGACAAAATTGATAAAACGAGCGCAGATGTTGTGCTTTTTTTACACAAATCTATAAAAATATTCATTTTTCGGCAAAAAAATAAAGGGAAGCTATTGCAATTTTCATTATATGATGATAGAATGTATATGAGAGAAATTGGTTAGCACGAGCTAACCGCTCTTAGGCTTTTGGGAAGGAGGATACTATAATGGATCAGGTTATCACCGCTCTCCAGACGATTCTTAACGGCATTGCTGCAGGCATGAAGGCTGTTGGCAACATCGCTGATGGCACGAAGAGCTTTGCTGACGCCAGCAAAGACGCAGCGAACGGCACTGGCAGCTATGCTGGCGCTTTCAAAGAAGTGTTCAACTTCTTTGCCGGCCTGTTTGGCATCACCGAACTGAACTAAGTTCAACGCTACAAAAAAGACGAGAGTCGGTTCGGATCGGCTCTTGTTTTTTTCTTTCTTGCAATCTATTGACAAACGCGGGGCTTTGTGCTAAACTATCCCCAACATGGCGCAAAGCAAGAGGAGTAGCGCCGTGCCCGGTACAGAGACAAGGCGGTCGGTGCGAGCCTTGCGACGGCGCGGAGCGAAGGTCGCTTGCCAGCCGCGGGAAGAACGGCAGCATGCTCATTAGACCCCGCAATAAAAAGAGGGCGGCTTCGGCCGAACTCAGGTGGTACCGCGGAAGAACTCCGTCCTGAGATACACTCAGGGCGGCTTTTTTATTTGACTGGAAGGTGAATCCAATGGCAAAAGAATTGGCGAAACAGTACGATCCCAAACAGGTGGAGGACCGTATCTATCAGTCGTGGATCGAGGGCGACTATTTTCACGCGCCCTGCGACCCGGCACGCAAACCCTATACGATCGTGATCCCGCCCCCGAACATCACGGGACAGCTGCACATGGGCCACGCGCTCGACAACACGCTGCAGGATATCCTGATCCGCTGGCGGCGTATGCAGGGCTACGACACGCTCTGGCTGCCCGGTACGGACCACGCGTCGATCGCGACGGAGGCGAAAATCGTGGACGCGCTGCGCGCCGAAGGGATCCAGAAAGAGGATCTCGGCCGCGAGGGCTTCCTCAAACGCGCCTGGGAATGGCGCGCGCAGTACGGCGGCCGCATTGTTGAACAGCTCAAGAAGCTCGGCTCGTCCTGCGACTGGGCGCGCGAACGCTTTACGCTCGACGAAGGCTGCTCCAAGGCGGTCCGCGAGGTGTTCAACAACCTTTATGAAAAGGGTCTCATCTATCGCGGCGAGCGCATCATCAACTGGTGCCCGCACTGCAAGACGTCCATTTCGGATATCGAGATGGAATATGAAGAGAAGGACGGCGCGTTCTGGCACATGGCCTATCCGTTTACGGACGGCTCCGGCGCGATCATCGTCGCCACGACCCGCCCCGAGACGATCCCGGGCGATACCGGCGTCGCGGTCCACCCGGACGACGAGCGCTACAAGGACCTGATCGGCAAAACGGTGCGCATCCCCGTGATCGGCCGCGAGATCCCGATCGTCGCGGACAGCTACGCCAAGATGGACAAGGGTACCGGCGCGGTGAAGATTACCCCGGCGCACGACCCGAACGACTTCGAGGTCGGCCTGCGCTGCAATCTGCCGATTCTCAACGTCATGACCGACGACGGCTACATGAACGAGAAGGCGGGCAAATACGCCGGCATGACCCTTGCAGAATGCCGCAAGGCGATCGTCGCCGACTTTGAGGCGGCGGGCGCGCTCGTCAAGATCGAGCCGACAAAACACGAGGTCGGCACCTGCTACCGCTGCCACACGAGCGTCGAGCCGCGCGTGAGCGAGCAGTGGTTCGTGAAGATGCAGCCGCTTGCCGAACCGGCGATCAAGGTCGTCCGCGAAGGCAAGACGAGGTTCATCCCCGAACGCTTCGACAAGACCTATTACAACTGGATGGAAAACATCCGCGACTGGTGTATCTCCCGTCAGCTCTGGTGGGGCCACCGGATCCCCGCGTGGTATTGCGCCGACTGCGGCAAGATCACCGTTTCGCGCGAAGACCCGACGCACTGTGCCCACTGCGGCAGCGCGAAGATTGAGCAGGACCCCGACACGCTCGACACCTGGTTCTCCTCGGCGCTCTGGCCGTTTTCGACCCTCGGCTGGCCCGACAAGACGCCCGAACTCGCGCATTACTACCCGACGAGCACCCTTGTCACCGGTTATGACATCATCTTCTTCTGGGTGGCGCGGATGATTTTTTCTGCGTGCGAACAGATGGGCGAAGTGCCGTTTGACACGGTGTTCATCCACGGCATCGTCCGCGACGAACTGGGCCGCAAAATGAGCAAGTCGCTCGGCAACGGCATCGACCCGCTGCTCGTCATCGACAAATACGGCGCGGACGCCCTGCGTCTGACCCTCGCCACGGGCAACAGCCCCGGCAACGACATGCGCTTCTCCGAAAAGAAAGTGGAAGCGAGCCGCAACTTCGCCAACAAGATCTGGAACGCCGCGCGGTTCATCCTGATGAACCTCGACGGCAGCGAAGGCGCGCCGGCCGTTCCGCAGGCGCAAGTGCTCGAGGACAAGTGGGTGCTGTCGCTGTTCAACAAGCTCGTCAAGGAAGTGACCGAGAATCTCGAAAAGTTCGAACTCGGCATCGCCGTGGCGAAGCTCTACGACTTCATCTGGGACATCTTCTGCGACTGGTATATCGAGCTGGCGAAGATCCGTCTGCAGCAGGGCGGAGAAGCCGCCGCGCAGGCGAAGGGCGTTCTGGTCTATGTCCTTTCCGAAACGCTCAAGCTTCTGCACCCGTTCATGCCGTTCATCACAGAAGAGATCTGGCAGACGCTGCCGCATGACGGCGACACGATCATGCTGTCCCCGTGGCCGCAATATAACGAGGCGCTGTGCTTCGACGAAGACGAAAAGCACATGGACATCATCATGGAAGCGATCCGCGCGATCCGCAACCGCCGCGCGGAAATGAACGTCCCGCCGTCACGCAAGGCGCACGTCTATATTGCGACGGAGTACAAAACCGTGTTCGAAACGGCCGTCGTCTTCCTGCAGCGGCTCGCGTCCGCCGCCGACGTCGAGATCGGCGACAGCTTCGAGATCCCCGGCGCGGTGTCGATCGTCACCGCCCACGCGAAGGTGTATATCCCGATGGGAGATCTTGTCGACTTTGAGGCGGAGCGCAAGCGTCTTTCGAAAGAGAAGGAAGGCGCCGAAAAGAAGCTCGCCGGCATCACCGCGAAGCTCAGCAACCCCGGCTTCCTTTCCAAGGCGCCCGAGGCCGTTGTCAACGTCCAGCGCGAAGAGGAAAAGAAGCTGCGCGAAAAGATCAAGATGATCGAAGAGAGCCTTGCGGCCCTCGGTTAAACACCCCGCACCCGGGCGTCCCCGACAGGACGCTTTGGGTGCGCTTTGATTGCAGAGAATGAATGGAGGTAATGCGTATGACCATTCCGCGCCCCGAACACCCCAATCCGCAGTTCCAGCGACCCGACTGGCAGTGCCTCAACGGCCAGTGGGAGTTTCTGATCGACCGCGGCAGAAGCGGCAAAGACCGCAAATTCTATCTGCCAGAGACCGAGTACCCCGCGACGATCACGGTGCCCTTCTGTCCGCAGAGCAAACTGTCCGGAATCGCCGACACCGATTTTCTGCCTGCCGTGTGGTACCGCCGGAAGATCACGGTGACAAAGCAGCAGCTTCAAAACCTTGTCGTGCTGCACGTCGGCGCGTGCGATTACGAGACGACCGTCTATGTCAACGGCAAAAAGGCCGGCACGCACAAGGGCGGCTATGTGTCGTTCAGCTTTGATATTACGCCGCTGCTCGTACCCGGCGAAAACGACCTCGTGATCGCCGCCGAGGACGACGAGCGCGACCCGATGATCCCGCGCGGCAAGCAGAGCGAAGAGTACTACTCCCACGGCTGCGACTACACCCGCACCACCGGGATCTGGCAGACCGTTTGGCTGGAGTTTGTGCCCAAAACGCATATCCGCGTGATCCGCCTGTTTCCCGATATCCGCGGCAGCCTGACGCTGGAAGCGGAGCTTTGCGGCAGCGGCACGCTGACCGCGGCGGCGACCTATGAAGGCCGTCCGGTCGGGACGGCGACGCTCGAAAACGCGGGCGGGACCGAAACGCTGACAATTCCGCTCAGCGAAACCCATCTTTGGGAGCCGGGGCACGGCAGACTCTATGATCTGGAACTGACCTTCGGCTACGACAAAGTCCAAAGCTATTTCGGCCTGCGCAGTGTGCGGCTGGACGGCTACCGCTTTCTGATCAATGAAAAATCTGTCTTTCAGCGGACGGTGCTCGACCAGAGCTTCAACCCCGACGGGATCTACACCGCGCCCGACGACGCGTTTCTGCGCGGCGACATTGAACGCGCGATGGCGATGGGCTTTAACGGCGCGCGGCTGCACGAAAAGATCTTTGAGCCGCGGTTCCTCTATCACGCCGACAAGCTCGGTTACCTCGTCTGGGGAGAGTACCCCAACTGGGGACTGGACCACACCCGCCCGGAAAGCGTCTTTCCGATTCTGCACGAATGGCTCGAAGAGATGGCGCGCGACCGCAACCACCCGTCGATCATCGGCTGGTGCCCGTTCAACGAGACGTGGGACCAGCACGGCTGCCGGCAGTGTGACGACGTGCTGCGCACGGTGTACCGCGTGACAAAGGCGGTCGACCCCACGCGGCCGTGCATCGACGTCAGCGGCGGCTACCATGTGGAAACCGATATCTACGACGTGCACGACTACGACCAGAACCCGGAGACCTTCCGCGCGCACTACGACAAGTTGATGGAAACGGGAGAACTGCACGACTGGCTCGGCGACCGGCAGCACTACACGCCCGGACAGCCCGTCTTCTTGAGCGAATACGGCGGCATCCGCTGGAGCGAGGGCGACGGCTGGGGCTACGGCAACGCGCCGCAGACCGAGGCGGAATTCCTTTCGCGCTACCGCGGCCTGACCGAAGCGCTGCTCTTTAACAGCCGCCTGTTCGGCTTTTGCTACACCCAGCTGACCGACGTGGAGCAGGAGCAGAACGGCCTGTATACCTACGACAGAACGCCGAAGTTCGACCCCGCGGTCATCCGCGCGATCAACACACAGAAAGCCGCGATTGAAGCACAGGAGGAAGACGCATGAAAGACTTCGATCCCGTCTGGGACTACGACTATTTCAAAAAGGCGCTCGCCGTCGTGCTCGCGTCGATTTTGAGCGTGTTCGCGTTCGCGCTGCCGAAAGGCGACGCGGCTGTCGCGCCGGCAGGGGAGACGACGACCGCGCTGACGCAGACGGCGGTCGTGACGGGCAGCAACGCCCGCGATTTGCAGATGACGGCGTTCTGGAAACACGGCGAAACCGGCTTCGTGATCCCCGGCCTCGCCGAAGGGTATATCCCGCAGGGCATCTGCTATGACGAAACGAACGAAGTTTATCTGATCTCCGGCTATTTCGAGGATGACACCCCGTCGCAGATCTGCGTCGTCGGCAAGGACGGCGCGCTGCAAAAAGCGGTCGGCCTGACGACACCCGGCGGGAAGGCTTCCACCGGTCATTTCGGCGGGATCGCCGCCTGGAAAGACTGGGTCTATATCGCGAACACCGACAACTTCTATGTGCTCTCGCTGTCGGATCTGCTGACGGCGCAAAGCAGCGCGCGGGCGCTCGCGTCGCTGCAAAGCTGTCTGCCCGCGACGTCGGGCGCCGAGGTCGTGAACGGCGTGCTCTGGCTGACGCAGTTCCAGGAGAACAGCGGCAAGGCGATTCAGGCCGCTTCGCCCGTCTACACTACAAAGGCCGGGCACAAGCTCTATGCCCGCGCGGACGGCTATACGCTCGACGAGACCGCGCCCTACGGCATCCGGAAAGAGAACCTTTCTGACGGCGTCGCGTATCCCGATCAGGCGATCGCGATTCCGCCCGAGGTGCAGGGCATGACGTTCACGCCGGACGGCAAACTCGTTTTCTCGTGCTCCTACGGCCGGACGGTGCGCTCGATCGTTTCGGCCTATGTCGACGTGACACAGCGCAAGGCGGACGAAACGCTGACGTTCGGCGACGCGATTGTGCCGCTGCACCACTGCCGGCTGATCGACCGGCGGGCGACCTACACGGCGCCGCCGATGCTGCAGGAAGTCTGCGTCGGACCCGACGGGCGGCTGTGCTTCCTTTCCGAAGCCGGTGCGGCGAAATACCGCTGCGGCGGCGGACTGGACCCTTACGACGAAGTGATCTTCTGGACTACATAAAAAAAGAACGCTCGTTGGAGCGTTCTTTTTTTGCTCTAGGCACTAGTCACTAGCCACTAGCCACTGATCTTCGCCCGCAGGGCGGAGAAAGCCACCTTCAGCCAGCGCAGCAGCGACGGGAAGTACGCGCGCAGGCGCTCGAAGAGGTTCGACGGATGGTCAATCTTTTCGTCCGCGACCCAGTATTCGGTGTGGCAGTTCTCCGCTGTCATCGGCGACATGGTCTTCGTCTCGCTTTCGTAGACCATGAACTGCGTCAGATCGAAGTCGTCGATCGTCAGCTGCCGGTCGGCCGTGGTGACGGTGTACATGATTTCGTTTTCGGCTTTGGTCCAGTTGCCGTGGCGCGCGCCCTTGGTGAACCAGGTGTAATCCGGGAACATACAGGTCGACGCGTCGACCTGCCTGTCCGGGGAGATGTAGCGGCCTTTGCCCCCGGCTTCGCGCTGCGCGATATAGTCGTCGGGCAGCGTCGTGTAGATTGTCGACGTCGTCGCGCCGAAGGAGGAGTTCTTCACGGAGGCGTACTGGTCGGCAATCGCGTCGCCCGACTGGCAGATCGGCACGATCTGGAAGCCGTATTTGGAAATAATCGCAAGGTTGCTGCCGTTGTCAGAGAGTCCCTGCATCAGTTCCGGGATCCGCTCCACGACCTGCGTGTGGTAGCCGTCGAGCTTTTCGATGAGGCCGGCGTACTGCGTACGCTTTTCGCTGCCCTCCGGGCCGAAGACGTATTCAATTGCGTCGTCGTAATCCTCCGCGCGGACAAAGCCCCAGTAGCACGGCATCGTGAAGAACGTGGAGAGCGTCAGCGCGCTGGTCATCCCGACGGCGACCTTGTCATAGATCGTGGCGCGGGTGACCCTGTCGATTGTATCCACGGCGCCGCTTTTGACCAGCAGGTCGATCGTCGCTTCGGCGAAGTCCGAAATGCTCAGCATGCCCAACTCGTCGTAGTCGATCAGAAAGCGTTCCACGGCGGGACCGTCGAGCTTGAATTTGCCGCTGATGGATTCGCTGATGAACTCGCCGCCGTTGGAGCTGGTGCCGTCGAGCCCAAAGCCGTAGACGCTGTCGAATCCGTATTTGGCGAGATAGGCGAGCATGATGTTGCAGCCGACGCAGCGGCCGACGAGCGCCACCCGGCTCTGGCCGGTGACGGCCTTGATCGATTCGATATAATCGTTGAGCTCGTCCGCGACCTCCATCGGGTCAAGCCGCCAGTCGTACCAGAAGCGGTAATCCTGATAGCCGTAGTAGCCCTTTTTGCCCTTTTTGTCAACGGATTTGTTCGTCTCTACTTCCTGCCGGTGCTCCTTGGAAATGTCGGAGCCGTTGGGGACGTTGCCGTTTTCGTCGAGCCGGACGTCCGCCGTCAATTCGCCGATCTCCTGTTCGAGCGCGTCGTAATACGGCTCCCATCGGTTCAGCAGCAGCCCCTGCAGCAAAAACGGCTGCAGCACGTTCGCGACGGAGCGCAGCAGCTCCTCTTTGCTCGAGCCGTCCAAAAGGTGGCCGAGATCGTCGATCTGGAACAGATAGTTGCCGTCTTTGTCATACAGCGTGTCGCCGTCGCCGCCCAAAAGGACAAGCGGCACCTGACTGCCGGTGGTGCCGAGGGACACGGCAAAGGCGGGCGTCAGCAGCGCGAACAGCAGCAGCGCGCTCAGCGCGAAAGAAAGGATGCGTTTCATGGTAACAGGGTCCTCCGATTTTCCGATTTTATAATAGTATAATACGGCAAAGTTTACGCGATGTTTTGAAAAAGTAAATCATTTGTAAAAAAACAGCAAAAAAGAACGCTGCCTTATTGCAGCAGCGTTATCAGATAGATGATCAGCAGATGGGCGGGGTAAAACGCGTAGAACACCCATTTGCTCCATTTGTATTTGCCCTTTTTGTTGTTGCAGAAAAGCAGCAGCGGAATCGCGAGGAACACGCCGAGCGTAAACGCCGCCGTCCGCAGCGCGGTGTGCAGACTGAACCCGGCGTCCAGCCGCGCGCGCACCGTCTCTTCGATATAGAACAGCGCGACGCCGGTAAACGAAAGGAGCTGCTTGCTTTTGTCCTCGCGGAACAGATAGAACAGCAGGCACCACAGCGGGGCGAAAATGTGCCAGTCGCAATAGTAGCTTGCCGCGACGCAGGCCACGACCGCGAGCAGCCGCAGCGGCACGTTTTCGATTTTCTCCCACGCGTGGATCGCGAGCAGGGAGAGCGCGAGCGTGAACAGGAAGTTGAACGTCAGCCAGCCCTTGCCCGGATGCAGGAGATACCACGGGATCTGCGCGAGCGCGGCGAAAGTCAGCAGCCGCCCGAAGTAGCGGGGGAGCGAGCGGGTATAGACATAGCCCTGCGCCAGAAAGAAGCACATGACCGGGGCCGTGATCCGCCCGACGACGTGGAACGCCTGCGCCCACGGGGACGAGAATTCGAGCAGGTACCAGGCGATATGGTCGAGCAGCATGGCAAAAATCGCGATGTATTTGAGCATGTCGCGGCTCAGTTTTCCGCTTTCGTTCATCCGATCGCCTCCGGTCTCTTCAACACTTTGCAACAATTATAGGGTTTTCCGCCGAATTCGTCAATAAAAACGCCGGAAAACAGAAGGATTACCATATTTTAAGCGTTGTTTTGTTCATAATTTGTCAAATTGTGACAGAAGTTTGCAAACTGAAAAATATTTTATGAAGATTCGGAAAACATCTTGCAATTTGAAAAAAGGAATGCTATAATCTAAGCAAGATAATAGCAAAAAATCAAAGGAGGCAATCCAATTATGAAAAAAGTATTATCTGTTTTCCTTGCGATCCTGATGGTCTTCTCCGTCATGGCGATCTCCGCGTCCGCGGAAGGTGAAACGACTCAGGAGCAAACCAGCCCGTTCTTCGGCGGCGCCCACAATGCGGATCCCAACAGGCAGTGCGTGTTCAAGTTCCGTCTGAACACCGGTAAGTGCAAGTCTTCCCAGCTTGTCTATGACGAAGTCAACGGCATCAGCGTTCTGACCGATGGGGAAGACGTCCCCGACGTGTTCATCAGAGTCCCGCAGAATGCGGACGAGTTCACCGTGGGTTCTTCCGTCACCCTGCCCGGCGTGACCGCGCCGAAGGGCTATTCCTTCGTCGGCTGGAAGCGCGTTCCGCATATGTCCAACGACAGTGACGTCGGCCCGTACACCAGCATGCCCGGCGCCTACACCGTCAAGGCGATCGACAAGGGCGCGGTTGTTGAATTCTCCGCTCTTTATGAAGAAGCTGAAGTGGAACAAGACACCTTCGCAAAGGTGTTCTCCATCCTTACCCAGATCTTCGGCACGCTGATCGGTCTCATCGCCTATCAGGGCAACGTCGAAAAAGGTCAGGACTTCATGAAGAAGATCTTCAGCAGCATCTCCGGCTAAGTTAAACCAAAACCGAAAAAGCGCCGTCAGGCGCTTTTTTCTTTTGTCCGGCGTTGCTTCTTGTGCGGAAAAGGCTTGCATTCCGCTTCGTTGTATGATACAATATATTGAGTCAGATTTTTTTGATACTACAAACAGGAGTGATGAACGATGAAATGTCCATTCTGCGGCAGCGAGCTGGAAAACGGCGCCGGATTCTGTCCGGCTTGCGGCACCATCATCAGCCTTGACAACGATTTTGTTTCGCCCTATCCGCCTCAGGAAGCGCCTGAAGCGCCCGAAGTTCCCGAGACGCCCGCGACGCCGGAAGCGCCGGAAGTCCCCGAAGCGCCCTCCACGCCGGAAGCCCCCGCGCCGGAGCCGCTGCACGGGATGCCGAAATATGTTTCTCCGACGTTCGAAGCCTATGAGCCGGCGCAGCCGGACAGCGGCGCGACGCCCTACGACCCCGAGACGGACGACGACGATCCGTTCCGCGAGCTGCACCCCGATCTGGACGAGCCGCCCGCGCCGCCGGTGATTCCGGCGGAATCGAAGATCTCCGACACGCAGCCCGTGGCGATCGAGGGGGATATCCCGGTCTATGAGCCGACCGAGGAGATCGCGCTGCCCGAAGAAGCCATGGAGGAAGCCGACGGTCTGGACGACATGTACGTCACCGGCGGCAAAGGCAAAAAGGGCAAAATCGCCGCGCTTCTGATCGCGCTGCTGCTGCTCGGCGGCGCCGTCTTCGCGTGGTACTACTGGAAAACCAACAATCCGTTCGCGCAGCCGACGACGGCGCCCGTGCCCGATTCCACGTCGCAGACCGCGCCGGTCAGCGATACGACGGACGACACGACCGAAGCGCCGACGGACGACACGGACATCACGGACGATACCGACATTACGGATGATACCGACATCACGGATGACACCGACATCACAGACGATACCGATATCACAGACGATACCGATATCACGGACGATACCGAAACGCCCGACACGACCGACCTGACCGCCGACGACAACGAGCTGACCGCCCCGGGCGACACGACCGAGCCGCCGACCACGACGACGAAGCCGACGACGACCGCGCCGACCACGACGAAGCCGACGACCACGGCCCGTCCGACGACCACCGCGCGGCCGACGACGACCCGCCCGACGACTACGCGTCCGGTCACAACGACACAGCCGGCGAACACGCTGCAGCGGCCGACGTCGACCTTCGCGGCGAAGACGATGTATGTCAACACGAACGGCGTGGCGCTGCGTTACGCGCCGCGGTCCGACAGCGCGAACCGCGTGTCTCTTTCCGTCGGCGCCGACGTGCGCGTGACGGCGGAGGAGAACGGCTTCTGCTATGTTTACAGCAACCGCTACGGCGTGTCCGGCTGGGTCAAGAAGAGCTACCTCGGAAACAGCCGTCCCGTGGCGCAGACCGAGCAGGTCGTCTCCGGCACCGTCGCGCCCGACGTGACGTATGACGGCGGCACGAAGACCGTCAACACCGGCGGCACGAGCCTCAATCTGCGCAAGGGCCCCGGCACGGAATACGACATCATCCGCGCGGTCGGCAACGGCTATCCGGTCGCTGTCAAGGGCAAGAGCAGCACGGTTTCCGGCTGGGTCTATGTGACCGATATCACCCGCGGCGTCTCCGGCTGGGTCTCGTCCGCGTATCTGAACTGACAAAAGGGAGAACTGCGATATGATGACACTGAAAACCCGTTGGGCGGACGAAGCGATGTGCGATCTGCCGCTGCCGGAATATCCCCGTCCGCAGATGGTGCGCGACTGCTGGGTGAATCTCAACGGCATGTTTGATTACGCCGTCACGGACGACAAGGCCGACCGGCCCGCGTCGTTCGACGGGCAGATCCGCGTCCCGTTCGCAATCGAAAGCTGCCTGTCCGGCGTCTGCAAAAAGCTCGGCGCCGGTGAGCGTCTCTGGTACCGCAAGACGTTCTCGCTGCCCGTGGAATTCACCGGCAAGCGCGTGCTGCTGCACTTCGGCGCGGTCGACTGGAAATGTCATGTGTTTGTCAACGGCAAGGAAGTGATCCAGCACACCGGCGGCTACTGCCCGTTTACGGCGGATGTGACGAGCGTTTTGCAGAACGGAGAAAACGAGCTGGTCGTCAAGGTCTATGACCCGACGGACGAAGGCTGGCAGAACCGCGGCAAGCAGGCGAGCTATTCCCACGGCTTCTGGTACACCGCGACAAGCGGCATCTGGCAGACCGTGTGGCTCGAGGCTGTCCCGCAGACGTATATCGAATCCTACCGCCTGACGCCGGATATCGACAAAGGCGTGCTGAAAATCGCCACAAAGGCCAACGGCGAAGGCAGGCTGCACATCAAGGTGCTCGACGGCGACGCGGTTGTCGCCGACCGCGACATCACCGCAGACGACGCGGTCGCGATTCCCGACGCGAAACTCTGGTCGCCGGAGTCGCCGTTCCTCTATGGCTTTATCCTGACACTGGGCGAAGACACGGTCAAGGGCTACTTCGCCATGCGCAAGTTCTCGATCGGGGAGCACGACGGCTACGCGCGGCTGTTTCTCAACAACGAACCGTACTTCCAGCGCGGTCTGCTCGACCAGGGCTACTGGAGCGACGGCGGTCTGACCCCGCCGACGGACGAAGCGATGATCTATGACATCCAGACGATGAAGGATCTCGGCTTCAACATGCTGCGCAAGCATATCAAGGTGGAGCCCGCGCGGTGGTACTACCATTGCGACCGGCTCGGCATGATCGTCTGGCAGGACATGGTCAGCGGAGGAAAAGCGCTCAACCTCTTCCACGCGGGCGTGCTGCCCAACGCGCAAAGCTTCCTCAGTCCGCTCGTCTACCTTTCGATGAAGGACAACAAGTACAAGCTCTTCCACCGCGACCGGATCGAATGGCGCACCCAGTTCGAAGACGAACTTTTCGAGATGATCGACGCGCTGTATAACGTCCCGTGCATCGGTACCTGGGTGCCGTTCAACGAGGGCTGGGGCCAGTTCGACGCGAAACGGATCGGCGACGCCGTGAAAGAATACGACCCGTCGCGGATCGTGGACCACGCCAGCGGCTGGTACGACCAGAAGGGGAGCGAGCTGCGCTCGATCCACCGCTACATCTGGCCGGTCACCGCGCCGAAATACGACGGCAGACCGTTCGTCCTGAGCGAATACGGCGGCTACAGCCAGATCATCGACGGTCACGTCTGGAACAAGGAGAAGAGCTTCGGCTACCAGATGTACAAGAGCAAGGAGAAGATGACCGAGGCCTACCGCAAGCTGCACGAGCATCAGGTGATCCCGGCGCTGAAGAAAGGCCTTTCCGCCACGGTCTACACCCAGGTGTCCGACGTGGAGTTCGAGGTCAACGGCATGCTGACCTACGACCGCGAAGAGATCAAGCTGGAGCCGGATGTGGTGAAAGCGATTAACGAAAAACTGAGATTCTGAGTGCACAGTGCGCAGTGCACAGTGGACAGCAAAAAGCCGCCTGCGGGCGGCTTTTTGCTGTTAGCTGTTAGATTCTTTTGCAGTCCCTCAGCCCCTTAATCCCTCATTTCCTCATTCCCTTAATCCCTTTTCTCTTCCACCGTCAACTCCCTCTTGACATAAAGTCCAAAAAACCGTATAATAGACACAGAACGAAAAAGGAGTGATCACCATGGCAGGCAAAGGCGCGACCAAGCTCAAGCTGCTTTATATCAAGGATTATCTGGAGCGCTACAGCGACGAAAACAACCCCGTCGGCGGCGAAGAGCTGCTGGCGATGCTTGAAGAGAAGGGGATCACCTGCGAGCGCAAGGCGGTCTACAGCGACGTGCAGACCCTGCGCGACGCGGATCTCGAAATCTTCCGCGTGAAGGCGCCGAAAAACGGCTACTACCTCGCGACGCGCACGTTCGAGGTGCCGGAGCTGCGGCTGCTGATGGACGCGGTGCAGGCGGCGAATTTCATCACGCCGAAGAAGACGAAGGATCTGATCGAGAAAATCAGTACGCTCTGCTCCGAAGGGCAGGCGGCGCAGCTGCGAAAGCAGGTGTTCATCGAAAACCGCGTCAAGAACACGAACGAAGAGATCTACTACAACATCGACGTGATCAACAAGGCGATTCAGGCCGGGCGCAAGATCTCGTTCCTTTACGGCAAGCGCCGGCTGGACGACGAGACGCACGCGGTCTCGGTCGAAGAAAAGCGCTTTGTGGTCAGCCCGTACGCGCTGGTCTGGTCGAACGACCACTACTACCTCGTTTGCAACAACGCGAAGTACAACAACCTGATGCACACGCGGATCGACCGGATGAAGAAGGTGGAGCTGACCAACGCGCGGGTGCGCAGCTACGCCGAGGTGTCACCCTACCGGCTGTTCTTCGACGCCGCGGACTACGCGGGCAAGCTGTTCAACATGTTCAGCGGCGACGTGCAGCAGCTGGAGCTGATCTGCAGCGACGAGATCCTGGAGGAGATTCTCGACCGCTTCGGCGCGGGTGCCACCATCACGAAATGCGGCGACGAACCGCGCTTCCGGATGCGGACGAAGGCCGTTGTCAGCGACGGGCTGGTCTCGTGGGTGATGCAGTTCGCCGACAAGATCGAGGTCGTGGAGCCGCGCTCCCTGCGCGAGCAGATGAAGAACCGCGCCGAAGCCGTGCTGGCGGTGTACCAGCGCGAGCAGGAGGACGCGCCGGACGCTGCGGCACAGGCGGAGGAAGAAGCCGCCGAGGAAGCGGACGAATGAGTGCGCAGTGCACAGAGCGCGACAAAAGCCGAACAGATTGCCATTTTCAAAACGCGGGAGATTGCTGTAAGCACATGCTTTTTTCCCCGCGCAATTCCGAATTCCGCATTCCGAATTCCGAATTAAAAAAAGCCGCCCGCAGGCGGCTTTTTTTCTGTGCACTGTCAACTCTCGTTATGCTTTTCCGCTAGCGCGGCCTTCTCTTCATCCCACTGCTTGCCGTGCAGGGGATAGAACTTCATGCCGATGGCGGAGGCGATGAGCAGGATCGCCGGAATCGCCATCCACGCGACGAGAACTCCGTGCTTCGCAAGGTCGCTCTGCATGCCCGCGGTGAGGGTCGTGTCGTAGCCGAACCACTTCGCGATCATCAAAAACGCCGCGTTGGCAAGACTGATTGCCGGCTTCGTGATCAGCGAGTTGACGCCGGCGTAGATGCCCTCTCTTCTCGCACCGGTCTTGATCTCGTCATAGTCGATGACATCGCCGTTCATGATCGGCACGAGGTACATGCCGCCGGCGAAGCCGCAGCCCGCGAGGACAAAGACGACGATCGCCACCGGGGAGAACTGGCCGCCGACGCACATCGCGATCGCGCCCGCCGCAAAGGCGACGCACATGATCGTGACACATTTGCGCACGCCCCACGGCCGCAGCATCCTGATCCACAGCAGAATGCCGCCGACCGCGCCGAGACCCAGCGCGCCATAAGCGAACGGCATCGGGGTGTCGAATTCGTCGAAGTAGTAGATCACGCCCTGCATCAGAATCGTCTGGATGAAGATCACCGTGAAGCTGAGAATCTCGAAGACGACGAACGAGCGGTTCTTGAAGCAGGTGACGACCGAGCGGAAGATGTTCATCTCCTCGGTCGATTCGTTCTGCACCTTCTCCTTATAGAAGAACGTGGACGTGAAGATCACGGCGAAGGCGAGCACGCCGATGGCGGTCATAATGATGCGGAACTGCGTCGGGTCGGAGCCGACCTCCGGCTTGATCAGCGGGAAGACGACCAGAGGCACGGCCAGCGTGATCACGCTGAACGCGATCTTCCAGATGAAGATGCCGCTGCGGGCCTTGTTCGTGACGGCCATCGTGTAGGGCATGACATAAAGCGACGTCGCGATCGCGGTGTAGAACGTGTCGAACAGGAAGAGCGTGACGAGCATCTGAACGAACATCACCGTCTGGCTTTCGCCGAAGGGCCAGCGGAACCAGGTCGCGATAAAGATCAGCGCATAGAACAGCGAGCCGTAGCGGATATAGGGGATGCGGCGGCCGAGCTTCGATTTCGTCCGGTCGGAAATATAGCCGAACAGCGGGTCGTTGACGGCGTTCCAGATTCCGAAAATGATCCAGACGACGGACGCGAGGCGCTCGTCGAGTCCCATGAATTTCGTGAAGAAATAGGTCATGCCGCCGCCGGTGAGCAGGGAGTTCAGCGTGCCGCACATGCAGTCGGCAAAGCTGAGCCAGAATTTCCCTGCGACGGGGACCTTTTCTTCGGTCTGCAGGTTGGAAAGGTTGGTTTCTTCGTTCATTCTGTGACACCTCCGATTTGTTCTATGTTGGAAAGAAACGCTGTAAGAATGCTCAGATACCGCGGCTCATCCGATAAAAAGCTCTGGGCGTGGTCCGCGCGCGGGAAGGTGTGCAGGCCGCATGTGCCCTTTGTCGCCTGCCGCAGCCGTTCGGCGTGCGAAACGTCGATCAGCCCGTCCTGTTCCCCGTGCATCAGGCACAGCGGGACTTCGTTCTCCCTGAGCGCGTCGGCGGGCCGGGCGGCAAAGATGCTGACGTGAAAGAGCAGGCGGCACATCCATTCGATCGGGTAGATATAGAACCGCGGGGCGTGGAAGCCCTTCAGCTTGCCTTCGATCACGCTTTTGAAATCGGCGTAGCCGCAGTCGAGCACCGCGAAGCGCACCGGCGGCTTTGTCCCGAGGCAGATGGCGGAAAGGGCGCTGCCCATCGATTCGCCGTGCAGGCCGAGGAAGATGTCGCCGCCGTAGCGGGCGTAGCAGTCGTCGATCAGCGCGCGCAAATCGCGGCTCTCCGTGACGCCGAAGGCGCAGGGCGCCTTTTTGTTGAGCCCGTGGCCGCGGCTGTCATAGATCACGCAGTTGTAGCCGTTGGCACGGAAGAGGTGGGTATATTTGATGCTGCCGTGGCGGTCGTAGCTGTAGCCGTGCGAAAGGATCACATACTTTTTCGACGGCCGGTCTGCTTTGATCAGCTCCGCGTGCAGCTCGTAGCCGTCGAACGACGAAACGGTGTAATACTCGCTTTTCGTCTCGTCGTAATCGCGCAGGTAGCGCATCGCGGCCTCGAGCCGGAACGTGTCCTGAAACGACGGGCGCGGCGGATAGACGAGATATTTCGCAAGGCACGCGCAGACGATCAGCGTCACGAGCAGCAGAAAGACAATGACCGCCGCGACGATCAAAGGGATCGGCATAGGCAACCCTCCTTTTGTTCTATTTTAGCGCAACGAAGGACGTTTGTCAAATGAAAAACCGCCGCAAAACGCCGCCGCGTTTTTCAAACGGAAAAGTTGCGTTCGTTCTTGACTTTCGCTACCGTTTGATTGTATAATATATGTTACCGTAAAATGGTAGACTATGTTTTATCGCATGCCCAAAATCAGGTCGGAGGTGAGTCTGCAGATGGACGGCGACAGTTGCCCGCACGGGCGAAGTACAAGTAAATGCCCTGCAGACGCGGCCCGCGAACGCTGAATATAGCGTATGTTTGCTGTGCCTGCAGATGCTGAAAGGCCGGTGAAAACATGAATGAAGAATTGCAGGAATTGATGGAAACACTCAATTCCCTGGTGCAGGAAAAGAAATACGCTGAGCTGCGCGCGCAGTTCAACGATATGGCCTACGCCGATATCGCCGAGTTCATCATGAGTCTCGACGATGAAAAAACCCTTGTTACCGTGTTCCGGATTTTGTCCAAGGACATCTCCGCCGACGTCTTCTCCTATCTGGACGCCGACAGCCAGGAGACGATCGTCCGGATGATCACGGACAAGGAAATCGAACGGCTGATGGACGATCTGTACGTCGACGACGCCGTCGACTTCCTAGAAGAGGTCCCCGCCAATGTGGTGCGCCGCGTGCTCGCGAACACCGACAAGGAGACCCGCGAAATCATCAACCGCTTCCTCGAATACCCCGACAACTCGGCCGGTTCCTCGATGACCATCGAAATGGTGGAGCTGCACGACCGGCTGACGGTCGGCGAAGCGATCAAGTCGATCCGCCGGACGGGCGTCGACAAGGAGACGATCTACACCTGTTATGTAATCGACGACAAGAGAAAGCTGGTCGGTACGATCCCCCTGCGGCGGCTGATCCTCAACGACGAGGACGTCCCGCTGACCGAGATCATGTCCGACGAAGAACAGCTGATCTACGTCTCGACCATGGACGACCAGGAAGAGGTCGCGTCCATCGCGAAGAAATACGACCTTTTGTCCGTTCCGGTCGTTGACAAAGAGCAGCGGCTGGTCGGCATCATCACCATCGACGACATCGTCGACATCATCGACGAGGAGGCGACGGAGGACTTCGAAAAGATGGCCTTGCTGCGCCCCTCCGAAGATGAATATCTGAAAACGAACGTCTTCACCCTCGCGAAGAACCGCATCGTCTGGTTATTGGTGCTGATGGTCTCCGCCACGTTCACGGGGCAGATCATCGAAGGCTTTGAAGCGAAGCTCGCGACGATCGCGGGACTGACCGCCTGTATCCCGATGCTGATGGACACCGGCGGCAACTCCGGCAACCAGGTCTCGACGCTGGTGATCCGCGGTCTCGCGCTCGGCGAGATCCAGATCCGCGACTATTTCCGGGTGCTCTGGAAAGAGATCCGCGTGTCGGTCATGGTCGGCGTCACGCTCTCGCTTGCCAACGCCGCGCGCATGTTCCTGCGGCGCTTCATCATTGGCAGCGACACCTCCAACGATGTGATCCTTGTGGTCTGCCTTGCCATTGTGGCGGCCGTCATGGTGGCAAAGATCATCGGCTGCACCTTGCCGATCATCGCAAAGCTCCTGCGCTTTGACCCGGCGCTTATGGCCGGTCCCATGATCACAACGATGGTGGACGCCATTTCGCTGCTGATCTACTTCTCCATCGCAAACGCGCTGATATGAACAATTCGGAATGCGGAATTCTGCATTTCACCGGAG
>CAMZEG010000019.1 GCA_947305635.1 uncultured Clostridia bacterium
GGCGTCGGCCTTCAGCTTCTGCAGGATCATCGCGGAGATCTCCTGCGGGGTGTAGCTCTTGCCGTCGATGGTCACATGATAGTTGGAGCCCATCTGACGCTTGATGGATGAGATGGTGCGGTCGGGGTTGGTGATCGCCTGACGCTTTGCGACCTGGCCGATCATACGCTCGCCGTCTTTCGCGAACGCGACGACGGACGGGGTGGTTCTTGCGCCTTCCGCGTTGGCGATGACGACGGGCTCGCCGCCCTCGATCACGGCCACGCAGGAGTTGGTGGTACCCAAGTCAATACCGATAATTTTTGCCATAATATATACCTCCAAGTCTTGTCTTTCTAATCAGACTGTTTTGTTGTTTTTTCTGTGCACCGTGCCCTGCGCACTGTGCACTCAGTTTGCCACCTGCACCATTGCCGGGCGCAGGATGCGGTCGCCGAGTTTGTAGCCCTTGCTGAAGACGGCGGCGATCACGTTTTCGCCCAGGGTTTCGTCTTCGAGATGCATCACGGCGTTATGGATGTTCGGGTCGAACGGTTCGCCCGCTTCGCCGAAGGCTTCGACCCCGAGCTTTTTTAGCGTTTCCTGAAAGCCCGTGAAGATCATTTCCATGCCCTTTTTGAGGCTTTCCGCGTCCGCGTCGGGCGCCGAAAGCGCGCGCTCAAAGTTGTCGAGCACCGGCAGCAGCTCTTTCAGCGCGGCGGCCTTCGCGTCGCCGTAGGCGGCCTCCTTTTCGCGGGTGGAGCGTTTGCGGTAGTTGTCGTATTCCGCGAGCGTGCGGATGTGCGCCTCCTTGGCGGCGGCGAGCTCTTTTTCAAGCGCTTCTGCCTTGTCTTCCGCGGGCTGCGCGTCGGGTTCGGTTTTGGTCTGCGCCTCGGTTTGCGCGGCCGCTTCGGGCTTTGGAACCGGTTCTTCTTTTTTCTTTGCCATGTGGCGCCTCCTTACTCTTCAAAGGTGTCCGAGAGCATTTTGCTCACAAGTTCGGTCAGATATTCAATCCGCGGAATCAGCTTCGCGTAATCCAGCCGCGTCGGACCGATGATGCCGAGCGCGCCGCCGTCATGGCCGCGGATGCGGTAGCGTCCGACGATCATACTGGTGTTGGACAGCTGCGAGAAGAGGTTCTCGCTGCCGATCGAGACGGAAAGGTCGTTTTCCTTGCCGGCGGACACCGCGCGTTCGAGTTTGTCACCCTCGTCGAGGAACTGCATCATATCAAACATCTGATCGGTGAACTCCCGGTGGTGCAGCAGGTTCTGCTCGCCCTCGAGATGGATCTCCGCCTGCACGGCCTGACCGGCGAGGTCGGCGAGTACCACAAAGAGCGGACTCATCGACAGTGCGTTCGCGCCGAGCGACGCGACCAGCGTCTGGATCATCACCGTACCGATATCCGAGACCGGGTGGCCGATGAAGGTGCTGTCCGTGATCTGGTGGAAGTTTTCGATCATATCCATCGTCAGCGGCACGTCCAGCCGGCAGATCGCGTTTTTGATGATGCCGGAAGAGGTCATCAGCACGATCATGGCGATCCGGCTGCCCACGGGGACGATCTCGATGCGCTTGACCGTGGCGCCCGCGTCGGTCGGCGACGTCGCAAGGGCGGCGCAGTTCGTAATCTTCGCGAGCAGCTCGCCCGCCTTGGAAAGCAGCTTTTCCGGGTTCCCGGCGCAGCGTTCCAGCTCTTCGCGCACCATCTCGCGCTCGTCCTCTTCGAGCTCGCATTTGTTCATCAGGTGGTCGATATAGTAGCGGTAGCCCTTTTGCGAAGGGACGCGTCCGGCAGAGGTGTGCGGCTGATCGAGGTAGCCCATTTCGGCCAGCGCGTTCATCTCGTTGCGGATGGTTGCGGACGAAACGGAGATCGGCAGCGCCGTCATCAAAAACTTGGAACCGATCGGTTCGCCCGTCTTGATATACTGTTCCACGATCGCCGCGAGGATCATCTCCTTGCGTTTTCCGAGTTCCATAGCGTTTCGCCTCCTTTTTTTGATTTAGCACTCAAAGCATCAGAGTGCTAATCCTTGTCATAATCATACTCCGATTGCTAACGATTGTCAATAGGTTTTGGAAAAATATTTTTTGAGGGACTATAAGGGAATGAGGGACTGAGGAAAACAAAAAGGCAGGATGCGGTTGGGTTCGCATCCTGCTTTGTGCTTTCATTCAATAATGCTTATTTGTACCACGCCAGTTTATAGGCCGCCGGGTACAGGGCGCGGAAGGCCGCGAGCGTCGTGCGCTTTGCCGACGCGGGGTCGTTGACCGTGAACGCCGCGTCGGACAGCGACGTGCCGTCCCAGCCGGTGACGACGCACCAGTGCTGGGTGCCGTTTTCCTTTTTGCCGCCGAAGATCACCGGACGTCCGTTTTGCAGCACGTCGAGGATCTGCCGCAGCACATCGGGCGCGGCGAGCGCCGTCTCGTAGTCCGCGGGCCAATAGAGCGCGCCGCCGGCCGCGTAGCGCAGCCGCGACGCCATCTCCTTCGGCGTGACGGTTTTGCCGGTGCGGAACGATTCCGTCATGGCAAGGCAGGTCGTCGTGCAGCCGATCGTGCCGATCGTGCCGCCGGATGTGCCGATCGCAACGTTCTTCCAGCGCGCGTCGGTCTGGAAATAACGCGGCACGTCAAAGGCGACCGCCCGCTGAGCGAGGTAGCGCGACGCGACATAGCCGGAGGCTGTGCCGTGATAGAGCACATGGCACCAGCCGTTCGCTTCGGACAGCACCGCAACGTCTGCTCCCTGCAGCAGCGTCGCCTTCACGGCGTAGTTCGTCCCCGCTCCTTTGCGCACGTTGAGCGCGGTCGTGTTGACCGTGGTGTGGCAGGACGCCGCCCGCACCGCCAGATACGCGCCGTGGCAGTAGCCTGTCAGCGTTTCGCCGTACCGCACCTGCCACCAGTCGCCGCTTTTGGTAAGCAGCGTGACCCACGCGCCGTCCGAAAGCTTTGCGACGATCGGCTGCGTTGTCGAAGCGCCGGCGCGCACGTTCAAATTGGCGCCGCCGGTCTTCACCTTCGCCGCGGCGGGCGTGTCGGCCGCGCCGAACGCGGGCAGAGTCAACGCCGCCGCGAGCAGCAGACACACGAGGATGATGGAAAGAAACCGTTTCATGTGTCACCTCCTTTTTCGGGCGGACCCGAAGGGATGGTGAGATCTCACACGCCGAGTATAGCACGGTTCCCTTTGTTTGAGAAGGGGCCAAATGTTGGCAGTGGCCAGTGGCTAGTGCCTGGTGCCTAGTGGCTAGTAGTTTGTACCGCTGGAACGTCTTTTTTATAAAGAAAGCTTGAACAATTGAAAAAAGTATGCTATCATAAACAGAAAGGAACGTATGGAAAGGAAGAACATGCCATGCTGGATAAAGTGGAAGCCAAAATCGCGGAACTGAAAAAGCAGCAGCGCGAGGAGTATTACAGAAAAAAAGAGGCCGATTTGAAAAAATGGGGCCTTTCGACCCAGAAGAAGGGCAAGAACGCCGCGCCCGTCGTTGTGACGGACGAAGAGTATGAGGCGCTGATCGACGCGGCGAGCGGCGTCGGGATGCCGACGCGCAACGGCTTTGCCAAGGTGCTCAACGTCGCCGCGCTGATCGTTGTCGTCGCGGGCATCATCATCGGGTTTTCCGTCGCGAATTTCCACGAAGACCTGAGCTTCCCAATCTTCATGGGCGCCGTTGCCGCGGCTGTGCTGATCGCGCTGATTTTCCTCGGTCTCGGGGAAGCGCTGCGTCTGCTGCAGGAGATCGCCGACGCGCAGCGGATCGAATACGCCCGCAGAAAGCCGCAGGTCACCAAGGCGTTCCCGGACGAACAGCCCGAAGCGGCGCAGACCTTCACGGTCGAAAACGTGGACGACGTCCCGACCCACCCGTACAACACGGTTCCCGCGCAGCCCGAGCCGGAAGAAGCGGCAGAAGAAGCCGCGCCGGAAGCCGAACCGGAAGCCGAACCGGAAGAAGCGGCAGAGGGCTCGCCCGCGGAAGAATAACCAAACTAACGAAAAACGCTGTCTGTGTGAAAGCACAAACAGCGTTCTTTTTTTGTTTTCAGTCCGATTCTTTCAAAACGAAGCCTTTACGCGTCGCCCTTGAGAATCTTGTAGACCTTGCCGAAGAATTCAAAGAAGGCCTCATAGTTCTTTTTGATGAAATCAAAAAACACATTGGAGGGCAGCTGCAGAATCAATTCGTCGATCGACATGGTTTCGGTTCCCCCTTTCCGGTTTTGTCTTCATTTCCATTATTATACTCCGCCCGGGGGGCGTTGTCAAGGCGCAGGGCGTCGGCCAGCGTCTGCATCTCCGGCGGAAGCGGCGCTTCGCAGCAGATTTCCTCCCCCGTGACCGGATGGGTAAAGCGCACTTTGGCGCAGTGCAGCGCCTGATGGCCGAGCCGCGCGTCGGGCCGGCCGTACATCGTGTCGCCCAAAAGCGGCGCGCCGAGGGACGCGAAATGGACGCGGATCTGATGGGTGCGGCCGGTCTCCAGCCGGATCTCCAGCAGCGTGTTCTCCCCGTCCGTGCCGAGCGCCGTCCAATGGGTCACGGCTCTGTCTCCGCGCGGGTCCACCGTGCGCAGCGTTTTCATCGGGTCGGGCCGCCAGATCGGCGCGTCGATCGTGCCGGTGCCGTAGAAGGGTTTCGTCGTGATGGCGAGATAGGTTTTTTCCGGCTTGCCGGACAGCCGCGCCGCTGCGTGCGGGTTCAGCGCGCAGACCACGACGCCGCTTGTGCCCTTGTCGAGCCGGCCGACCGCACGGAACGCGCCCGCCTTGCCCTGTTTTCGCAGCCAGAGCGCCACGCTGTTTTGCAGCGTATCGCCCTGATGGTTGTGCGATTCGTGGATCGGCATCAGCGCCGGTTTGTTGACCACGAGCAGATCGTCGTCCGCCCAGAGGATCTCCGGCAGCGCCGTGCCGGGCTTTGCGGGGTGCGCGTCGTCCGGAATCGTCACCGAGACGGTGTCGCCCTCATGCAGCAGATCGACCGTCCGCGCGTGCGCGCCGTTGATCAAAAGGCCGTTTTCGCTTTGCTTGAGCGAGCGGATCAGCTTGCTCGACAGCTTCGCTTCCCCCTTGAGAAAGGAATAGAGCTTTTTGCCGTCGAACCGCGCGTCGATCGGATAATCGATGCGTCTCATTGGCCCTTATGGGAATACTCGTCCAGCAGGCGGGTCTTTTCGTCCCAGAGCTTCTGCGAAAGGTCGACATAGTACTTGTGCGGGTTTTCGAACCGCTTGACTTCGTCCCAGAGCGTTTCCACCTGCTCGAAGCAGTATTGGCGGCTTTCGCTGATTTCGGGGATCTCATAGATCTTTTTGCCGGCGTCGAACATCTTGACAAGAAGCGGCTTCGCCGTGAAGTTTTCGATCTTTTTGCGCTTCCAGGTATAGACCGGGTCGAACAGCTCGTAGGGCTGGCTTTCGTCGATCGTCTCGTCAAAGAGCGTGATCAGATCGGCGATCGCCTTGTTCGTCTCCTTGTCGAACAGGCGGTAGACCTTCTTGGCGCAGGGCGTCGTGATCTTCGTCACGTTTTCGCTCAGCTTGATGCGCGGGACGGGGACGCCGTCCTCTTCGACCGCGACGATTTTATACACGCCGCCGAAGACCGGCGCGGACGCCGCCGTGATCAGCCGTTCGCCGACGCCGAAGGAATCGATCTGTGCGCCCTGAATCAGCATATCGCGGATGATGATCTCGTCCAGCGAGTTGCTTGCCACGATTTTGCAGTCGGGGAAGCCCGCTTCGTCGAGCATTTTGCGCGCCTTTTTGGAAAGGTAGGTGATGTCGCCGGAATCGATGCGGATGCCCGCCGGGCGGAACCCGCGCGGAAGCACCTCGCGCCGGAACGCTTCGATCGCGTTCGGGACGCCGGATTTCAGCACGTTGTAGGTGTCGACCAGCAGCGTGCACGCGTCTGGATACTGCCGCGCGTAGGCGCAGAACGCCTCCAGCTCGTCGCCGAACAGCTGTACCCAGCTGTGCGCCATCGTGCCGACGGCGGGGACGAAATAGTCGCACTCGGACTGCGTGCAGGCGGTCGCGTCGACGCCGCCGATATAGGCCGCGCGCGCGCCGTAGATCGCGCCGTCGTAGCCCTGCGCGCGCCGCGAGCCAAACTCCATCACCGTACGGCCGTCCGCCGCACGTTTGATCCGGTTCGCCTTCGTCGCGATCAGGCTCTGGTGGTTGATCGTCAAAAGTACCATCGTTTCAACAAGCTGCGCCTGGATCACCGGGCCGCGGACCGTCACGATCGGCTCGCCCGGAAAGATCGGCGTGCCCTCCGGAATCGCCCAGACGTCGCAGGCGAAGGAGAAGTGCCGCAGATAGTTGAGAAAATCGTCGCTCATGTGCTTCTTTTTCAGCAGCGCGAGGTCGGTCTCGGTGAACGACAGGTTTTCGAAATAATCGACCAGTTGCCGGATGCCCGCCATGATCGCGAAGCCGCCGTCGTCGGGCACGTGGCGGAAGAACATATCGAACCACGCGATCTTGTCGCGCATGCCGTTTTCAAAGTATCCGTTCGCCATGGAAAGCTCATAGAAGTCCATCAGCATGGTGAGGTTGCGCTCTTTCAGGGTGTTGCCCATGAGGATCACTCCTTTTCGTGCTCGCGCACGTTTCTTTCGGTGTATACCATTATACACGCTTTAGAAAGGAAAGAAAAGGTTTTTTGGAAAAAACCGTCTTTTTTCTCTGCTTCCGTCCGGCGTGTCCCGCCTGCGCCGGACGGCAAAATGATACATATTGACAAAAAATGAACCATATGCTATAATATTTGTTACCAAACAGCATCTATTTCGCACGACCCCTTTATGATTCCGGTTGAGAAATTTCAGTGGAACGGAGAAATGAATTATGCGCATCAGGAAACAGGCTTTGGGGAATCGCAATATCGTTGGCGCAAAAATTGAAGCAAGAAGAAAAGAGCTCGGCATGAAACAGGTCGACCTGCTCGCGCAGCTGCAGGTCAAGGGGATCGAACTGACCGCCTCCGGTCTTTCCAAGCTGGAAGGGCAGCTTCGCTCTGTCAACGACTACGAGGTCGTCGCGATCGCGGAAATCTTGGACGTGCCGGTGACCTGGCTGCTCGGAAAAGAATAAAACAAACTGAAAGCCGCCTGCGGGCGGTTTTTTTATTGCGGCAACATTGATTCCCCTAATCCCTTAGTCCCTTAGTCCCTTAGTCCCTTAGTCCCTTAGTCCCTTATTCCCTTATTCCCTTATTCCCTTATTCCCTCATCCCCTTATTCCCTAAACCCATTGACTTTCCCCTGCTCTTGTGGTACGATTTGAACATCAAAGGAGAAAAGGAGAATCCGCTATGAAACGTCAAAGAATCCTCGCTTTGCTGCTGTGCGCGCTGCTGATATTGACGCTGGCGCTGCCCGCGGCGGCAAAAAAGGCCGAACCGCAGTTCAAAAATGTGATTTTCATGATCGGTGACGGGATGGGCGAAAACCATCTCGAACTCGCGAAAGAGCAGGGCTACGATTTGTTCATGGACGCCGAAGCCGATCTGCGCGGGCAGTCGATGACGCGCTCGCAGTCCGACAAAGTGACCGACTCCGCCGCCGGCGCCACAGCGCTTTCCTGCGGCGTGCGCACCAAGAACCGGGCGCTCGCCACCTATTGGTTCGACACGGCCGGCAAGGTGATCCGGCCGCGCATCATCACCGAAGTCGCGCAGGCGCACGGGATGAAGACCGGCATCGTCACGACCGACAAGACGAGCGGCGCCACCCCGGCCGGGTATTCGGCCCATGTGGAGGACCGCGATATGGTCGCCGAGATTTCGCTTTCGCAGTTTGAAAGCGGGATCGACCTGATCTGGGGCGCCAACGAGGACGCCGCAACAAAGGAAGACGCCGAAAACGGCGGCTACACCTATATCACAACGAAGGACGAGATGGACGCGCTCGAACCCGGCACACATAGCTTCGGCCAGTTCAGCGGCAACACCTGGTGGCAGTCCGTGCCGCAGGACGATCCCTCCCCGACGCTGCAGGAGATGAGCGAAAAGGCGATCGAGCTGCTGAACACCGACAACGAAAACGGCTTCTTTTTGATGATCGAGGGCGCGCACATCGACAAGAACTCCCACCGTTCCGAGAACGACGCCGTCCATTTTGAAAAGAAGGTCAAGGACGCCGCCTGGGCGGTCAAGGGCTTCGACAACGCGATCAAAGCCGCGGTGGAATTCGCGCGGGAAGACGGACAGACGCTCGTCGTTGTCACCGCCGACCACGAGACCGGCGATCTGTACTTAGACGACGGGAGCTACAAGTTCCATTCCGCCAGCCATTCGGCCGCGAACGTGCCCGTGTTCGTCTACGGCGCGGACGATCTCTTCGCGCCGGGCGAAGCGGTCAAGAACAGCAGCATCCCCGGCCGCGTCGCGAAGAAGCTCGGCTGGAAGAGCTGGGAGCTGCCGCGCGTCACAGCCGGCACCGTGACAAACAAAATCTGGCGCGTTCTCTCGCTGCAATGGCTGTGGGATCGCTTTTAAGCGACCCAATCATCCAAAACAAAAAAGCCGCCTGCGGGCGGCTTTTTCTTTGTGTTCTTATTCTTCCGGCAAAACGTCCGGCTGCTGCGCGGGCTGCACCTGCGGATTCGCCATCAGCGCCTGCATGTGGCCTTCGAAGCCGCTCTGCAGCTGTTCGTTGACTTCGCTGATGTTGTTCAGGTTGCTCATCGCGATATTGCGGTAATCGTTGAGCGCCTTGCTCGCGAACTCGAAGGAACCCTGGGTCACGCTGACCGCCCAGTCGCGGGCGTCCTGCTTGTGGGCTTCGCAATCCGCCATCGTCTGCGCAACGAGGGCCTGCATGTCGTTCTGACATTTTGTCATCAGTTCTTCCGCGCGGACACGGGCAGCCTGGGTGATCGAATGGCTCTGCACCATCTCTTCGGCCTGCTCCTGCGCGTGCTTGATGATCTTTTCCGCGTCGTCCGTCGCGCTCTGGGTCGTTTCCTTATAGTAACGCTGCGCGGATTCGACGATCTCTTTCTCCTCCTGCCGCGCGTTGGCAAGGATGTTTTCGCGGTCGTCCAGAATGCCCTTCGCCTTGGTCACCTCGGCGGGGAACTTGTTCTGGATGTACTGCATCAGGTGGGTGACTTCCTCGCCGTTGATCACGCGCTTTTTCTTCGAGAAGAAGAGGTAGCGCTTGCTCGTGGCGATATAGTTTTCGAGCTCGTTCACCAGTTCGATGAAGTCCAGCTGGCCCCATCTGCTTTCGGCGTCCTGTGGGTCGTAAGCCGCGAATTCCGAAATATCCTCGTAATCGGGCTGTTCGACAGCGACGTCCTCGACATCGAGATCGGTTTGAAGATCATAAAAGTTTGACATAACGTTCTTTCCTTTCTGCGGTTTCCTTGCTGCTTGATTTTATTCTTGGAAAAATACTTGACTGGATTGCTGCAGCCGCGTTACGACTGCCGAAGGCGCGCGGTGATTTCCGCGCAGATCTGCGGCGGCAGGAAGGGAGACACATCGCCCCCGAGCGCGCAGACCTGTTTGATCATGCTGGAAGACAGGAACATGTTGTCGCTTTCCGCGGCGAAGAACACCGTTTCCACCTGCGGGTTCAGCTTTTTGTTGATCAGCGCCTGCTGGAACTCGTCCTCGAAATCCGAAACGGCGCGCAGACCCTTGATGATGACGTCGGCGCCTTTGCTCTGGGCGTAGGCGGCGAGCAGGCCGCAGTCGCTGTCGACCTGAACGTTCGGCAGATCCTCCGTCACGCGGCGGATCAGCGCCATGCGCTCTTCGACCGTGAACGAATAGTTGCCGATCTTGTTGTAGTTCGTCATCACGACCACGATCACCTGATCGAACAGCTTTGCCGAACGGCGGATCAGATCGAGGTGGCCGTTTGTCACCGGGTCGAACGAGCCGGGATAAATTGCGGTTTTACCCATCGTCTTCCGCCTCCTCTTCCGGCGCCGCGCGATAGACGCTCAGCGTGACCTTGCTGTAATGGTAGCTGCGGCACAGCGTAAAGTCGCCGACCTGCTGCGGGAGCGTTTCGCCTTTCGGCGCTTCGCAGATGATCACGCCGGTTTTGCGCATCAGCCGCGGCAAAAGCGCCAGCGCCCGCTGCAAAAGTCCCGTCCCGTAGGGCGGATCGAGGAACGCGAGGTCGAAGCAGTCGCGGCTCGTCTGCAGATAGCGCAGGGCGTCGCCGTGCAGAACGCTCGCTTTGCGGGCAAGGCCCGTCGCCGCCAGATTCTGTTTGACGACCTCGATCGCCTGCTTGGACCCGTCAACGAACACGCAGCTGTCCGCGCCGCGCGAGAGCGCTTCGATCCCGAGCTGGCCGGAGCCGGCAAAGAGATCCAGAACGCGCCTTCCCTCCAGTTCAAACTGGACGATGGAAAAGAGCGCTTCCTTGACCCGGTCGGTCGTCGGGCGCACGTCGTTTCCCTCGAGCGTCAGCAGCCGGCGGCCTCTGGCCGTACCTGTAATGACTCTCATCACAGTCCTCCCGAAAATTTAGGGATATAGTATTATCCCACTTTTTTTAAAAAATTGCAACAGTTATTTCGCAATTTCATCATTTTGTCAGAAATTCCCATGTTTTTTCGACAGTTTTCTGCCGTTCATTCCAAATTTGCCTTCGGAATCGACGGCTTTCTGCCGTGGTTGAACAGCTTGCGGTTGTCAAGCGCCCACTGCCGCTGGGAAAAGCCGTGGTCCTCCACGGCGGACACCGCGTTGGTGATTTCATAGACCGTCGCGTCCAGCGTATCCAGCTCGCTGAGAATCTCCGCCTCCAGGAACATCGGGCGGACCGCCGCGCCGAATTCCGGCGTCCCGTGGTGCGAAATGATCATGTGCTCCAGCAGCATCGCGGTCTCTTCGCTGACGCCGAGCTCCTTCGCCTTGCGCTCGATCTCCATCGCGCCCAGCACGAGGTGGCCGATCAGTTCGCCCTTGACGGAATAGTTCTTGACGATGCCGACGCCGTTGACGTCGAACTCGTCGATCTTGCAGATGTCGTGCAGAATCGCGCCGGAAAGCAGCAGGTCGCGGTCCACCGCCGGGTACAGCCGCGCCACGGCGGACGCCAGCTTGACGATCGACAGCGTGTGGTACAAAAGGCCGCCGCGGATCGCGTGGTGCAGCTTGTACGCCGCGGGCCAGAACAACAGGTTTTCCTCGTGGTCCGCGAGGATCGCGCGCGTCAGTTTCTGCAGCTCCTCGTCCTTCATCGAATCGACATAGGAGTAAAGCTTGTCGAGCATCATCTGTCCGGGGTATTCCGCCGCGGGGACGTAGTCCGCGATATCGGCGTCGTCGTCCTCGTTGACGAAGCGGATGCGCTCGATGCGGAACTGGTCGGTGCCGTTATAGACCGACAGCGTGCCGCGCACCTTGATAAAGTCGCCGGCATCAAACTTGCCGTGGACGCTCTCCTTGTAGTCCCAAAGCTTGGCGTTGATTTCGCCGGACGCGTCGGACAGCAGGAAATCCAGATAGGGCACACCCTTGACGTTGACCTTCTGCTCGACGGTTTTGACGATGCAGTAGCCCTCGCTCGTGCCGTTGCCAACGGTTTTGAAATTCATCTCGTGTCGTCTCCTTTCGTCTCATCCAGCAGCCGCATCAGCGCGCGCAGCCGGTCGATCTCTCCGTTCAGATACAGATAGCCGAACAGCGTTTCAAGACCGGTCGCGTAGTGATAATCGCTTTCGGTCGCGTTCTTTGCTTTATGGTTGGCGTGCGCGTTGCGCCCGCGGCGGAACTGCTCCAGTTCTTTTTCAGTCAGCGCGGGCAAAAGCGTTTTTGCCGCCGCCGCCTGCGCCGCCGCTTTGACGCGGGCCGCCGCCCGGTCGTGCTGGAGATGGACGGGGCGGTTCGCCTCGCACACCAGCGTTTCGCGCACAAAAAGGTCGAATACCGTGTCGCCCACAAACGCGAGGTTCAGCGCGCTGAGCTGCGCGGGGTCGCACGGGATGTCGCAAAATCGTTCCATATCAGTTCACAAACTCAAATTCAAAGTCGTAGATGCTGACAATGTCTCCCTCTTCCACGCCCTGTTGCCGCAGCGCGTCGATGATGCCGCTCGAGAGCAGCACCCGCTGGAAGTATTGCAGCGATTCGTAGTCGTCCATATTCACGCGGCTCATGATCCGCAGCAGCCACGGGGCTTCGACAACGAAGACGCCTTCCTCGTTCGTCACGGTGAAGCCCGTGTTCTGCTTTTTGAGCAGCACCTCGAGCGGGATCTCCTCCGGCTCGTACTGCCGCACGGCAGGCAGCGTTGCCAGCTTCGCCGCGACGGCGTTGATCACCTCGCGCGTGCCCTCCGCGATCGGGGCACACATTTCGAAATACTGCAGTCCCTTGGACTCGATATAGCCGCGGAACGCCGCGCGCTGCACGTCCGTGGCGAGATCGATCTTGTTGCCGGCCACGATCTGCGGCCGTTCGGCGAGCTCCGGGTTGAACCGCTGCAGCTCGAGGTTGATCTTTTCAAAATCCTCCACGGGGTCGCGGCCCTCGCTGCCCGCGACGTCAACGATATGCAGCAGCAGCCGGCAGCGCTCCACATGGCGCAAGAACGCGTGGCCGAGGCCGATGCCCTCGCTCGCGCCCTCGATCAGGCCGGGAATGTCCGCGATAACGAAGGAGCTGCCCTCCCCCATTGATACGACGCCGAGCACGGGGGTCAGCGTAGTGAAATGGTAGTCCGCGACGATCGGCTTCGCTTCGCTGACGACCGAGATGAAGCTCGATTTGCCGACGTTCGGGAAACCGAGCAGTCCGACGTCCGCCAGCAGCTTGAGTTCCAGCGTCACGTCCCATTCTTCGCCCGGGGCGCCGCTTTTCGCGAAGCGCGGGGTCTGCCTTGTCGGCGTCGCGAAATGGACGTTGCCCCAGCCGCCCTTGCCGCCCTTTGCGGCGATGAACGGTGCGTCGCCGGACAGGTCCGCAATCAGCGCGCCGCTTTCGTTTTCGCGGATGATTGTGCCGCGCGGGACGCGGATCACGAGATCTTCGCCTTTTTTGCCGTTGCGCCGCGCGCCGGAACCGTCGGCGCCGTTCTGGGCCTTGTACTTGCGTTTATACTTGAAATCGGCGAGGGTGGAAAGGTTGTCGTCCACCTGAAACACAACGTCGCCGCCCTTGCCGCCGTCGCCGCCGTCCGGGCCGCCCGAGGCAATGTACTTTTCGCGGTGGAACGCCACCGCGCCGTGACCGCCGTCGCCGGCCTTGATGTGGATTGTCACCTTGTCGACAAACATCCGATCCCTTCTTTCTGTCACCGTTTTTTCAATAACTAATATATTATACATGAAAAAGGCGTTTT
Organism: uncultured Clostridia bacterium; assembly: GCA_947305635.1. Classification (GTDB taxonomy): domain Bacteria; phylum Bacillota; class Clostridia; order Oscillospirales; family Acutalibacteraceae; genus UBA6857. The sequence goes on from CAMZEG010000019.1 coordinate 13,328, forward strand.
CGTCAATCGCGGTGGAAAGAAAAGTCCTTGCATTTCTGCGGGATCCTATGGTATAATACAAATGATTTTTCAGGAGGTTTTGCCATGCATTATCTGGTCACCTTTTTGGAGGGCGCAATCTCGTTCATCTCGCCCTGTATGCTTCCGATGCTGCCGCTGTACATCTCCTATTTCGCGGCGGGAGAGGAAAAAAAGAGCAAGATCTTTGCCCGCGCGGCGGCGTTTGTTGCCGGCTTCACGCTGATCTTCTGCCTGCTCGGCCTGTTCGCCGGGACGCTCGGTGCGCTGCTGAAGCGTTATCAGGTCGTCGTCGACATCGTCAGCGGCGTGATTGTCGTGCTGTTCGGCCTGTACTATCTCGAACTGTTCAAGCTGCCGTTTTTCAAGGGGATGAAATCCGGGCGCAAGATCAGCGGCATCCTTTCGGCGTTTTTGTTCGGCGTGATCTATTCCGTCAGCCTGACGCCCTGCGTCGGCGCGTTCCTCGGTTCGGCGCTGATGCTCGCCTCCGCGTCCGCGACGGCGTGGCGCGGCGTGCTGCTGCTGCTTTGCTATTCGCTCGGTCTGGGCAGTCTGTTTTTGCTGTCCGCCGTGCTGATCGACAAGCTCAAGGGCACGTTCGGCTTTATCAAATCGCACTATAACGTTATCAACCTCGTCTGCGGGATCTTTCTGATCGTGGTCGGCGTGCTGATGGCCTGCGGCCTGATGACGACCGTGATCGGAAAGCTGATGTAAAGGAGACGCCATGAAAAAGAATTATACCTGGATTATTCTGCTGCTTGCCATCGCCCTGCTGCTCGGCGGCGGCACCTACGCCTACCACATCCTCAGCCGGATCACCGAGCCGGCGTCGCCGTCCGAAACGGTCAGCCTGACGTCGCAGGGAGACGCAGCGAACTTCACGGTCTATGACGCCGACGGCGCGCCCGTCACGCTGCAGTCGAAGCAGGGCAAGCCCGTGCTGATCAACTTTTGGGCGTCGTGGTGCGGCCCGTGCAAATCGGAGCTGCCCGATCTTGACGCGGCGTATCAGACCTACGGCGACAAGGTCGAGTTTATGATAATCAACCTGACCGACGGCAGCAGCGAAACCGTCGACGGCGTGCGCGCCTTCTTGGAAGAAAACGGCTACACGTTCCCGGTCTATTACGACAGCGACGAAAGCGCCGCGCTCGCTTACGGCGTCAGCTCGATCCCGATGACCGTGCTGATCGGGCCGAACGGCAGCTTTCTGCATTCCCAGATCGGCGCGATGTCGGCGGAAACGATTGAACAACTGGTACAGCAGCTGCTGCAGGCGGAGGGATAACGATGGAACTGATCCGAAACGGCAAAACGCCCCTGCTCGCCGCCCACCGCGGCGTCGCGGGCGGCAACATCCCCTGCAACAGCGAGGCGGCGTTCCGCGCCGCGATCGCGCAGGGCGCGGATATCGTGGAGCTTGACGTGGCGCGTTCGCGCACCGGCTCGCTGTTCGTCTTCCATCCGGGCATGGAGCCGGCGCACATCGGCACGGCCCGGCTGCTGCTGACGCGCTCCGACCGCTCGATCGCGCGGCTGCGCTACCGCAACCCCGACCACGCGAAGACGACCGAACCGATTCTGACGCTCGACGACGCGCTGGAGCTGCTCAAGGGACACTGTATGGTCAACCTCGACAAGTTCTGGACCGCGCCGCAAGCGATCGCCGCCTGTGTGCGCCGTCACGGCATGGAAGAGCAGGTGCTGATCAAGACCGGCGCCGGCGAAGGCGACCTCAAAAAGGTCGAAGCTTATGCGGCGGACCTCCCGTTCCTCGCAATCGTCCGCGAAAAAGACGACGTTTCCGAACGGCTGCTGCGGCGCAAGCCGCGCTTCGTCGGGATCGAGGCGATCTTCAAAACCGACGACGACCCGATCGTCAGCGACGAACATCTTGCGTGGCTGCACAAAAACGGGCTTTGCGTCTGGGGCAACGCGATCGTCTATAACTACAAGGACGTGATCGCCGCCGGGCACACCGACGACGTCGCCGTCACGGGCGACCCCGCGACCGGCTGGGGCTGGTACCGCGATAAGGGCTTCGACATCGTCCAGACCGACTGGCTTCTCGCGGCGAAGACCTACTATGAAAGCACAAACCATGACGACGTTTGAGCGGATCTATGAAGTCGTGCGGCGAATCCCGTACGGCCGCGTCGCCTCCTACGGACAGGTGGCTTCGCTCGCGGGCAATCCGCGCTGGGCGCGGGTCGTCGGCTACGCGCTGCACGTCAACCCCGAGCCGGGCGTGATCCCGTGTCACCGGGTCGTGATGGCGGACGGGCGGCCGGCCCCGGGCTTCGCGTTCGGCGGTCCGGACGCGCAAAAAGCGCTGCTCGAAGCTGAGGGAATCCGCTTCACCGCCGACGGCGCGGTGGATATGGCGGCGCACCGCTGGCAGATAGATGAATAAATATTCAAAAATAGCTTGACTTTTTTCAGGAATTGTGTATGATAATACACATCGTAACAAACGCGGCCCATGACCGCACGGGAGGTTATCGTATGCCCCTTTGGCAAGGCAGGTTCCAAAAGGAACTGGACAAGCAGACCAACGATTTCAACGCGTCGATCTCGTTCGACAGCCGGATGGCGCAGCAGGATATCCGCGGCTCGATCGCCCACGCCGCCATGCTCGGCAAACAGGGTATCATTGACGAAGCGGAGAGCGAAACGATCATCGAAACGCTGCGGCAGATCGCGGCGGAACTCGAAAACGGAACGCTTCCGATCGACATGGCCGCCGAGGATATCCACACCTTTGTGGAAGCGGAGCTGACGAAGCGGATCGGCGACAGCGGCAAACGGCTGCACACCGCGCGCAGCCGCAACGACCAGGTCGCGCTCGACCTGCGGCTGTATCTGCTCGACGAAAGCGAAAAACTCGAAGCGGGCATCGACCGTCTGCTGCGCGTCCTCGCCGCGAAAGCGAAGGACACCGCGGACTATGTGATGCCGGGCTATACCCATCTTCAGCGCGCCCAGCCGGTCACCTTCGGACACCATCTGCTCGCCTACGCCCAGATGCTGCTGCGCGACCGCGACAGACTGCGCGACTGCAAAAAGCGCATGGCGGTCTCCCCACTCGGGTCCGGCGCGCTCGCGGGCACGACCTATCCGCTCGACCGGGACTTCGTCGCCGCGCAGCTCGGCCTTGCCGGCGTCAGCGCGAACAGCCTTGACGGCGTGTCCGACCGCGACTATGTGCTGGAGCTGCTCTCGTGCCTGTCGATTCTGATGGTGCACCTCTCCCGCTTCGCGGAGGAAGTGATCCTCTGGTGTTCGTGGGAGTTCAAGTTTATCGAACTCGACGACGCATTTTCGACCGGCAGCAGCATTATGCCGCAGAAAAAGAACCCCGACATCGCGGAGCTTGTGCGCGGCAAATCCGGCCGCGTCTTCGGCGATCTGTTGACGATGCTGACCGTGATGAAAGGTCTGCCGCTCGCCTATAACAAGGATATGCAGGAGGACAAGCAGGCCGTCTTCGACGCGGTCGACACGGTGCTGATCTGTCTCGACACTTTTGCGCCGATGCTTGAGACTGCGACCGTGCTGAAGGACAACCTCCGTGCCGCGGCGGCAAAGGGCTTTATCAACGCGACCGACTGCGCGGACTACCTCGTTTACAAGGGTCTCCCCTTCCGCGACGCGTATAAATGCGTCGGGCAGCTCGTCGCGTCCTGCATCGCGCAGGGCCTGACGCTCGAGACGCTCCCGCTGGCGCAGTATCAGGCGGCGTGCGACCTGTTCGGCGACGACGTCTACGACGCGATCAACCTCGACCGCTGCGTCAACAAGAGGACCGTCAAGGGCGCCCCCGCCCCGCAGTGCGTACTGGCGGAAGTCGCCGCCCTCGAAGCACAGATCTAAGAGGAACACAACCAAACACCCGTGCACCCGCGCGGGTGTTTTCTTATTCCCTTATTCCCTTAATCCCTTAATCCCTTGTCCCTTATTCCCTCTTCCAATATTTGTGCCTTGCTTTTCGGCCGCAAACGTGATAGATTGAAGCTGCAATATCTTTTCCGGAGGTTTGATCCCATGAAACAACGCATTCTCTCTCTGCTGCTGTGCGCAGTACTGCTGTGCGCTCTCTGCGCCGGCTTTTCCGCCGCGGCGGCGGGCAGCCACACCCACCGCTACACCACCCAAAGCGTGACAAAGGCGACGATCGGCAAGAGCGGCAAACTGACCCGCGTCTGCGCCGTCTGCGGCAAAAAGCAGACCGCCGCGATTCCCGCGGTGAAGAAGATCACCCTTTCCAAAACGTCCTATGTCTATAGCGGCAAAGTAAAGACCCCGTCCGTCACCGTGACGGATAAGAAGGGCAGCACGCTCAAAAAAGGCACGGACTACACCGTGAAATACGCCGCCGGCCGCACCGTCAGCGGGCGCTACACCGTCAATGTGACATTGCGCGGGAACTACAAGGGCTGCAAGACGCTGACGTTCAAAATTCTTCCGAAAGCGCCGGGCAAACCCACTGCGTCCGCCGTCGCCGCGGACAGCGTCACGCTGCAGTGGACGGCCGCAAAGACCGCGACCGGCTATGTCGTCTACCGGTATGACAAAACGAGCGGCAGCTACGAAAAGCTGAAAAGCGCCAAACAGCCGACGCTGACCGTCCGCGGTCTTACGCCGGAAACCGCCTACACCTTCGCCGTCCGCGCCTACACCAAGACGTCCAAAGGCAACCTTTACAGCGCCTACAGCAAGGCCGTAACGGTCAAAACCGCGCCGCCGCTGTATTCCAAAGACGTGCAGGCGATTTTACAGACCGGGGTCTATACGGCGAAGCTGCGGTTCGACGACGCGCCGGAAGCGAACTATAAGCTCTCGCGCCGCGGCGAGGACTACTATATGAAAATGACGATGACCGAGGACGGCGTCACCTACGACGCGGACCTGTATTACGACAGCACGGCGCAGATGCTCTACGGCAAGGTGCTCGGCATCTGGATCGAGATGGATGACGACGAGATGAAAGGCATGGCGTCGGAGCTTGACGTGTTCCGCCTCGCCGACCTGCGCGACCCGACAAACGTCACCACCGGCAAAGCGAAATGGAACGGCAAGGACTGCACCGTCGAGACCGTGACGACAAAGGACGGCACGGTGACAACGCTGTATTTCGTAAACGGGACGCTCGTGCGGCTCGGCTTCTCGGCGGCGGACAGCGACACCGTCTGGTGCTCCGTCAGCGGCTTTTCCGGAACGGTCGCCGCGTTCGAAAAGCCGAAGCACCCGCTGAAGCTCGATTTTTGAACGGCAAAAAGTTTTTTTTCAAAAAGTACTTGACAATCGCGCTTTCACGTGCTAAAATGCTTTCAAACCGATGAGAAAGAGTGAGTAGGTCTTCTCCCTTTCCCCTCAGCGAGCCGCGGACGGTGCAAGCGCGGCGGGAAACACAAGACTGAATGGACTTTCGAGGGCAAGCAGAACGGCGAAAGCTTAGTATGTGCGCCGGAGCAGGCTCTCCGTTAACAAAAGTCGGCGTATGACAGTACGTGTGAGTGGGCGTGAAAACGCCAAGCCGGGTGGCACCGCAGGAAGATGACCTCTCCTGTCCCAGCAAAGCGCTGGGACGGGAGTTTTTTCTTGTCTCGGCAAAGGCAGCGGACGGCCGGCTCAGCCGCCGCGGCCGAAACGGTTCTAAAAAATAAAACAAAGAAAGGAATGACCGTGATGAGCAAGATCCCGTACAAAATCTACCTGAACGAAAGCGAGATGCCGACCGCATGGTATAACCTGCGCGCCGACATGAAGAACAAGCCCGCGCCGCTGCTGAACCCCGGCACGCACGAGCCGATGCCCGCGAGCGACCTTTCCCCCGTTTTCTGCGACGAACTGATCCAGCAGGAGCTCGACAACGAGACCCGCTTCTTTGAGATCCCCGACGAGATCAAGGACTTCTA
>CAMZEG010000020.1 GCA_947305635.1 uncultured Clostridia bacterium
CAGGAGATAACAAAAAACCAACAGCGGGCGGCCATTTGGCCGCCCCTACGTTTTTCTCCCCTTCGCGGGCGCTTGGTTTCCGTTGTCTCTCCCCTCTTGTCTCGGCTCCCGCCTCGGTCGGCGCTTCTCAGCCTGCGGCTGAGAGGTTGCCACTGGCAACCCGCGCCGCGTCACTAGGCACTAGGCACTAGCCACTAGCCACTAAAAAAGCCGCCCGGCCCCTTCCGTCTTTTCGCTGCGCAAAAAAACAGCTCCCCAAAAGGGGGAGCCTTGTTTTTGTGGCGCCTGCGGCGCATTTGATTCGGGCGGCTTTTTTCTCAGTCAAGCTTCATCAGCGATTTGATGAATCTGCCGAGCTTCTGCAGCAGGTAGGTGATGTCTTTCCAGAACATCAGGGGTTTGTATTCGAACTTATCCGGCAGGGTGGATACGGTTTCGTCTTCCATGGGATATTGCCTCCGTTTTCTTCGTTTTTTTCATTATATACCCCGCGGGGCCAAAAGTCAATAGTACCGCAGGACGGCGACCACCTTCCCGAGGATCACGACCTCGTTGACGATGATCGGCTCAAAGGCGTCGTTCTCCGGCTGGAGCCGGAAATGGCCGTCTTCCTTATAGAACGTCTTGACCGTCGCCTCGTCTTCGATCAGCGCGACGACCATATCCCCGTTCTTCGCGACGGGCGTCCGCTCGGCAAAGATGATGTCCCCGTCGAGGATGCCCGCGTTCAGCATACTTTCGCCGCGGACGTGCAGCGCAAACAGCTGCTTGTCCGGCGCGACATAGCCGGAATACGGGAGATAGGACTCCACCTGCTCCACGGCGAGGATCGGCTGGCCGGCCGTGACCGTGCCGAGCAGCGGGACGTGGTGGATATTCTCCGCCTGGCCGACGATCTTGAGCGAGCGCTTGTGCATCGGGTTGCGGATGATGTAGCCCTTCTCCTCCAGCGCTTCAAGGTTGGACTGCACCGAGGACGTCGACCTGAGGCCGACCGCCTGCCCGATTTCGCGGACCGTCGGCGGAATGCCGCTGCCGATGGTCTGCCGCAAATAATCGAGAATCTGACGCTGAACGTCGTTTAACGGCTTCATAAAGCACCTCCGAAAAAGCTGTGCGGGTCGTACCCGAACAATTGTTTTTTTCTTAGTATAGCATACTTTTTTCAAAAATGCAAACATTTGTTTGCAATTTTCAAAAAATTTTTTCGTATGTTTTCCGGCGCGGCGGCGCACACTAAGAAAAACAAGTTTCAACAGATAGGATGGATGCACGATGAAACAAAACGGGATGTCTCCGCTCGGCAAACGCATGCTCGCGCTGTTCGCCGTCGCGCTGATCGCGGTGCTCGGCTGCGCGCTGACCGTCCGCCACGCTTCCAACAAGCTCACGCGCGGGCTGACCCGGCTGGTTCCGAATCAAAGCGTGACCGACGCGCGGCAAGCGCCGACCGGAGAGCCGGACCCGCGCGAAAGCGAGTTGCTCGTTTCACAGGCGACTACGCAAGCGACGACCGAACCGCCCGCAACGACGACAACGACCGCCGCGCCGCAGACAACGACTGCCGCCCCGACCGCCGCGGCCGCCGCGCAGATCCGGAACACGACCTTCCGTCTGCCGCTCGACGGTACGAAGGTCAGTAAGGATTACGCCCCGACCGTCCCGGTCAAAAGCAAAACGATGGGCGACTGGCGGATCCACAACGGGATCGACTTTGCCGCGAAAGAGGGAGCTCCGGTCTATGCCGTCGGCAACGGCGTTGTGACGAAGATCATAAGCGACGAACGCTGGGGCTATGTGATCGAGGTGGATCACGGCGCGTTCACGGCGCGCTACTGCGCCGTCGAACAGGACGGCGCGGTTCCGATCGGCAAGGTGCTCGCCGCGGGCGACGTGATCGGCACGGTCGCGGTCAGCCCGGTGGAACAGGCCGACGGCTGCCACCTGCACTTCGAATGCTACCGGAACGGCGAAGCGATCGACCCGATGGACGTGCTCGACACGGAAGGGTAACGCGCAAAGAAACAGCCACCGCCTCGGGCGGTGGCTGTTTCTTTGAATGCAATCAGTCAAGCCCTCTCGGCCCCTGCGTGTCGAGCGCGACGAAGTGCCGCATCGTCGCGGGCAGCAGCCCTCCCCAGCTCTGTCTTGCGCAGGATTCGAAGCCGAGCAGCAGTTCTCTGCCGCGAAGCTCGACGTCCTCGCTCATGTGCGGCGCAGGGAGAGTGTGAACCAGCCGCGCCTTGCCGAGCACATAACACGGGAGTTCTTTGCCCGCATAGGAGAAGGCGGTGTCGGCCGCGCCGCCGACGTCGTAGACTTCGACCGACGACGGACAGAAGGCGGCGGAGCGGGAAAGGTAAGCTCTCTCCCTGTCCGCGGCAAAGCCCTGCACCTTGTCCGGCGTCGCGAAGACACAGGTCGGCACGGCGTCCGGAGAGAGCGCGCCGTCGGTCGCGACAGGGAAGGCGAACACCAGCGCGGCGAAATCCTCATTATCGAAGGAGAGCGCGTGGGTCGCGTCGGTCTCATAGTCCTTGGAGTGGTATTCGCCGACATAGATGTGCTGTCCGTCGCTCGAACAGAAGGAGGCGTTGCACGGCACCTCGACAAACGATTGGAACGCGAGCGTGTCGCCGTCCTTCGCCGCGAGGACGTCCGCGGTTTTCAACACAAAGAGCTTGTGCGCGTTGGAGACATAGACATAGTCGCCGACGGCGGTGACGCCGCCCGCGTGACCCTCATAGTCGGACCCGTCCGGCAGTCGGAGATAGACGCAGCGGGGGTCTTCGCCCGGTGGATAGACGTAAAGCCGCGAAGGCTTGTCTTTGCTCATGAAGCCGCTGACAAGGTACGCGCCGCTTTTTTCGTCCTGCGTCATGCCCTGCGGGATAAAGCCGTCCGCCGCGCCGCGGTAGGCTTCCAGCGTCCGGGCTTTGTCAAAGAACGCCCGGTAGCGCAGCGGGCCGTAGGCGGCGCAGACGCCGAGATAAACAACGGCCAGCGCGAGCAGGACGGCCAGCGCTTTCAGCAGCCGCTTCGGTCTTTTTTTCATGGCGGAGTTCCTCCGTTTTCAGCGCCGTGGTCAGGCGCCGATCTTTTTGTAGCTGTAGGTCGTGACGTTCCTGCTCTTTTCGCCGCCGGGGTACTGATAGGTGTAGACGTACTTGATCAGATTGCCGGCCTTGTCGTAGGTATAGGTCTCGGTCGTTTCCGCAGCGCCGTCGTAGCCCTCGCTGACGGCCGTCTCTTTGACAAGCCGCCCGCCCTTGTAGGTATAGGTCACGGTCTCGCTGCTGTTGCCGAAGCTCCCCTTTTCGGTCGTCACCCATTCGGTGCGGTTGCCCTTTTTGTCGTAGGTGTAAAGGAAGGTGACGACCCGTTTGCTGCCGTTGTCCGAGACCGATTTGTATACCTCTTTCGTCACATTGCCCTTTTTGTCGTAGGCATAGGTCGTGACATCGCGGGTCGTCTCGGTGTTGCCCTTCTTGTCGCGGAAGGACCAGGTCTCCTTCATCTTGGTGCAGCGGTTCTTTTCGTTGTAGGTGTAAAGATAGATCCGTTTTTCGGCGGAACCGTAGCGGTCCTTTTCCGCAAAGGTTATCTTCGTCTCGTTGCCGTTTTCGTCGTAGGCATGGGTCGTTTTGACCGTGGTTTTTGTGTTGTCCTCGTACGACCGGGTCACGGCTTCCTTCGCCAAAAGTCCGGCCTTGTTGTAGGTATAGACCGTGACGCTTTCGCAGTCGTCGTAATAGCTGACTTCCTTAACGAGGTGCCCGGCTTTGTTATAGGTATAGGCTGTCGTCGTCCGGAAGACCGAGTTGTCCTCATAAACCGACTTGTGGTCTTCCATCGTCACCTTGCCCGCCTTGTTGTAGGTAAAGGTCGAGGTGAACACATGGTCGTTGTAATAGATGACCTGCTTCACAAGGTTGCCTTTTTTGTCGTAGGCGTTCTTGGTCGTGGTTCTGGTGGAATAGCCGTCGCTGCTTTTCCAAAGCTCGACCTCTTTGATCAGGTTGCCCTTTTTGTCATAGGAGCGGGTAAAGACGTCGGAATCGCCCTCGGCGCCTTTATAGCTCTCTTTGGTGCGGACGTAGCCTTTCGCGATCCCGAAGGTTTCGTCCCGGCTCTCGCCGTCTTCGGTGGAGGGAAAGGCGAAGGCGGGCAGCGCCGTCGCGAACAGCAGAAGCAGCGCGAGCAGAATTGCGATTGTTTTCTTCATCATGGTTTCTCCTTTCGTCTTTCAGGTGGTGCTGTAATTCGTTGCGTATTTGTCGTCCCAAGTCTGTTCGATGCCGCCGCGCCATTGCAGCGCCAGGTCGGTCAGCTCGCGGCAAAGGTCGGGCATCGCGTCGGCAAGGTTGTGCTTTTCGCCGGGATCGGACTCCAGATCCGCCAGAAAGACGGGCGCGCGCGGCGTTTCGCCTTCGGTCAGGCGGCCGTTCAGCACGAGCTTATACTTCCCGCGGCGGATCGCCGTCTGATCCTCCATCTCCCAGAAGAGACAGCCGTGCGCCGCCTCGCCGCCGTGCAGCAGCGGCTGCAGGATACTCTGGCCGTCGAGTTCATAGGCGGACGCGTCGACGCCGCAGGCCTCCAGCACGGTCGGGAACACGTCGGTGGCAATATACGGCGCGGCCAGCGTCCGCGCGGCCAGCTTTTCGCCCCAGCACAGAAAGGCCGGCACGCGGATTCCGCCTTCGAAGAGGCTGAATTTATGGCCGGAAAAGATACCGGTCGTCCCGCCGTAATAGGGATCCTCGGTGCCGTCGAGCCAGTTCCGGCTCTCCCGCGAGGGGCCGTTGTCGCTTTGGAAATAGAAGAGCGTATCTTCAAACAGGCCGAGCGTTTGCAGCGTGTCCGCGATTTCGCCGACGCCGTCGTCGACGGCGCTGATCATCGCCGCCATGATCCGGCGGTCCCACGGCAGATCGGGAAAGCGGTCAAGGTACTTTTGCGGCGCGTGCATCGGATAGTGCGGCGCGTTGTAGGCGACATAGAGAAAGAACGGCTCGTCCTTGTGCCGCCGGATGAAATCAACGCTCTTGCGGGTGATCCGCTCGGTCAGGTACTCCCCGTTGGCGTAGACCTCGTCTTCGTTTTCCCAAAGGTCGTGGGTCGGGTTGGTCCCGCCGTCGGACATCCCGTAATAGAAGATATAGGAATAGTAGTCCAGACAGCCCGCGAGGAAACCGCTGAACTCGTCGAAGCCGTTGGCGTTGGGCCGGCATTCGGGCTTCAGCCCGAGGTGCCATTTTCCGCAGACGCCGGTGGCGTACCCCGCCGTTTTCAGCGCCGTGGCAAGCGTCGGCACCTGCGGCGTCAGCCCGCTCGCCCTGCGGTGGCCGGCAAGGATCGCGCGGACGCCGGCGTTGCCCGGGTAGCGCCCCGTCAAGAGCGCCGCCCGCGACGGCGAACAGACGGGAGAGGCGGAATACATTGCGGAAAACAGGACGCCCGATTCGGCGAGCGCGTCCAGCCGCGGCGTTTTGAGATCGTCCGCGCCCATGCAGCCGAGGTCGCCGTAGCCCTGATCGTCGGTCAGGATGATTACAACATTCGGTTTTTTCATTTTTTCACCCCAAAACGGTTGAAAGTCGGGTCTGCTTTTATTATACTTAGCACAGATACCATGTCAAGAGGAAACGCAGGATGAAATCATTAACCTTGCTGATCAAGCCCGCGGCGGGGCTTTGCAACATGCGCTGCGCCTACTGCTTTTACCGCGCGGCAAGCGAAGAGAGAGACAACCGCGTGATGACCGAAGAAACGGTCGACCGGCTGCTGGAACAGATCGCCGCGTACAAACCCGCGTCGCTGGCCGTGCACTTTCAGGGCGGCGAGCCGACGCTGGCGGGTCTCCCCTTTTTCCGGACGTTTGTCGGAAAGCTCCGGGCGGCCGCCATGTGCCCGGTGCAGTTCGCGCTGCAGACCAACGGGCTTTTGATCGACGACGCCTTCGCGGCGTTTTTGCGGGAGCACGGGTTTCTCGTCGGCCTTTCGCTGGACGGCGACAGAAAGACGAACGACCGCTGCCGCCGCGACAAAACCGGCGAAAGCACGTTTTCGCGGGTGCTTACCGCCGCCGAAACGCTCAAAAAGCATGGCGTGGCGTTCAATATTCTTTCGGTCATCGACGACGAAAACGCAAAGGAGATCGACGCGACCTACGCGTTCTTCAAAGCGCAGGGCTTCGGCTGCCTGCAGTTCATCCCCTGCCTGGACGACGGCGGCGCGTCTCTTTCGGCGGACGCGTACGAAGCGTTTTTGAAGCGGTGCTTCGATCTTTGGTACGCCGATTTTGAAAGCGGCCGGTACGTCTCGATCCGCCACATCGACAACTACATCGGCATCCTGCTCGGCGAGCCGCCCGAAAGCTGCGCGATGCGCGGCGTGTGCGGGAGCTACTTCGTGGTGGAGGCGAACGGCGACCTTTACCCCTGCGACTTCTACTGTAAAGCGGCATATAAACTCGGAAGCGTCTTTGACGCGCGCCCGTTCGAGCCGAACGAACCGCAGCGAAGCTTTATTGAAGCGTCCCGCGCCATCCACGCGCACTGCGGCAGCTGCAAATACTATGCGCTTTGCCGCGGCGGCTGCCGGCGCGACCGGACGGATGATTGGACGAAGAACAAATACTGCACGGCGTATTACAACTTCTTCGAATACGCCGCGAACCGCATGGTCCGGGCGGCAAAGACGCTGCGCGGGTAGCGACGGTTGTTCTTGTGTTTTTTTCGGCCCGGGTATATAATAGATACAGTATAAAAATGTGAGGTGCATATCCATGAAAAAGCTGATCTCCCTCCTGCTCGCCGTGATTCTGCTCGCAAGCTGCGCGCTGTACGCGTTCGCGGAAGCGGTTCCCATGTCTGTCTATACCTCTTACAAGATTCCCTCCGGCACGATGCGCATGATCGCCCACGCGGGTTTTTCCGCCGTCGCGCCCAGCAACACCCTGCCGGCCTATGAGGCCGCGGGAAAGTCGGCCTTCTGGGGCGCCGAATGCGACGTGCAGCGCACGAAGGACGGCGTCTGGGTGCTGATGCACGACGAAACCGTGGACAAAACGACCGACGGCACGGGCAAAATCGCCGACATGACCTATGCCGAGATCCAGGAACTGAATGTGGACGTCGGCACGAACATTGAGCAGTACCCCGACCTGAAGGTCCCGACGCTGCCGGAGTATCTGGACGTCTGCAAGGAATACGGCCTGCATCCCGTCATCGAGATCAAGGCGAACGCCCCGGTCGAAACGATGGACGAGCTCGCGGCACTGCTGCTGGCACGCGAAGATAAAGACATGTTCGCGATCATCTCCTTCGGGCGCGAGATCTGCGTGAAAATGAAGGAGCTGGCGCCGGAAATCCCGGTGTATTACCTGATCAGCTTTGAGGACGTCTCGCAGGAGGACATCGACTTCGCGGTCGAAAACCATCTGGACGGCATGGATATCCACGTCTTTTTGCCCGACCAATACGTCCAGTCGGTGGTGAAATCCGGGCTCGACGTGTTCGTCTGGACGATCGACGACCTCGACAACGCGGCGCGCTTCTACAAGCTCGGCGTCAACGCCGTTACCACCAACTCGCTCACGCAGGAGGAACCCGAGGGCAACTTCTGGCAGAAGATGATCTGGTCGCTGCGCGACTGGTGGTACAGCCTGACCGTGTGTGTGAAATCCTCTTTCGCAAGACTTTGTAAATAGACATCTTTCAACGCCAAGATAAAGGACGGTTCCTATGAAGAAAACAGTATCGGTGATCGGCCTCGGCAACCGGGGCACGGAATATCTCGGCTTTTTGAAATACTTCCACCGCTCGAAGGTGGAGATCCATGCCCTTTGCGACAAGCGGCAGCAGGCGCTGGACGATATCGCGCCGAAGTACGGCGTACCGAAGGAGCTGCGTTTCCTTTCGCCGGATGTCTTTTTCGCGCACGGGGTGCTCTCCGACGCGCTGATCATCACCACGCAGGACGCCAGCCATTACGAGATCACGAAGCAGGCGATCCTTGCGGGCTACAAATACATCCTGCTTGAAAAGCCGGTCAGCGGCGTCAAGGCGGAATACACCGAGCTGCGCGACCTCGCGCAGGAGCACGGCGTCCTGCTCGTGATCTGCCATGTGCTGCGCTATTCGAACTACTACGGCAAGATCAAACAGATCATCCAAAGCGGGCAGCTCGGCGATCTCGTTTCGATCAACCACACGGAAAACGTCGGGTACTTCCACTTCGCCCACAGCTTTGTCCGCGGCAACTGGCGCAGCGAAGAGGAATCGACGCCGTCGATCCTCGCGAAATGCTGCCACGACATCGACCTGATCGCCTGGTTCATGGACGCCCCCTGCGTCAGCGTCAGCTCCATAGGCTCGCTCAAGTTCTTCCGCAAGGAGAACGCCCCCGCGGGCGCGGCGCCGACCTGCATGGGCGGCTGCAAGGCGAAGGCAAACTGCCCCTATGACGCGGAGCGCCTCTACATCAAAGACCCGTTCTACAAGGCGAAGTTCATCAAGTTCATGAAGCGCACGCTCACGGGCAAGACCCATAACAAACGAAGCGACGTCGAAGCCGCCGTCAGAAACGGCGACTACGGCCGGTGCGTCTATTTTTGCGACAACGACGTGTGCGACAACCAGTTCGTGACGATGACGTTCCAAAACGGCGCGACGGCTGTGCTGGAGATGAACGGCTTTTCCGACAAGATGTTCCGCGAATGCCACATCGTCGGCACGAAGGGAGAGCTGGTCGGCTACGGGACGAAGCTGACGATGCACCTCTTCGGCGGGAAGACCACCCGCGTCAAGACGAGCAAGCTGCATTTGAGCGGCCATGTGGAGGGAGACATCCGGCTCATCGCGGGCTTTGTCAAGCTCCTTTGCGGCGAGACGACGGACCTCAGGAACATCACGACGATCGAAGCGACCGTCGTCAGCCACAACATCGCCCTTGCCGCGGAAGAATCGCGCAAGCAGGGCGGCGTGCCGGTCGTCCCGGCCGCGGATTGAAGCGCAACCTGCAACCGGAAAGGAGCAAGGCCATGACACAACAGGAAATCTTTGATTTTGTTGACGCGCAAAAGACGGCGTTCATCGCGTCCGTCGATGAAGACGGCTTTCCGAATCTGAAAGCCATGCTGGCGCCGCGGGAACGAGACGGCGCAACCTTTTACTTCACAACAAACACCTCTTCCCTGCGGGTCAAGCAGTATCAGAACAACCCGAAGGCGTCGATCTATTTCTATCACCGCGGGAGATTTCGCTACACCGGCGTGATGGTGAAGGGCACGATGCAGGTGCTGACGGATTCGGAAACGAAAGAGCGGATCTGGCGAACCGGCGACATCATGTTTTACAAAAAAGGCGTGACCGATCCCGATTACTGTGTTTTGCGGTTCACCGCCGTAGGCGGACGCTGGTATCAGGATCTGAAAACAGAAAGCTTCCTGTTCTGACTTCGGCCGCTTCCGGTTCGTCGGCAATCCACGAAATCCACGTTTTACGAATTGACTATGAAAACAAACAGTTTCACCAAAAAGTTCATCGGCGACAAGGCGTTCTACAAGCGCGTACTGGCCATCGCCGTGCCGATCATGGTGCAAAGCGGCATCACGAATTTCGTCAGCCTGCTGGACAACATCATGGTCGGCCGCACGGGCACCGAGCAGATGAGCGGCGTGGCGATTGTCAACCAGCTGATCTTCGTCTTCTATCTGTGCTGCTTCGGCGGGTTTTCCGGCGCGGGGATCTTCACCGCGCAGTATTACGGCGCGAAGGACGACGAGGGCATTCGCCACACGTTCCGCTACAAGCTCTGGCTCGGCTTTGTGCTCGTGGCCGCGGCGCTGGGGATCTTCCTCTTCTTCGGGGAAGACCTGATCTCGCTGTACCTGCGCGGGACCAACGACGGGGGCGACCCCGCCGC
The DNA here is from genome assembly GCA_947305635.1 of uncultured Clostridia bacterium. Classification (GTDB taxonomy): domain Bacteria; phylum Bacillota; class Clostridia; order Oscillospirales; family Acutalibacteraceae; genus UBA6857. The sequence continues at coordinate 9,931 of CAMZEG010000020.1, forward strand.
GGCGCTCGCGTTCGGGCGCGACTATCTGGGGATTATGCTCTTCTCCCTGCCCGCGTTCGCGCTTGTGCAGGTCTATTCCAACACCCTGCGCGAATGCGGCGAAACGGTCGTCCCGATGCGCGCGGGCCTCGCCGCGGTGTTCGTCAACCTCGCGTTCAACTATCTTTTGATCTACGGCAAGCTCGGCTTCCCCGCGCTCGGCGTCAAAGGCGCGGCGATTGCGACAGTGCTCTCCCGGTTTGTGGAGTTTTCGGTCGTCGCCGTGTGGACCCACAGCCACAAAGAGAAATGTCCCTATATCAAAGGCGTTTACAAAACGCTGTTCGTGCCGCCCGCGCTTGTCAAACGGTATTTCCTCACGGGGTCGCCGCTGCTTGTCAACGAGGCGCTCTGGTCGGCGGGGATGGCGATGCTCGCGCAGTGCTATTCGCTGCGGGGCCTCAACGTCGTCGCGGCGACGAATATCGCCAACACCGTCTGCAACGTGTTCAACGTCGTCTTCTTCGCGATGGGCGACGCGATCGCGATCGTTATCGGGCAGCACCTCGGCGCGAAGGATTACGACAGGGCGAAGGACGAGACGAACAAGATCATCGCGTTTTCGATCTTCATCGCCACCCTTGTGGGGATCGCGATTGCGGCGACGTCGCATCTGTTCCCGATGATCTATAAGACGACGCCGGAAGCCAAACAGATCGCCGCGCAGTTTTTGATCGCGCAGGCGGTGTTCACACCGCAGATCGCGCTGCTGCACACCTCGTATTTCACGATCCGCTGCGGCGGCAGGACGGTAATCACCTTTTTGTTCGACAGCGTGTTCATGTGGGTCGTCAGCGTGCCGGTCGCGTTTTTGCTCAGCCGGTACACGAATCTCTATGTCGTCTGGATCTTCGTCTTTTTACAGATGGCGGACTGGATCAAGTGCGTCATCGGCGTCGTGCTTGTCCGCAAGGGCGTCTGGATGCAGAACATCGTGTCGGAGTGACGGTGCGGACATTTCAATAAAAAAAGCGGCAACCGCGGTCCTTTCGGATCACGGCTGCTTTCCTTATGGCGTTTCTTTGTTTAGTCCACCGGGCTGAACCGGTAGCTCTCTTTGGCGTTGCGATCGGCGCAAAGCGTCAGCGACGGAGAAGACAGGTCATAGACCGAGGACCACTGGGTACTGTAGGAGCGTCCCTGCGCGTCCGGCGCGGTGCCGGTCAGCGCGACCTTCTGCAGCAGCGCCATCGCTTCGTCGGCGGTCAGCACGCTGTTTTGCTTTTGCAGCGTTTCTTTCATCCCCGCGTAGCGGTCGATGCCCTGCGCCTCGTAATCGAAGGGCACGTCGCTGAGATAGAAGTTCGTTGCGGCAAGGAAGCCGTCCTCCGGTTCCACCACAACCAGCTCGTTTTCGACATATTCCACCACGACGCTGCGGCCCGTTGCGTCCGCCATCTGGAAATGATAGCACCCGCCAGCGGAGGCGTGCATATCGTACTGACGAAGCAGAGAAATCGCTTCCTCCACGGTCGCCACCTGATCCAGCAGCACGCGGATCGCGAGGGTCGTGTCGACGTCGACTTTCTCGGTGTTCTGGTCGGTCGGCGGCGCCTGCAGCTGCAGCACCCCGACGGCAAAGCCTTTTTCGTTGACGCCGTCCAGCGGGAAATACGGCGCGCCCATGGCGACGATGCGGTCCTTCAGCTTCGAGGGCGTGTGGGTCTTATCGTAACCCAGAAAGCTCAGATTGACCACCGAGACGGAACGGTATCCGTCCTTCGGCGCGGTCTTGACCACGGCGAGATCCGTTTCCTGGTTGTCCAGATTCCGGCCGAGGAGGTACTTTCCGTCCGGTGTCGTTGCAAAGAAGGTGGAGCAGGCAAGCGACGGCACGTCGTAGTCGATCTGGATCGGCAGCCCCTTGAGCAGGATGCGGATCAGATACTTTGCCAGTTCGTCCTGGGTCTTCACGCCGCCTTCGTCCAGCAGCGCCTGCAGCTTGTAGTCTTCGCGGTAGTCGATGACGTAGATGCCGTGTTCCTCGTCGGTTTTGACGGTGAGGAGCGTCACGCCGAGCCTGCCGAACAGCACGATGCCGGCGCAAAGGATGATTACTAAAAGACAACAGATGATTTTGATGCCGAGATGCCGCTTGTTCCGTTTCATATGTAATACCTCTCTCTCGTTGATTTTGGGGAAGATACGGGGAACGGTGCGTCTCTAAGCTTACTATAACGGAGTCCGCGCCGAAAATCCACCGGATTTTGCAGCCGATTTGTAAAGTTTTTATGACCGGTTTTTCGGGTCGTTCTTGTGCTTTTTCAAAAACGGGTGTATAGTAGAATCGGCGGCGCGGCTCTACGGCGCGTAGGTTGCTTTTTGCGCGGCAAGACGGTATCATGGCTGCGGAAGGGAGGATTCCACCATGAATCAATATATCACCGGCTCCATGATCAAACGTCTGCGGGAAGACCGCGGCATGACGCAGCTGCAGCTGGCCGAAAAGCTGAACGTCAGCGACAAGGCGATCTCCAAATGGGAAACCGGCCGCGGCTATCCGGATATCTCGCTGATCGAACCGCTGGCCGCGTCTTTAGGCGTTTCCGTGATCGAACTGTTCGCCGGACAGCATGTGGTGAACACGAACCGGTCGTTCCATCTGCTGAGAACGAAGTTTTACGTCTGCCCGCTGTGCGGCAACGTGATCCACAGCTTCGGCGAAGCGGTCGTCAGCTGCTGCGGGATCACCCTGCCCCCGCTGGAGGCAGAGAACGCGGATGACAGTCACGCCTGCAAACTCGAACGGATCGAGGACGAATACTATCTTTGCGTCGACCACCCGATGACGAAAACGCACTACATCTCGTTTTTCGCCGCCGTGCGCGACGACGGATACGAAATCAAGAAGCTGTACCCGGAAGGCAGCGCCGCGGCGCGCTTTCCGATCGCCGGCATCCGGCGGTTCTGTTACTACTGCAACCGCCACGGGCTGTTTCAGCTTTCGGTGCGGTAAAAACCGGCAACGCAAAACCTCCGCCGAGGAATCGGCGGAGGTCATTTTCATGCCTGCGTCCCAAGGGCGGGGCGCGTTTTTCTTACAGCAGCGTGTCGAGCGCGGTGTATTCGTAGCCGAGCGCGTCGGCGACCGCTTTGAAAGTCAGCTTCCCGTCGTAGGTGTTGACGGCTTTGCAGAGGGCGGGGCTTGCCTTGCAGGCGGCTTCCAGACCCTGCGACGCAATCTTCAGGCCGTAGCGCAGCGTCGCGTTTGTCAGCGCGATCGTGCTCGTCCGCGGCACGGCGCCGGGCATGTTGCCCACGCAGTAGTGCACGATGCCCTCTTTGATATAGACGGGGTCGGCGTGGGTCGTCACATGCGACGTTTCGCCGCAGCCGCCCTGGTCGATCGCGACGTCCACAAAGACGGCGCCGGGCTTCATCTCCTTGAGATACTTTTCCTTGAACAGCTTCGGCGTCGCGCCGCCCGGAATCAGGACCGCGCCGACGACGAGGTCGGCCTCCTTCACGGCGCGGGCAATGCTCTGCTCCGTGGAAACCAGCGTCTGGATCCGCGCGCCGAACAGGTCGTCGAGGAATTCCAGCCGCTTCAGGTTGATGTCGAAAATTGTGACGTCCGCGCCCATGCCGACGGCGATTTTGCAGGCGTTGGTGCCGACGGTGCCTCCGCCGAGGATGACGACTTTCGCCTTCGGGGTGCCGGGAACGCCGGCAAGAAGCACGCCTTCGCCGCCGAAGGTTTTTTCAAGATATTTCGCGCCCTCCTGCACGGAGAGACGGCCGGCGATCTGGCTCATCGGAACGAGCAGCGGCAGCGAGCCGTCCTTTTCCTGCAGCGTCTCATAGGCGACGCCCTTGACCTTGCCCGCCAGCAGCGCGTCGGTCTGTTCGCGGTCCGCGGCGAGGTGGAGATAGGTGTACAGAATCAGGCCCTCGTGGAACAGCGGATATTCGCTCAGAAGCGGCTCCTTTACCTTGACCATCATGTCGGATTTCGCCCAGACTTCCGCCGCGTCGTCCAGCAGCGCGGCACCCGCTTCCCGGTATTCACTGTCGGAAAAACCGGAACCGAGACCGGCGCCCGCTTCGAGCACTACCGTATGCCCGGCGGCAACATAGGCTTTGACATTGTCGGGGGTCAGACCGACCCGGAATTCATTGTTTTTGATTTCTTTGACACAGCCAACGATCATGAGAATACCACCTTTCAGAAATGTTGCGGAAATACTTCCTTTTAAAAGTATACCACCGCGGCGGGCAAAAATCAACGCGGAAAATCCGTCGTCCGCGACAAAAAACAGCCGCCGCGTTTGGACAGTTTGCCCCGTTGCAAAACGGCAGCCGCGCCCGTCCGGAGCGCGGCTGTTTGCCTTTTGCTGTTATTTGATGATGTTCTTTTTCAACTGGAGCTTGCGGGCCTTGTTGCTGTTGGGGCAGCCGTAATAGTCGACGACCTCCTCCCCCTTCTTTTTCGAAAGCAGACTGAGCAGCTTTTGAATCAGGGATTTCAGAAACGCAAGAACGGATGACATGGCAGGAACCCTCCTTTTTGTGTTTTGCTGTGACTCAGGACTGCGCGATCGACGTAAAGCGCCACGATTTGATCGTGTCGCGCACGATGCCTGCCCCGCAGTACGGGCAGGCGGCGTCTCTTGTCGAGGTGTAGACGCCGCCGCAGCACGGGCAGATCAGCGCCTTCTTTTCGCCGTATTCGTCGCGCAGGCTGATGGTGTATTCGACGGCGTATCTCTCCTCGACGGCCTTTCCGTCCAAGAGATAGCCGACGCTCGCCTGATAGGTGATCGTGGCGCACTCCTTCGTTTTCACATAGCCGGACATCGCCACCTTATGGACGGCCTCGTTGTTGACCGTGTGGCCGGGCGTTTTGTCGATCATTGCGATCAGGCCCTCCGACACGATGCTTTTCGCGAAGCCCGGCTTGCCCTCATAGCGGATCGCGAGGTATTCGCAAACGAGCGTTTTCACCGCGGCGATCGCGTCGTTGTTGTGGAAATCGGGAAAGTCGCGTACGACCTGCGGCAGATAGATCGACGTCGCGCCGAAGACCGTTTTCGGCTCCGGCGTATCGGGCACGTCCTTGACCAGACGCAGCACACGCTGCGCTTCGCGCAGAAACGACCCCGCCGTTCCGGCGAACCGGACGAGCAGACCGATCAAGACGACGCCGACGACGCCGAGGATGATATAAAAAGCGTAGTTCATGGTTTCCTCCAAAAAAGCTTCGGGTTAAAAATCAAGGTGCGCCTTATGCGCCTGTTTATGCTGCTGACGACGCGGGATGCGGTACTCCTTCCCGTCCTTGATCAGCCGCGCGCCGGTCTGGTGGTAATGGAAGCGCACGCCGTGTTTCACGCACTGCGCCTGCAGATCCAGCACCCATTCGTAATCGCAGGGGCGGGCGTCGGGGCCCGACTCTCCGCCGACCGAAACCGACTGGATGAGCGGCCGCCCTTCGCCGTCCGTGTAATCCGTAAAAAACCGCCGCAGATCCACCTTTGACAGCATCGGCTCGACCATGACCGCCATCCGGCATAACGGCAAAGCCAGATACACCGGCAGCCGCCGGTCGGCCTCCCGCTGGTTTTCCGTTGTCACGGCGATCGTCACATGCGGCCAGCCTTCGCCCCAGTCGGGCGGCAGGTGCGCCGCGATCCGCTCCGGCCGCTTCGTGATCAGAAAGAAGGTGCAGTCTCTGCGGGTCCGCATCATGTCCCACGCCTCCTGTCTCCAGTCGTCGGCGTCCTTATGAAAGAAGTCCGAGGAAAAGCAGGTGTAGAAAAGCGAGCCGGGCGGAACCTTGTAGGCGCCCTTTTCCGCGCCGGAGCGCAGCACGCGGACGGGCAGGTTGAACGCCTGCGTCTTCTGGACCACCGAGGCGTCCTTGCCGATCGATGCGTCGCGGCGGAACATATAGCAGTGCTGACAGCCGGCGGAGACCTTGGTGCAGCCGTGCCACGGGTTCCAAGTGACCGTCTGCGGCGAGCGCGTGTCCGCGTTCTGCTGCGCAAACAGGCTGAGCTGCTCCATGCCGTCCACCTCGCGTTCCGATGAATCTTACAGATTGATTATACACCGGTTTTGAGGAAAAGACAAGAAGAAAACGCCTCCTTGGGAAAAGTACCGCGCGAAACCATAAAACCTGCTATGAAGCCCTCTGGACAAAGGACGGCTATAAGAGCTGCGCCGACATCGCCCCGGACGACAGGGCAAACGCGCTTGCCGTGATTTCCGGTCTGGCGGGGAAAGACCGGTATGACGTGATTACCACCCTTCTGACAAACACATACAACGCGAGTCCGTATATGGAATACTACGTCCTCGAGGCGCTTTGCCGGATGGAGCAATACGACGCGGCAAGAAGCCGCATGCTGCAACGGTATGACGCCAATATCAAAGAGGATTATTCCACGCTTTGGGAGCTTTGGAAAAAGAGCGACGGAACCAGGAACCACGCGTGGTCGGGCGGCCCGCTGGTCATCATGAGCAAATACTTTGCCGGCATCCGGCCTGTGGACGCGGGGTATGCCGCCTTCACGATCAAGCCGCAGATGACAACGCTGCAACACATACACTGTGTCGTTCCCTCCGTCAAAGGCTATATCCGCGTGACCGAACAGCAGACCGAAGACGCGTTTGTGCTTGACGCAACGATCCCGAAAGACGCGACGGCGCTGCTCTATATCCCGTATGCCGACGGGGAGATAATCAAACTAAACGACAGGGTCATCTATCAAAACAACGCCTTTGCGGAGTCAGACAATATCGACTTTGTTGCGGCGGAGGATGGATACATTGTCTTTTCGACAACGCCCTCAGCAGAACAGTCGTTCCGCTTTGAAGCGATCCATTGACGAAAGAACAATCGGGGCCGCTTTGGGGTTGGATGATACTTACACGCAAAACTCCGCCGAAAAAACGGTGGAGTTTTCTTTTGGTCTTGTGTTTTCTCTTCGTCCGGTGTATAGTAGTCATAGAAAACGCGGCATTTGCGTGTTTCGTTTCAATTCAACTGTGAGGTGTGCCCCATGTTTAACGGAAAAATGAAAGCCGTCACGTTTAGCTACGACGACGGCGTTACACAGGATAAGCGGCTGATCGCGCTGCTCAACAAGTACAATCTGAAATGCACGTTCAATCTCAATTCCGAGTTGTTTGGTACGAAAAGGTGTCTGCCCAAAGAGGAGATCAAAGCGGTCTATGCCGGGCATGAGATCGCCGTCCACACGCTGACGCACCCGACTCTGACCGGCTGCGACGAAGCGGAGATCATCCGGCAGGTGAACGAGGATCAGCGCAACCTTTCCAAGATTGCGGGATACGAGGTCGTCGGCATGGCGTACCCGGGCGGCGGGATCAACTATAACCACGACGTCGCCGAGATCATCCGGCACAACACAAGCATGCAGTACGCCCGCACGACGGTCTGCACCGGCAACTTCGACCTGCAGAGCAATCTGCTCGAATTCCTGCCGACCGTACACCACACCGATTTTGACGACCTCTTCGCCCTCGGCGAGCAGTTCCTTTCGCTCGAACCGACCGAACCCAAGCTGTTCTACATCTGGGGCCACAGCTATGAGTTCGACTACGACGACAGCTGGGGCAGGTTTGAGGAATTCTGCAAGCTGATTGCCAACCGCGACGACATCTTCTACGGGACAAACCGGGAAGTGCTGCTGTAATTCCTTCAATGTTTTACTAATCACAAAAAAGAACCCGCCGATCACCGCGGGTCCTTTTCTTCAGGTTTTGCAATAAGCTTCTATCGCGTCCCGGATAAACGCGGCCGTGCCCACGCCGTGTTTGTCGATGTTTTGCCGGAAGCGTTCGTCAAAAACGTACATCTGCCCCAGCCCGACAAGGATCTGATCGGTGCAGGTGTAGCAGTGCGCGGTGATGTAGCTTTGCAGCCGCCGCACCAGCGCCTGCGCCCCGGCGGAGGCGGCAGATTCTCCGTTTTTCTTGCACGCGGCGAACGCTGCCATGATCCGGTCCATCCCCGCGGCAAGGTCGTTTTGGTCCTGTTCGGTATAATCGCCGGCCTTCACTTCAAACTCTTTGTAAGCGGCCGTGTCGCCCCATCTGGCTTTCGCTTCGGCCCTCGTCTTTTCAAACTCACTGTTGTCAAATGCGGTCATCACGTTCTCTCCTTTCACGGCGCCGTCAATGGCGGAAATCAGGCGTTCCAATCGGTCTTTTTTGAGGATGAGCAGATTCTTTTGCTCTTTCAGCGCTGCCGTTCTGTCATAATGCGGCGAGGACAAAATCTCTCCAATACTCTTCAGAGGAAAATCGAGTTCCCGGTAAAACAGAATCTCCTGCATACGAAGCAAAGCGCTTTCGTCGTAATAGCGGTAACCGGTCGCCTCGTCCACATAAGCAGGTTTCAGCAGTCCGATTTCATCGTAGTAATGCAGGGTACGCACGCTGACACCCGTCGCGTCCGCAAACTCCTTAATCTGCATATTCAAGTGTATCACCTCACAGGATTGAGTATACACCCTGACGTTACGTGAGAGTCAATACCTTTTTGAAAAAAACTTTTTTTGATCGCACAGCACGACCTGCCGCGCATAAAACGCGATCTTCCCTCCCATGCAAAAACTCCGCCGGAAATCCGGCGGAGCTTTGTTTCGTTTTGGTTGGTTGCTTATTTCGCTTCGCTGATCGCAGCCTGGGCGGCAGCCAGACGGGCGATGGGCACGCGGAACGGGGAG
>CAMZEG010000021.1 GCA_947305635.1 uncultured Clostridia bacterium
GCCGCCGTTTTTCTGCAGCTGCAGCAGCAGACTGTAGGCGACGCTTCTCGGGGTGGGCGCCATCTCAGCGGCTGCCTCTGCCCCTGGCGCGCAGAATCACGCGCAGCAGCGACATGACGGAAACGAGCAGCGCGGCGACATAAGTCATCGCGGCGGCGGAAAGCACCTTTTTGGCGCCCTTGTATTCTTCGCCCTGCAGCATGGCGGTTTCGTCGATCACCTTCAGCGCGCGGGAACTCGCGTTGAATTCGACCGGCAGCGTCACAAGCTGGAACAGCGCGACAAACGCGTAAAGAATGATGCCGATCTGAATGACAATCGTCCAGTTCATCGCAAGACCGAGCAGCGCGATCCAAAGGCCGGACGCGGAACCGATATTGGCGACAGGAACCAGCGCGTTGCGCACGGCAATCGGCTTATACGCCTGCGCGTGCTGCGCGGCGTGGCCGGCCTCGTGACAGGCGATTCCAACGGCGGCGATCGTCGAGGCGCCGTAGACACCCTGCGAAAGGCGGATCACTTTTTCCTTCGGATCGTAATGATCCGTCAGCGTACCGGAGACCTGCTCCAGACGGACGTCCGTGATGCCGTAAAACCTCAGGACGTTCTGCGCGGCTTCGGCGCCGGTCAGTCCGCGTGAATTCATCACGCGCGACATTTTGGAATAGGTCGTCTTCACGCGCAGCTGCGCCCAAAGGGATACAAGCAGCGCCGGAATGACGAGAATGAAGTAATAATAATCGTACCAGACCATGATTACGCCTCCTTTTCGGCGGAAGTGAGAATCGTACCGACGGGGACTGCGTGACCGCGCAGAAAATCGGCGGCAGCCATGCGCTTTTTCCCGACAAGCTGCACTTCGGTTAACGCAATACAGCGTCCGTCGCCACAGCAGACGAGCAAACTGTCTTTCGACTGCACAACCGTGCCCGGCGCTTTCGCGCTCGTGACGTTCGTCAAAGACGCTTTGTGGATCTTCAGCATCATACCGTCCAAAAAGGTATATGCGCCCGGCCAGCTGTAAAGACCGCGAATCTGATTGTGAATCTGCAGCGCGGATTTCGTCCAGTCGATGTCGCCGAGCTGCTTGGTCAGTAGGCCGACCGTTGTCGCCCGGGTGTGATCCTGCGGTGTCGGATTCGCGCGGCCGTGCTCGATATCGTCGATCGTGGCGAGCATCGTTTCGGCGCCGAGAACGGACAGCGTTTCAAAAAGGCTTTCCGCGGTATCGTCCGGGGAGATCGGCACCTTCGCGACACGCAGGATATCGCCGGTATCCATCCCGGCATCCATCTGTATTGTCGTGACTCCCGTTTCGCTGTCGCCGTTGAGGATCGCCCAGTGGATCGGTGAAGCGCCGCGATATTTCGGCAGCAGCGACGCGTGGACGTTGACGCAGCCGTATTTCGGATAGGACAAAAAGTCCTGCGGCAAAATCTTGCCGTACGCGACGACGATCACAAGCTCCGGTTCCAGTTCTTGCAGCAGCGCAAGACCCGCGCCGCCTCGCAGCGTTGTCGGCTGCAGCACACGGATACCGTATTGCAGCGCCAGCTCCTTGACGGGCGGCGGCGTCAGAATCTGCTTGCGGCCGACGGGTTTATCAGGCTGACAGAACACGCCGACCACGTCGTAGCCGTGCTCGATCAGCACGCGCAGACAAGGAACGGAAAAATCCGGCGTTCCCATAAAGGCAATTCTCATACGTCGTCCTCCGCTGTGCGCAGCCGTTCGTTTTGCAATCGGCGCACTTCCTCTTCCGTCAGCATCTTTTCCATCCGGTCGACAAACAGACAGCCGTCAAGATGGTCGATCTCATGGCAGAACGCGCGCGCTTTCAGGCCTTCGCCCTCAAACATACGCCACGCGCCGGTTCTCGTCTGGGCGCGGACCTTGACATGGTTCGGCCGCTTGACGATCGCCCACTTGTTTGGCAGAGAAAGGCAGCCTTCCTCCCCTTCCTGTTCGCCGTCAGCTTCCACGATTTCGGGGTTGACGAGCTCGACCACGCCGTCGCCGGCGTCCACGACGATGATCCGGCGCAGCATGCCAACCTGTACAGCGGCAAGTCCGGCGCCGTTCGCCTTCGCCATCGTCTCGCGCATATCGTCGAGGATCTGCCCGAGCTTTTCGTCAAACTTCGTGACGGGGCGGCTGCGCTTGCGCAGGATGGGGTCTTCTTCGGTTCGAATGATTCTGAGTGCCATGATAGTATTGCTCCATTAAATCATATTAAAGTTTCGGGGTTCATGTCCGCGACAAAGGTCACCTCGCGGTACTGCGGCAGCGTCTGGAAACGCACAAGCAAGGACGCGATCATCGCGCGGAACGATTTGGAATTCTTGCATTTAATGATGATCCGGTAACGGTATTTCTGGTTCATCTTCGCGATGCGCGGCGGCATCACAGGCAGGACGATCAGCTGCAGCGAAGGGTACTCCGTTTGCGCCGTCTGCCGCAGTTCCTGAAGCAGCTGCTGTGCGCTCTGCAGCGCGAGGGCTTCGTTTTCGCTGATGCAGTTCAGCGTGCAGATATCGCAGTACGGCGGATAGGTCATCGCCTTGCGGATCGAGATCTCGTTTTGGAAAAACGCCTCGTAGTCCTGCGCCTGCGAGAGGCGGATCACGCCGTTTTCCGGGTTCAGCGTCTGAATGACGGCGCGGCCCGCTTCGCCGCCGCGGCCGGCGCGGCCGACCACCTGCGTGAGCAGATCGAAGGTGCGCTCCTCGCTGCGATAGTCGTCGTTATACAGCGACAGATCCGCGTTCAAAACGCCGACGAGCGTGACGTTTTCAAAGTTGAGGCCCTTCGCGACCATCTGTGTACCGAGCATGATATCGTATTCGCCTTTGCCGAACGCGAGCATACTCTTTTCAAACGACTGCCGCGTCATCGTGGAGTCCGCGTCGAGCCGCAGCACCCGCGCTTCGGGAAACAGGCGGTTCAGATCTTCTTCAATCTTCTGCGTGCCGGTTCCGGCGTAGCGCAGTTTCGGTTTGCCGCAGTGGGAACACTGAGAAGTAAACGGCTGCGAATAGCCGCAGTAGTGGCACATCAGCCGTCCGTTCGCCGCGTGAAATGTCAGCGAGATCGAGCACGACGGGCAGGTAATGACTTCGCCGCAATGATCGCACGCGACAAACGTGTTGTAGCCGCGGCGGTTCATCAGCAAAATGGACTGTCTGCCGCTTTCCAGATTCTCGCGCAGCAGACGTTCCAGCTCCAGCGAAACCGTATGCTTGTTGCCGCGCTGACGTTCGAGCTTCATGTCGATGACCGTCACCTGCGGCAAAACGGCGTCGCCGTAGCGTTCAGAAAGCGTTTCGAGGTGGTAAACGCCGTTTTTTGCCTTCGCGTAGCTTTCCAGACTCGGGGTGGCGGATGATAAGAGCAGCAGCGCTCCGTGGCGTTTGACGCGCCATTTTGCGACGTCGCGGGCATGATAGCGCGGCGAGGATTCGGATTTATAGGTGTGTTCCTGCTCCTCGTCCATGACGATCAGGCCGAGGTTTTGAAACGGCGCGAAGACGGCGGAACGCGTGCCGAGCGCGATTTGCACGAGGCCGTCCTGCACGCGGCGGTATTCGTCCTTGCGCTCCCCGGCGGAAAGCGCGGAATGGAAGATGGCGACGCGGTCGCCGTAGCGGCCTTTGAAGATCGCCATCATCTGCGGCGTCAGCGCGATCTCCGGAACCATGACGATCACCTGCCTGCCGTCCTGCAGCACGTCGTCGATCAGTCGCAGAAAGACGCTTGTCTTGCCGCTGCCGGTGATGCCGTACAGCAGCGAGACCCCGCCGCCGTTCCGGTACTGCGCAAGCAAGCCGTCGAAGGCTTTTTGCTGCTCGTCGGTCAGCGCAATTTCACGCGAGGCGTGCGCGCTGACAGTCAGCGGTTTCGGGATCCGGTAGCAGTCCGCATCGTAAAGCTCCACGACCCCGCGCTTGACGAGGTTCGTGATCACGACGTTGGTCACGCCTGTGAAATAGCAAAGCTCCTTGACGCTCGCGGCGCCGACGTCAAGCAGCACTTCGGCCACATGCCGCTGCTTGTCCGTCAGATCAGCGGGCAGATCGTCCGCCGTCACAATTGTGTCGGTCAGCCGCGCCGAGCGGATGCTGATATCGCCGAGCCGCTTTGCGGAGGCGACACCGCGCTGCAGCAGTCCCTTGGAAAGCAGCTTTTCAACGGCTTCGCATTGCTCCGGCAAACCGCAGGCTGATAGAATCTCTTTTTTGGAAAGATAGACGCCCCGGTCAAGGAGATAGGCGTAAACGATCTTCTCCTCGGCGGTCAGACGGTGGTTTTTGTCCGTCTGCAGCGCGAGGTAGGTTGCCGTTGTTTTCAGATGCAGTCCCGTCGGCAGCTGTGCGCGCGCAGCCTCAAAGTAAGTGCAGAACGTCCGGTCCTTTAGAAACCGGGCCAGCGCAAGCATCTCCTCTGTGAAGATCGGCTCGCGGTCCAGCACCGTCAGAATCGGTTTATAGGCGCGGTCCTGCTGCGGCGCGGTCAGTTCAAAAACAATGCCCTGCCGTTTTCCGCCGCCGAGGGGCACCGTCACGCGCATCCCGGGACGCAGGCCGATATCGGTCGTTTTGGGAACGGTATAGCCGTATAAAATGTCAAAATGATATGCAACATGCTCTACCGCTACAAGGGCCAGGCTCTGTTCCATATCATTTCACACCTTACATTTTTAGTCAGTTTTCAGATATCGCGGATCTCTTCCGGTTCGCGGATCTTCAGATCGCCGGAGAAGAATTCTTCCAGCGCGTAGGTCACCGGTTTGTCGGTGCCGCACTTTTCGCTGAGTTCGGGGTCTTCCGTGATATAACGCGCGCGCTTCGCGACGGCGGATACCAGCGAATAACGGCTGACGTTATTCTTGAGCAGATCTCTCAGATCAGGATTCAGCATGATTCATTACCTCACTTATTCTATGAATTGCGTTTTCTTTTTTCAAACCGGAAGCGCGGATAATGGCGAGCACGTCCTCCACGGCGTCTTCCAGCACATCGTTAACAACGATAAAATCGTAATCCGCGGCGCAGCGCAGTTCGGCCTGCGCAATCAGCAGCCGCCGGTCGATCGCGTCGCGCGTCTCGGTGCCGCGCTTGATGAGTCTGCGTTCCAGCTCCTGCAGCGACGGCGGAGCGACAAAGATTTCGATCGCTTCCGGCATCAAGCGGCGGACGTTTTTGCCGCCCTGCACCTCGATATTCAAGATCACGATCTTCCCCTGCGCCAGCAGATGTTTTACTGGGCCGACCGGCGTGCCGTAAAAGTTCGCGCCGTACTGCGCGTATTCCAGCATCAGGTCGTTTTCCACATTCTCGCGGAACTGTTCCGGCGTGACGAAGTAGTAGTCCACGCCATCGATTTCGGATCCGCGGCGGGGTCTTGTCGTCATGGATACTGACAGATAGCCGTCGTCGCCGAGACGGTTCAGCACGTCCGAGATGATCGTATCCTTGCCGCAGCCCGAGGGGCCGGACAGGACGATCAGCAGTCCTTCTTTACGCATCGGCATCCTCCTCCCAGCCGGCGATAACGGTTTCTGCACCGAGGCGGTTCGCCACGGTTTCCGATTGCAGATAGGATAAGATCACATGATCGCTGTCCATGATGATCACGGCGCGGGTGCGTCTGCCCTGCGTCGCGTTGATCAGCATCCCGCGGTCCCGGCTCTCCTGAATTAGGCGCTTGACCGGGGCGGAATCCGGGCTGACAACGGCGACAAGGCGCGACGCGTTGATCATATTACCAAATCCGATATTCACCAGTTTCATACCGAAAGCCTCCGCTTTATTCTACGTTCTGTACCTGTTCGCGGATCTTTTCGATCTCTGCCTTGATCTCGATCACGTGCTTCGCGATGGCGACGTCCTGCGCTTTGGAGCCGATCGTGTTCGCCTCACGGTTGAACTCCTGCACGAGGAAATCCATCTTGCGGCCGATGGCCTGCTTCGCATCCATGAACGCGCGCATCTGATCGATGTGGCTGCGCAGGCGGACAGTCTCTTCCGCGACCGCGATTTTGTCGGCATAGATCGCCGCTTCGGTCAAAAGGCGCTGTTCGTCGACATGCACGTCTTCGAGCACGGTCTTCATGCGTTCCAGCAGCTTGTCGTTATATTCGCGCACGGTCTGCGGGGAGCGTTCTTCAATAAACGCGACATGCTCCAGAATCAGATCGCAGCGGGAAAGAATGTCCGCTCTGAGCTTTTCGCCTTCGCGCTCACGCATCGAAAGGAACGATTGCAGCGCCTTTTCGGCAACCGTCTGCACGGCGTTCCAGACGCGTTCCTCGTCGGCTTCCTCCTTGCGGATCGAAAAGATATCGTAATAGCGCGCAAAGGACGCGACCGTCATGTCGTTCTCAAGGCCGTAGCGTTCGCTGAGTTCCTCAAACGCCTTGATATAGCCGCCCGCGAGCGAATGGTTGATTTCAACGGTGCAGTCCTGCGTGTCGAGCGTCTCAATAGAAACATAGCATTCGGTTTTGCCGCGGGAGATGAACTGCTGAAAATAGTGCTTCAGCTTTTCGTCCAGAAAACCGAACGTGCGCGGCGTACGCGAACTGAATTCAAAATAGCGGTGATTGACGCTTTTCAGCTCCACGCTGATGCTCATCCCGTCGATGACATCCTGCGCGCGGCCGAAGCCGGTCATACTTCTGATCATTCGTAATCCTCCGGGTTATCCCTGTATATAGAAAAGATTATACTCATTTTTTCAGGTTTGTCAATTCTTATGGCAGCGCCCTGTCAGCAGCGACGGGATGTCGTTTTGCCAGCGTCCGTCCCTTTGCTCAAAGCCGAGCAGATCGCGCACATCGTCCGCGCCGCTTGCGGAGCAGACGGCGATATAACAGCCGCGGTTCGCCGCGAAATTGAGCGCCGCGCGAAAAAGACCCTCCGCAATTTCCGGGTCACTGTCAATACGTTTACAGGCGACGATATCCGCCTCATTGTTTTGCAGCAGCAGATCGCAAAACCCGAGGGCAGCGTCGCCGTCTTTCGCGGTAAAGCGCACGGTGCAATCATCGGCGTTCAAAACAGTCGGTTCAAAAAAAAGCATGGCTCAGCGGCTCCTTGTCTTCTTTTCGCGGATCATACCGGCGGCAAGCTGCAGGCGGCGGACCTCGTCTTCGCTCAGATCGCGCCAGTCGCCCTGCTTGAGCATACCGAGTTTGACGGTGCCGATCGCGATCCGGCGCAATCGGGCGACCTCAAGGCCGAGCGCTTCGCACATCTTGCGGATCTGCCGGTTGCGGCCCTCATAGAGGACGATTTCGAGCACGACGCGGTTTTCTTCCTTTGTCACAACGCGCACTTCCGCGGGCGCCGTGACGCCGTCGTCGATGATGATGCCCTGCGTGATCGCCGTCAACTGTTCCTGCGTGACGTCCGGGCGCACCGTGACGCGGTAGGTCTTCGGCACATGCCTGGAGGGGTGCGTCATCGCGTTGGCAAACGCGCCGTCGTTCGTAAACAGCAGCAGACCCTCCGATTAGCGGTCCAGCCGTCCGACGGGATAAACGCGCGCGGGCACATCCTTTACAAGCTGCGCCACGCACTTGCGGTCCATCTCGTCGTTCATCGTCGTGATAAAGCCGCGGGGCTTATTCAGCATGATATAGGTGTGCGTCTTCTGCCGCACGATCTTTTTGCCGGAAACCGTGATCGAATCGTGCTTCGGGTCGATCTTGTCGCCGATCGCGGCAACTTTGCCGTTCACCCGGACCTTCCCCTGCTCGATCAGTTCCTCGCTCTTCCGTCTTGACGCGACGCCGCAATCCGCCAGATATTTTTGCAGTCGAATCAAATTGTCTGCCATAACAATCTCCCAAAAACATAGCAAGGCAACCACCTGCAAAAACAGGCGGTTGTCTTTTTTTCGTTGTTACTGCGCGTCTTCCGGCAACTCTTTCTTCGCGGTATCCTTCTTCGTCTTGTTGACAAAGCTCGTGACCTTATCGAACATTTCGGGCACAAGGTTGACCACACGCTCCGCGGCATTGTCATAGGCGGTGATATGTTTGAGCGTCACTTCGCCGTCGCTGATGATCAGGAACGCGACCGGGGTGATCGTCACGCCCGCGCCGCCGCCGCCGCCGAACAGATCCTTCGGGTTCTTCGACGGGAAATCCGCGCCGCCCGAAGCGAAGCCGTAGGTGACTTTCGAGACCGGAATGATGGTGACATTCCCCTCGGCGTTGATCGGTTCGCCGATGATCGTGCTGGTATCAACAAGATCACGGATCTTTTCGATCGTTGCGCTGAGGATCGCGCCTGCTGATTTTTCTGACATATCTATCATCCTTTCTTTCATTCTCCAATTTGAGCGGCCGTTTCAGCCGGACGGACCGGGGCGGCGGGTTCGTCGGTTTTCTTTTTCTTCGCGCCTTTGAGGAATTTCAAAAGCACTTTGAAGACAAGACGCACCGCCATGCCGACCGTCGCGTTGACCACCTTGCGGATTACAAGATGGAAGTCGATGAAGACTTCGCCCTTGCTGCTGTTCGCAAGGAAATCGGGTTCCACCGAAACGTCGTATTTATGTACCACGTTGTTCGAGCAAAGGAAGCCGACCAACGGATATACCTTCTGACACATTTTGCCGTAAGAGATTGCCGTTTCCGCGGCGTCGCCCTTGCCGACGACCATATAGATATCGATCTCGTCGAACACGACGCTTTTCAGCAGCTTGCCGCCGTAAAGCGAAAAGACGTGGCCGAGCGACCGCAGCACGTCCACCATGCCGTCAAAACCGTTTGCCTTGACCATATCGAGAATGGGGTTCGGCTTTTTCTGCTTCGGCTGCTGCTCTTCTTCGGCGGGCGCTTCTTTTTTCGGCTTTTCTTTCTTCGGTTTTTTCTCCTTTTTCGGCTTCTTCTCTTTCTTCTCCTTCAGCGGGAGAATGCCGATTTTCACAAAGAGGTAACGAACTGTTAAATATAGCTTATCCTGATAGGAAAACGAGACGTGAACCGGGATGGAAAGGATCGTCCAGATCAGCAAGATCAGGCCGCCGAGCACGCAAAGGAATATCTGAAAGCCTGTCACCGGATCACCCGCCTTTCTCCTGATTCAAAATTCTCTTTATATGTTACAATAAAAATCAGTTTTCGTCAACCGTTCTTGTAAAATCCGTTGCGTTTTCGTCGTCATTTTTTTCGTCTTCCGGAATCAGTCCGCTCTCTTTTTCAGCTTCTTTTTCCGGATGCTCCGGCAAAGACGGCAGTTCGCTCAGCGAAGAGATACAGAACACGCGCAGAAAATCGGGCGTCGTGCCGTAGATCAGCGGACGGCCGGGCAGATCCAGACGGCCGCGCTCTTCGATCAGCGACTTTTGCAGCAGGCTCGAAAGCACCGCGGAGCAGTCCACGCCGCGGATCTGTTCGATGAACGATTTTGTGACCGGCTGGTTATAGGCGATGATCGCGAGCACCTCAAACGCGGCCTGGGAAAGCGGCGCGTTGCGCTTGACCTCCAGCACCTTGCGGATCTCTTCCGCGTACTCCTTGCGGCTGCAGATCTGCACGCGGTCTTCCAGCCGCAGCAGACACACGCCGGCGTCGGTTTCGTCATATTTTTCCTGCAGGCGGTCCAGCAGCTGCGAGACGATCAGCTCGTCCCATTCCAGCGCGAGCGCAAGACGCTGCACCTCAATCGGTTCGCCGACCGCGAACAGCACGGCTTCGAGCGTGCTTTCCATCTGTTTAAGCTTCATCTTTCTCCCTCTTTCTGCGGTTGAGCGTGACGACCTCGTTGTCGTCGACCGTGACGCGGTTCGCCTTCATCAGTTCCAACAACGCAAGGAACGTCGCGACCAGCTGTGAGCGCGACGTCGCGCCCTCAAAGAACGCTTCGAACTTCGCTTTGCCCGTTTTGAGCAGCTTGCGGTAGATCGAAACGATCCGCGACGAGACGGACACGATCTTTTTGGATACGATGACCTGGAACGCTTCGATCGGCGGCGGGAGCTTGCGCTTGCCGCGCCCGATCGCGTTGATATAGGATTCGAGCAGTTCCGAGCCCTCATGGACGCGCCGGTAGGTGTGGTCGACCGGCAGCTCCATCGGCGTCCGGCAGAAATAGTCGAAGCCGTTCGCGGTCTGCGAGAGCTTTTGCGCCATCAGCTTGCAGTCGCGGTATTCGAGCAGCTCTCCGGTCAGCTCTTCCTTGAGCTGTTTCGCTTCCTCATAGACCGGCAGCAGCGACACCGTTTTGATATAAATCAGCCGCGCCGCCATCTCGATGAATTCGCTCGCGACGTCCATATCCGCTTCCTGCATTTGCCGCACATAGTCGGTATACTGTTCGACAAGCGTAAAGATCGGGATGTCGTAGATATTCAGTTTGTGAACCGAGATCAGATGCAGCAGCAGATCCATCGGCCCTTCAAAAACTTCGAGTTTATATTGGATTTTTTCCATGTGCTCCCCTTTTCATCAGGACAGGCCGAACGGCATCGCGACCAGGCGCAGGATTCCGTTCGTCACAAGATTGGTCAAAAGATCCAGCGGACGGTCCAGCACGCCGAACAGCAGCAGCGCGAAGACGCCGAGGACGATATAGCGTTCGTATTGCAGCATTTTGAAATACGCCTTGTCCGGCAGCACGATCGCGAGAATCCGCGAGCCGTCCAGCGGCGGCACCGGGATCAGATTGAACACCGCGAGCGCGACATTGATCTGGGCGACGACGTTGCAAAACAGCATCAGATAATACGCAACCGAGCCGGATTCCGGCTTCACCTTGACGATGATCAAAACGTAGACGAACATGTACAGCACGGCCATCAGCAGATTGGAAACCGGACCGGCGGCAGCAGTCAGCGCCATGCCGCCCTTGCGGTTTTTGAAGTTGCGCGGATTGACCGGAACGGGCTTCGCATAGCCGAACCCGACCAGCAGGATCATCAGCGTACCCATCAGATCGAGGTGCGCCAGCGGGTTCATCGTCAATCGGCCGGACAGCTTTGCGGTCTGATCGCCGAGCTTCGTGGCGATCAGCGCATGGGCGAATTCATGGACCGGCAGCACACAGAACAGCACAAACAAGCGCGCGCAAAGCTTGATGACGATCTCAATCGAGAAGCCGCCGCGGAACAGATCAAATATCATGCGTTCTCCTTTCTGCCTTGCGATACATACACAAAGCGGTCCAAACCCTGTAAATCCAATTGAACTTCGGCTTTCATTCCGTACGCCGCAAACAGCGAGGCGATTTCTTCCCCCTGCCCTTCGCCGCATTCGAACGCGAAAACGCCGTCCTCTTTGAGCGCGGAACGCCACAAATCGGCAAAGCAGCGGTAAAACAGCAGTCCGTCCGCGCCGCCGTCAAGCGCCATGTGCGGTTCCCGCTGCACTTCGCGCTGCAGACCCGGCAGTTCCTCAGTGGGGATATAAGGCGGATTGCTGACGATCAGGTCGGCTTTCGGCAATGACGCAAACGCTTCCGCGCCATGCAGCACATCGCCTTGTATGATCGCGGTACGCGCCGGATCGGCCAGTTTTGCCGCGTTTTCGCGCAGATAGCGCAGCGCGTCGTCAGATTGCTCTATCAGCCAGACGCGGGCGTCTGGGCAGTGTTTTTGCAGCGTTAAGCCGATACAGCCGGATCCGGCGCAAAGGTCATAGACGACGGGCGCTTTAATCTCCTTCAAAAACGCTTCGCACTGCAGCGTGAGCGCTTCGGTCTCCGGACGCGGAATCAGCACGCCGGGGCCGACGGAAAAGACTTCGTCCAGAAACGACCAGCAACCGAGCAGATACTGCAGCGGCTCCCCTGCTGCGCGACGCTTAGCAAGCGACAGCGCCTGTGCAGCTTTTGTTTCATCTGCGTCGCAAAAGCGCGACAGCAGAAATGACGTTGCGTCCAGATCGAACACGGCATACAGCAGCTGCTTCGCTTCGAACGCGGCGTCCGTTACACCGGCCGCCTGCAAATCGGCGGTCAGCTTTGCCTGCAGATCGTGCAGCGTCATATCGCGTCGTCCTGCGGATTGTCGGTGATCACGGCAGAAAACGCGGCGATCGCGACTTCGATCATATCGTCGTCCGGCTCCTTGGTCGTCAGGCGCTGCATCCACAGTCCGGGCGCGGAGAGAATCTTGACAAAGAGATTCTCGTGCCGGCCCGCGTATTTGATAAACTCATAGCCGAAGCCCATCACAAGCGGGAGGATCAGCAGCTTCATCAGCATCCAGACCGGCGTGCTGTTGCGCAGCGCGGGGAACGCGACGGAGATAATCGACGAGATCAGGACACTGATGATAATGATCACGAACAGAAAGCTCGTGCCGCAGCGCGGATGGAAGCGTGACTGCTTTTTGACGTTTTCCACCGTCAGATCCAGCCCGTGCTCATAGCAGAAGATCGTTTTATGCTCCGCGCCGTGGTACATGAACGTGCGGCGGATGTCCTTCATCAAAGACACCGCGGCGATATAGCCGACAAAAATCAGCATGCGCAGCACGCCTTCAATGAGCGCGCGGAAGTTCGTCAGCGCGCCGTCACAGAGCTTATTGAAAAAGTTGGTGATGATCGTCGGCAGATAGAAGAACAGCGCGAACGCGAGCACGACGCCCAGCACCGAGGCGACGCCCGCGAGCGCGGACATGACGCCCTTGCTGAGATGCTCACTCAGCCATTTGTCGAGCTTGCTCTGGTTCTCTTCGGCGTTCTCCACGTCTTCCAGACCGGACTTTTCCGCGGAGAGCATGAGACACTGATAGCCGAAGATCATGGACTCCACAAAGTTGACGCAGCCGCGTATCACGGGCCAGCCGAGCGGCTTTACCTTGTCACGGATATGCTTCGGCTGCTTCATGATCGTTTCAATCGAGCCGTCGGGCACGCGCACCGCAACGGCGGCGCCCTTCGGGCCCTGCATCATGATGCCTTCGATCAAAGCCTGACCGCCGACGGAGGTCTTATGCAGCGGGCAAGCGGCGTTTTGTTCGGACATGGGAATTCCCTCCTTGTTGCAATTCGAATCGATTCTATCGCAATTACCTGAAACTTACTGTAAATACGCGCGCAGCGGCGCAAGGTCGAGACAGCCGAACGACGTCAAAAAGCACAAGAGCGTTGCCGCGATCTTCTTTGTGCCGCCGGGCGTGTCGCTTTCGATATTGATCGGGATGATCGGATCGTGCACGCTCAGCCGCAGCAGGAACCATCCGTTCAGCGCGGGATCGTCAAAGAAGATGCGGATGCCCTCGCGGTTGTCGTCCGCCACACGCCAGCCGGAATTGCCCATTGCGGCGAACTGCAGCGAAGCGATGATGGTTTTGCCGTAGGCCTTGAAATCCTCGCAGCCGATCTTCAGGCGAATCTCCTTTGCTTCGAGCGGATCGTGCAGATCGGCAATCAGCGCGTCGAGTTCCTTGCCTTCCTGTCCCATTTGAGACAGCTTGATAACAATCTTCGTCATCAGGTAGGCGCCGTCGTCGAGATGATAGTTCTCGCGGAACGCGGCGTGACCGGACGTTTCGATCGCGAGCGGACAGTTGACGCCCTTCGCGTTGAGTTCCAGCTGCTTGTTGATCACGTTGCGGTAACCGCGCATATAGCGGTAGTGTTTGCCGCCGAGCGTTTCGTTGATGAATGCGGTGAGACCGGTCGACGTCACAGAATCGGTGACGATCGTGCCGCCCTCGTTGCCTTCAAGCGCGATCAGGGACGCGAGCGCAACGAGACGGTTGCGGTTGATCTCCTTGCCGTGTTTGTCAACGCAGCTCGCGCGGTCGACGTCGGTGTCAAAGATGATGCCGAGGTCGGCGCCCGCCTTTACGGTCGCGGCGCTGACGGACGCCATCGCTTCGGCGTTTTCCGGGTTCGGCGCGTGGTTGGGGAACATGCCGTCCGGCTCAAGGAACTGGCTGCCGGTGACGTCGGCGCCGAGCGGCGCAAGCACATCGGTCGCGTAAAAGCCGCCGACACCGTTGCCCGCGTCCACGATGATATGATAGCCCTTGAGCGGGTGGTCGTAATCCTGCGCGTTGACTTCGCGGCGTATCATGTCGCGCAGCCGTTTCGCGTAGATCGGCATATAGTCCGCAGGTTCCACGCTGCCCACTTGTTCCGGCGTCAACGCGCCGTCGGCTGCAAAGTCGATGATCGCGTCCAGATCGCTGCTGTCGACGCCGCCGTCCTTCGTAAAGAATTTCAGACCGTTGCGGTCATAAGGATGGTGGCTCGCCGTGATCTGCACGGCGCCGCTGCAATCGAAATCAACGGTCGTCATGAACATCGCGGGGGTCGAAGCAAAGCCGCAGTCCACGGCGGTATAGCCGCAGTCGCACAGCGCGCGGACGACCTGCGCCTTGATGCGCTCGGCGGAGATCCGTGAATCGTGGCCGACGGCGATCCGACTTTGAGATGCTACGCCTTTTTGCTGCAGAAACCGCGCAAAACCGCAGGTCAGCACATAAACGGTCTCGTCCGTCAGCTGCACGGGCGAGCCGGCGGTTTCCACCGCGACGCCGCGGATATCCGTGCCGCTTTTCAGCTTTTTATATTCTGTCGCCATAATCTTTCCCCTTTTCTGCATTTGCGGTTTCCATCACGTCGAGCAAAAAGCGGTACATCGGCCCGAACGCCGCGAACGCCGTCTGCAATTCCTGCAAAACGCTGCCGTTGAAGAGCGGCTCCAAATCGGTGCAGTAACGGATGAAATAGAGGTTTTTCGCCTGATAAAAAGGTCGCAGGTCGCGCGGGATTTCGCCCGGCTTGTCCTTCGCGTAGCGCTCAATGCTTTCGACCGCGCCGACGGAAAGCGTCACGTTCACCGCATCGCGGAACCGTTCTGGCTGTCTGCGCATCTGCGCGCGGAAATGTTCGAGATAGAACGCGTCGGTCTCAAAGATCCCGATGCCCATCGAATAGCCGCCCGGCGCGATCTCGAACCACATGCAGGGCTGGTAATGCCATTCGTATTTATGCCGCATGAACATCGCCCAGATGTTGTCGCGGTACATGTCCTTGTTTTTGGCCCGTCTGGTGTCGCGGCGCACGCGGGAGACCATTTTGACGGGCGCAAGATTCATCTGTTCGTCGAGCGCAAAGAGCTGATCGGACAGATCGAAGCAGATCTCGCGCATCGGTTCGATCGCCTTTTGTTTGATCTGTTGTTTGACGGATTCGTAGTACGGTTTGCTGTCGTTGAATTTGTTCTCCGCCAAGAGGAAAAAGGTGTCACGGTCAAAGCCCGTAAACGGCATACGGTCAGCCTTCTTTCAGTTTAATCGCGTCGAGTACCGCCTGCGCGGCGGACAGCACGGCGGGTTTTGCGGAATGGAAGTTCAAAGAACCCTGGAACCAGACGGCGTACGGCTCCCTGAGCGGCGCGTCCGCGGAAAGCTCGATCGTGGAACCGTTGGTGAACGACCCGCCCGCCATGATCACGTCGCAGTCGTAGCCGGGCATCGCGGACGGTTCCGGCACAACGGCGGAATCAATCGCGGAGCACTTTTGCAGCCCGCGGCAGAACGCGATCAGGTTTTCCCTGTTGCCGAGACAGACGGCCTGAATGATGTCGTGCCGCGTCTCGTCGCTGCGCGGCGTTGTTCTGAAACCGAGCTGTTCAAACAGCGCGGCGGTGAAACACGCCGTTTTCAGCGCTTCGCCGACGATGTGCGGCGATTGAAACAGGCCCATAAACAGGTCTCTCGTGTTGCCGAGCGTCGCGCCGATCTCTTTGCCGAGACCGGGCGTGGAAAGCCGGTTGGCGCATTTTTCAACGAGATCTGCGCGTCCGGCGATATATCCTCCGGTTTTGGCGATTCCGCCGCCGGGATTCTTGATCATCGACCCGGCGATCAGGTCGGCGCCGACGGAGGTCGGTTCCTTCGTTTCGGTGAATTCGCCGTAGCAGTTATCCACCATGACGATCGCGTCGCTGTTTGCTTTCGTAATCGTAACGATCCGGGCGATCTCATCAACCGAGATCGTGTCGCGCAGACTGTAGCCGCGCGAGCGCTGGAGATAGACCATCTTCGGCTGCAAGGCGCGGATCTTCGCTTCGATTGCGGGAAAGTCCAGCTTTCCGTCCGGCGTCAGCTCCACTTCGTCATAGCGGATCCCGAAATCTTTCAGCGACCCGGCGTCGGGCGCCTCTTCGGTGATGCCGATCACGGGACGGATCGTATCGTACGGCGTGCCTGAAACACAGAGCATCGTGTCGCCCGGGCGCA
Source organism: uncultured Clostridia bacterium (assembly GCA_947305635.1). Classification (GTDB taxonomy): domain Bacteria; phylum Bacillota; class Clostridia; order Oscillospirales; family Acutalibacteraceae; genus UBA6857. Next base: position 16,207 of record CAMZEG010000021.1, read on the forward strand.
GCACGCCGAACAGCGCGACAGCGAGCGTATGGGTGCCGCAGGAAAAATGGTGGCGCACCAGGGCGTCTTCCGCGTCCATCGCGTCGGCAAAAACGCGTTCAAGCGTCTCGCGGCCCCAGTCGCTGTGCGCGTAACCGGTCGTCGGCGCAAACATCGCTTCGCTCACTTTATTTTTGACAAACGCGCCAAGCATCTTTTGCTGATTGAACTCTGTCAGCGCGTCGATCGTCTGAAACTGCGGCTGCACCCGTTCCAGCGCGGAGCGGGACAGCACAAGCAGGGATTGGTCAAAATCAAACATAGTTGTTCCTCGTTTATGAAAGATCCAGCCACGCCGCCTTGCCGGTTATCCGGAAGCCGAGGCTGCAATAAAAGCCGACCGCGCTGTCATTGAGCGCAATGACGTGCGCCGCTTTGTTTTCCTGCTGCAAAGCGGACACCGTGGCGGTCACGACCGTTTTGCCGTAACCTTTGCCGCGGTGTGCTTTGTCGCACGCGACACCGCTGATCACGGCGGCCGTGTCTGTTTCCGCCGCCGTCAGCGCGCAAGCGGCAAGCGCATCATCCGTCAGCACGGCTTTCAGCCGCGCACGGCCGCGATTACGGCGAAAGGTAAAATCGGACAGAAAAGACAAGTAAGCTTCTTTCGTGCTCTCAAACGACCCAGGAATCGCGTCGGCGATCAGCGCGTAGACATCCGACAGCGGCGCGTCGTCAGCGGCCTGCGCCGGTGGAACGGCGCCTTCGAATTGCAGCGTCGTTCTGGTCTGCACACACGGAAACGGCAGCTTTCCTGCAACGGATTCGTCAACCAGAAGCGTTTTCACGCCGAGGAGCGGCAGACAAACGCCGAGTTCCTCAAAATCAGTCGCGTCGCCGGAAAGCAGGACGGCAGCGTCCTCCAAAACGGACAGCGCGGTACGAACGGTATCGCCGTCAAGGTCGACATAGCACCGCGCAAACGGATAGTCGTTGCCGTAGCACAGAAAGCGGCACAGGATATAGGCGCCGTACAGCGATTCGCCGCAGAACGCCGTCAGTGCCGCGCGGTCAGCCGGCTCACTCAACCGCATCATCGGCGTAAGCGCTGAGCAGCGCGCGCGCAAGATCGCGGCAGGCTGTCATATCGCGGGTGTCGGCGACACTGGTCGCGGAATGGATATAGCGGCACGGCAGCGAGACGGCCAGTGTGCGGATGCCGCCGTTGGCGCGGTGGATCTCTCCGGCGTCGTTGCCGCCGGCGACCTTTGTCTTCGTCTGGACGGGAATCCCCTTTTCCTTGCCGAGACGCATCGCGTGACGGAACAGGGCGCGGTCGTAGACCGTGCGGCGGTCCATAAACGACACGACCGCGCCGCAGCCGAGGCTGCACACACAGTCCGCGTCCGAGACGCCGGCAACGTCGGCCGCCGTTGTCGCTTCAAACACGATCGCGTAATCGGGTTTCACCTGAAACGCCGCGACGCCCGCGCCGCGCAGGCCGACTTCCTCCTGAACGAGGAAGCAGAACCAGGCGTCGTATTCCACGCCGTGCTCAATGAGGTCGAGCAGCAGCGTGCAGCCGAAACGGTCGTCAAGCGCCTTCGCCTTGACGCGGTGGGTGCTGAGATATTTGAAATCGGACGCGAAATAGGCTGCGTCGCCGATCGAAACATATTCTTCAGCCTGCGCCTTGTCCTTGGCGCCGATATCGATATACAGGTTCTTCATCTCCGGCACTTTGCCGCTGTCGGCCTTGTCGGTCAGGTGGATCGCCTGAATACCGATTACGCCGGGACTCGCGGCGTCCCCGACCGTCACGGGCCGTCCAGCGACGACTTTATCGTCGATGCCGCCGACGGGGCTGAATTTGAGGAAGCCTTCGTCCGTGATATAGGTGATGATGAAACCGATCTCGTCCATGTGCGCGGTCAGCATGACCGTCTTTTTCGCGCGTTTTTCGCCCTTGACAAAGGCAAGGACGTTGCCGAGCGGATCAACGGTCACCTCTGCTTTATCCGCAATACGTCGCAGAATTTCGGCGCGGACGGCCTCTTCTCGGCCGGAAGTCCCGTTCAAAAGGCAAAGGGTTTGCAGGGTATTGATCATGCGTTCTGCGCCTCCTTTGCAAGAATGTACGAGGCGATCAGCTTCGCCGTGTTGTCGACATCGTCCGTATCGATCACTTCGACCGCGGTATGCATCGACCGCAGCGGGATCGACAGCAGCGCGGTCTTGATGCCGCCGCGCGAAAGCTGGATATCGTCGGCGTTCGTGCCGGTGGTGCCGCCCATCACATCGTGCTGATCCGGGATCTCGTTCTCTTTCGCGATCGCGATCAG
>CAMZEG010000022.1 GCA_947305635.1 uncultured Clostridia bacterium
GAGATCGCCCAGAGCGAATGCTGCAACGGCGCGCCGTTCTCCCGCTACTGGATGCACAACGGCTTTATCACCGTAGATAAGGTGAAGATGAGTAAATCGCTCGGTAACTTCTTCACGGTGCGCGACGTGGCGCAGCAGTTCGGCTACGAGCCGATCCGCATGCTGATGATCTCCAGCCAGTACCGCAGCCCGATCAACTACAGCTATGACGCGATCGAACAGTGCAAGGCCTCGCTCGAACGCCTTTACACCTGCCGCGACAACCTCGACTTCGCGCTCCAGAACGCGAAGGATGACGCGGACGCCACCGACGAAGCGGCGATCGCCCGGATCGACGCGTTCAAGCAAAGCTATATCGACGCGATGGAGGACGACCTCAACACTGCCGACGCGCTCGGCGCGGTGTTCGAGCTGGTGCGCGACCTGAACACGAACGTCAATGAGGGCGTGCGCAGCAAGGCGCTCGTCAGCTACGCGATCACGGTGTTCGACGAGCTGGTCGGCGTGCTGGGTCTCCTCTATAACCGCAAGCAGAAGGACGACCTCGACAGCGAGATCGAAGCGCTGATCGAACAGAGAACCGCCGCCCGCAAGGAGCGCAACTGGGCCGAGGCCGACCGCATCCGCGACGAACTGAAAGCGCGTGGAATTATCTTGGAAGATACACCGCAAGGTGTGAAGTGGAGCAGAGCTTGACGCAGAGCGTCAAGCGAATTCGGCATTTGGAAATCGGAATTATGGTCGCGGGTAAGATCAATTCTATCCAAACCGTTTTCCGCGAATTGACCTCTTTTGCTGCCGAAACACCGTAAAGGAAATCCGCTTGACCGTTCCGTGAACCGAATATCGTTCCCGCCTATCCATCGTTTAACATCCGATATCTAAACTCTGATTTGACGCATCACGCGCAGCGTGGCGTCCCTCAATTCCGAATTCCGAATTCCGAATTCCGAATTGAATTCGTGAAGGAGTTGAAAACTTTGACCAATCACAACACCGCCCCGATCGGCGTCTTCGATTCCGGGGCAGGGGGCATCAGCGTGCTCAAACGGCTTTGGGCGCTGATGCCGAACGAACAATTCTTATACTTCGGCGATTCCGCCAACGCGCCCTACGGCACCCGCCCGCTCGAGGAGATCCGCGCGCTGACGGTCAAAGCCGTGGAGCACCTGCTCGACGAAGGCTGCAAGGCGATTGTCCTCGCCTGCAACACCGCGACCTCCGCGGCGGCGAAGGAGCTGCGCGAAACCTACCCGGACGTGCCGATCTTCGGGCTGGAACCGGCGCTGAAACCCGCGGCGCTTTCCGGCGTCCACCCGACGGTCGTGGTGATGGCGACGCCGCTGACGTTACGCGAAGAAAAGTTCCGCGCGCTGACTGAGCGTTTCGAGGACCTGTGCGAACTGATCAAGCTCCCCGCGCCGGAGCTGGTGGAACTCGTCGAGCAGAACAAAATGGGCACGCCGGAGCTGCGCACCTATCTGGAAGACCTCTTCGCGCCGCTCGACAGGGACAAAATCGACTGTCTCGTCCTCGGCTGCACCCATTTTCCGTTCGTCAAGCGCGAGCTGCGTGCGATCCTCGGCGACAGACCCGTCTTCTTCGACGGCGCGGTCGGGATCGCGAAATACGCAAAGCTCGTTCTCGATCTGCGGGAGATGCGCGCGCCGCTCGAGGCAGAGGGCGAAATCCGCTTTGAAAGCAGCGACCCGGAAAAGCTGCCGCTGCTCAGACAGCTGTTTTCCTTTGAATTATAACGAGGTGATAAAATGCTGACACAAAACATGAACGGCGTGATCGCCGTCCGGCTCAACCGCGGCGAAGAGATCGTCTCCTGCCTGCGCGAAGTCTGCGCGCAGTACGGCGTACTAGCCGGCAAGATCGACGGCATCGGCGCGGTCCGCGGCACAACGGTCTGTATGTTCGACCTGGCGCAAAAGCAGTACCACGAGACACAACTGCCGCAGTTTCTGGAATTGACGAACCTGTGCGGCAACGTTTCGGAGAAGGACGGCGACGTCTATCTCCATCTGCACGCGACCTTCGCGGACGAAAGCGGCAGCGCCTTCGGCGGCCATCTCAAAGAAGCGGTCGTCGGCGCGACGGCGGAGCTGTTCGTGACGCCGCTGGACGGCAGACTCGGACGCAAAACGGACGAAGAGACCGGGCTGAATCTACTCGACTGGTGAACGCTATGACAGAGATCCAACAGCAACTCAAAGACTACTTACTCGAGCAGGGCGCGTCGGACGTGGGCTTCTCCTCACCGCCGGACGGAGACTTCGGCGATTGTAAAAACGCCGTGAGCGTCGTCGTCCACCTGTCGGACGCGATCGTCGACGAGATCGGCGCGGAGCCGACGCACACCTATTTCAACCACTACCGCTCCGTCAACGCGTTCATCGACGCGCTGCTTTTGAAGGCGGGCCTCTTTTTGCAAAAGAAGGGCTACCGCTATATCACCGTCGCCGCGTCGCAAAGCGTCAACAAGGACGGCTGGAACTACGCGGGCCGCTATTCCCACAAGAAGGCGGCGGTCCTCGCCGGCCTCGGCACAATCGGCCAAAGCTCGATGTTCTTGCATAAGGACTTCGGCACGCGCGCGCGCCTCGGGACGCTCTTCACCGACGCGCCGTTCGACGTCTCCGACGTCGAGCCGGTCGACCTTTGCAAAAACTGCGACCGCTGCGTCAAGGCCTGTCCCGCCGGCGCGATCAGCGGCAAAGCGTGGACGCCCGGCATCCCGCGCGAAGAGATGTTCGACGCGCAGAAATGCAGCGAATACATGAAGCGCAAATTCCAGCACATCGGCCGCGGCGCGGTCTGCGGGATCTGTATGGAAGTGTGCCCGCATAAAAAATAAGTCGACAGTCGACAGCAAAGCCGCCCTCGGGGGGCGGCTTTTTCAGTGTGCAGTGTGGAGTGTGCAGCCCGTTCTCTTTTTCCACTATAGATCATTATCGGCAAAAGAATGGGGTCGCCGCCCGGCGACCCAACCAGGCACTAGCCACTGGGCACCAGGCACTGAACGACGGGCGTCTTTTTTGTGGCACAGATGTATATACAACGAAAGCGCGGGCAAAATAGGAAGGACTGAAGCAAGACCAAAGTCAATCTGGAGGCGATTGTATGAAACAACTTCTTTCTTTTTTGCTCGCCCTGCTGCTGGTGCTGTCGCTCGCCGCCTGCGGCGAAAAGCGGCCGAGCGCCGACGCGAGCGAACAGGACACCGCGACGACCGAAACGCCCTCGAAGGCGACGAGTCTGAGCGTCCTTTCCGCGTCCCCCACCCTCTCCGGCGCGCTCGAAGAGATTGCGCAGGCGTACCGCGCGCAGACGGGTGTGACGCTGCAGATCAAAGCCGAAACGGGCGGCGTCTTCCGCGATGCGCTGCAGACGGCGCTCAATAAAACCGACGGCGCGCCCGCGCTCTTCGCGCTGACGGGCGCGGACGACTTTGACGCGGTCAAAGACCGCTGTGCCGATCTGTCCGGCACGTCGCTGCTGTCGTTCCTCAGCGACCGGTCGCTCGCGCTGACCGACGGCGGTAAACAAAAAGCGATCCCCGTCGACGTCACGGCGTGGGGACTGCTGTATAACGAGGACGTGACCGACCGCTATTTCGCGCTGCAGGACAAGAAGACGTCCTACGCGTCGATGGATGAGATCACCGATTTTGAAAAGCTCAAGGCGCTCACAGAGGACATGGCCGCGCACAAAAAGGAACTGAGAATCGACGCCGTGTTCGCCGACCTGCCGCTGCGCGCCGATTCCACGGAATGGCTGCGCCACCTGTCTTCCGCGGCGGTCTACCCGGATGTGCGGGACGCCGACGGCCCCGCCTCGACCGCGGTGCGCGGCCTCAAGGACTTCGCGTTCTCGCTCGGCGATACCCTGCGCGGCGCGGCGGATCTCCTCTTCGGAAACATGCTCTCTTCCCGCGACCGGCTTGACGAGATTTCCGAATCGGACGCGCTCTCCGCGTTCGCGGCGGGCAAGACCGCGTTTCTGTATACCGGCTCCGACCGCTACACCGCGCTGCAGAAAGCCGAGGGCAGCGTCCTAAAAGAAGACAGGCTGCGCTTTCTGCCGCTGTATCTCGGCGCGGACAAAGAGGACGCGACCGGCCTGACGGTGCAGACGAAGCGCTATCTCGCGGTCAACGAAAACGCCACCGACGCCGAAAAGCAGGCGGCGGTCGACTTCCTCGAATGGCTCTTTTCTTCCGACAGCGGCAAGCGGATGGTGAAGGAGAAGCTCGATTTCACCGCGCCGTTTTCCACCTTCGCGGAGGACGAACGCCCGGACGACCCGCTGCGCCGTGACGCGCTGCGCTATCTTTCCAAGGACGGCGTCTCGGCGGTGCCGGACCTCGCCGATTCCTACCCGGGCGGCACGCTGCACGCGGACGTGTCCGGCGGTCTGCTGGCCTACACGCGCGGGGAAAAGGACTGGGACGACTTTGTCGCCGACGTCAGGGCCGCGTGGAAAAAAGCAGCCCTGTGATCAGTGCCTAGTGGCTAGTGACTAGTGGCTAGTGACGCGAGAAACGTGCGCCGCGGCAGAAAGACTGTACCCGCAACCTTCATTCTCCATTCTCAATTCTCCATTCTCCATTAAAAAGCCGCCCGCAGGCGGCTTTTGCTAACGACTACCAACTTCACTTCAACATCTGCTCCCGCAAATACAGCAAAATCGCCTTCTCGCGGCGCGAGACCTGGACCTGCGACATGCCCAGCTGCGCCGCCGTTTTGCTTTGGGTCAGACCCTCAAAATAGCGCAGGCGGATCAGCCGTTCGTCGCGCTCCGGCAGCGTCTGCAGCACCGTCTGCAGCGACAGCAGGGCGCTCAGCGCCCCGTCCGGCGGCGGCACGGGCACGTCCAGCTGCTTTTCGTCGCGCTCGCTGTCCCCCGTCAGCGACAGCACCGGCAGCGACACCGTCACAAGCTGCGCCGCCTCGGCGGGAGAGACGCCGAGCCGCTCGGCCAACTCCGAGATCGTCACTTCGCGCTGCAGCTCGCTTTCGAGCTGCGCCTTTTCGCGCATCGCGCGGCGGGCTTTTTCTTTCAGCGTGCGGCCGACCTTCAGCGCGCCGCCGTCGCGGAAGACGCGCTTGATTTCGCCGAGGATTACCGGCACCGCGTAGGTTGAAAACGCGAAGCCGCGGGACGGGTCAAAGTGGCGCGCCGCTTTGCAAAGCCCGACACAGCCCGCCGAAAACAGCTCCTCATACGCGGCGCCGCGGCCGCGGAACCGGTTGGCACAGGCGTGGACGAGCGCGAGGTTTTCCGTGATCAGCGCGTCGGCATTTTCAGGTTGCATCCGCTTTGCCGCCAATCGTTTTTTCGAGCGTGACGGTCGTCCCCATGCCCGGCTTCGAGCGCACGCGCACGCTGTCCATAAAGCTTTCCATCACGGCGAAGCCCAGCCCCGCGCGCTCGCCCGCCATGGTGGAAAACAGCGGCTGCCGCGCCTGCTTGATATCGGCGATCCCGACGCCCTTGTCGCGGACACGGATGCGCACGGAGGGCTTGTCCGTCAGCGTCGCCGTCAAAAAGACCGGCCCCTTGCCCTCGCGGTAGCCGTGGACGATTGCGTTGGTCACCGCCTCGCTGACGGCGGTCTTGATATCGCTGAGCTCTTCGACGGTCGGGTCCAACAGCGCCGCGAACGCCGCCACCGCCGCACGCGAAAAGCCCTCGTTCACCGAGCGCGATTCGATCGTCAGTTTCATTTCGTTCAGCTTTTTCATTCAGCTCACCTCCCTTTGCCTGAGTTCGCCGAGCCGGTCGAGTCCGGCCAGCCGCATCACCTTGTAGGCGCCGGGCGACAGGTTTTCGACCCGAATCACGCCGCCGATTTGCTGCATTTGCTTGTAGCGCCCCATCACAAGGCCGATGCCGCTGCTGTCCATGAACGTCACGCCGCCGAAATCGAGAATCAGCGTTTTCGGCCGCTGCTGCGCGATCGCGCTGTCGATTGACACGCGCAGAAGCGACGCGGCGTGGTGGTCGATCTCGCCCGTAAAGCGCACGCGGATCTCGCCGCTGCCGTATTCGAGTTTTGCACTCATTTCGTTTCATCCTTTCGTTTGGGTTGCCCGTCTATGGTAGCCGATTTTCGGCGCGGATTTTGTCGCGTTGCGGCGGTCAAACTGCCCGCCGAAAAAATTTTTGAAAAATTTTCATTTTTTTCTGTAAGGTTTTTCATATTCCGACATTATAATAGGGACATGAAAGAAAAAGGGGGTGTGCGGCGTGCTCAGGCAAGCGCGGGTCGAAGAGATCTGCAACGCGTATTACAACGACGTCTTTCGCTTTTGCCTGTACCGGACGGGCGAGACGGAAGCGGCTTCGGAACTGACGCAGGAAACGTTTCTGCTGCTGCAGCAGAAAGCCCCCGCGCTCGAAGACACGGCCGTCAAGGCGTGGCTTTACCGCACGGCGCACAACCTGAGTCTCGCGTTCCACCGCGACAAACGAAAACGGCTGCTGACCGAGGTCGAGCTGGAGCAGGCCGAACAGCGGCTGGAGCTGCAGATCGAAGCGCTTCGGACAGAAGAGATCGACGACGAAACGCTGCTGGCGATCGGGACGCAGATCCTGTGTTCCCTAACGCAGCAGGATCAGGCGCTCTACCGGATGCGCTACCGGTTACACATGAAATACGCCGAAATCGCCGCGGCGCTCGGCGTGCCGGAAAACACCGTCCATGTGCGCGCGTTCCGGCTGCGCGCCCGGGTATTACAACAGATTCACGCAAGGCTCGAAGGAAAGGAGGATGCCGTATGGAACGAAACGACCGATACATAAACGATGCACTGCTGCGCGACGCCGCGCTCGCTGCGCTTGACGACGCGCTGGCAGGAGACGAACTCCCCGACGCCGCCGGGATCGACGCGCTGCTCGACCTCTTGGAAGAAAACGGAGACCTGACGCTTCCCGACGAAGAAACACTCCGGCAGAAAAAGCAGCAGACGCTGCGCGCCCTGCGCAGAAAACGCCGGCTCTCCCCGCGCCGCATCCTCGCCGCGGCCGCCGCGTTCGCGATTCTTACCGCCGCCGTCGTGCTCGGCGTGCTGCAGCAAAGCGGGAAAATCGATGTCCTTCCGTTCGACGTCCTGACCGACACGCAGCAAAACGAAATACTGGACGTCGACGCGCTGCTCGAAAGTCTGCACGATCACGCGTTCGAGCAGGTCGCGCTCTCGCAGGTCTTTTTGGAGGACGGCTGGGTCGCGACAACGCCGACCTATTACGCCGAGGGCAACAAATACTGCGCCGATTTCCGCGTCTACAACGCCGACTGCTGCTACTGCTTCAGTCTCAAGACCGGCGAAGAGAACACGGAGGACTACGCTTCGCTCGGCGCGGAGCGGGTCGTCACGATTGAAAAGGAAGTCGTCATCTACGTCTTCGGCAGCGGCGCGGATCTCAGCGAAATGCGCTACCAGATGAACGATCTGACCTACAACGTGACGGCGAACGTCCCCACACAGACGATGATCGACACCGCCAACCAGATTGAAAACACCTGAGGAGGAGATAAATATGAAAAAGAAACTGCTGTTTTGCCTGACGCTCGTGCTGCTGCTTTGCGCGCTGTGTTTTTGCGCGTCGGCGGCCGTGCACAGCGGCGGCTCGCACTATGACGAACGGCCCGGCTACCCGAACGACCCGCGAGTCAAGCTCGTCGACGGCGTCGCCTATGAGCCGCGCGGCTATTCCTATAACTACGAGACGAACGAGGTGACCGACGTCAAGGAATACTGGGTCATCGACTTTTTCGCAACCAACAAGCTCGCGAAGTCCGCGACCGAGATCAACATCGTCCCGGAGATCGACGGCGTCCCCGTGACGCAGATCGTCGCGCGCTACAACCCCAACACCCGCAACGAGACCGTGACGAAGATCACGATCCCGGACTCTGTCACGCATATTGAGCACCTCTTTTTGTTCTCCGCGCTGGAGACCGTGAAGCTGCCGGAAAGCCTTGTTTCGTTCGGCGACCGGTGCTTCGCGCGGATGGAAAACCTCAGGGAGATCGCGCTGCCGAAAGGCGTGACCGCTATTTCCCGCAACTGCTTCAAGGGGTGCAAGAATCTGGAGACCGTCACCTTCCTTGGCAGAAACGTTCAGTCGATCGGCGCCAACGCGTTTTACGGCTGCAAAAATCTGACGAACATCGAACTCCCCTACTCCGTCGGCAATATCGGCAACGGCGCGTTCGCCAAAAGCGGAATCTCCTATGTGCAGCTGAGCAGCAACTGCATATTGCCGTCGGAAAACAACGGCTACGGCGACAGCGTTCCCGCCTTCTATGCCTGCAAGAACCTTCTGGAGGTCTACTTTGAGGGCGACTGGTATTATTCCATCCGCTCCACGGTCTACATTCCCCACGACACCTTCAAAAACTGCACGGCGCTCAAAAAGGTGACGCTCCCCGTCGCCCGACATCTGACGGTCGGCGAGCACGCCTTCCTGAACTGCAAGGCGCTGGAAACCGTCGTCAACAGCGAATACATCGAGTTCGCCCCCGCCGGCGCGTTCCAGAACTGCACGTCGCTCAAAAAGATCACGATCGGCAACTGGGCCGACCGGATCGGCAGAGACACCTTCAAGGGCTGCACGGGGCTCAAAAAGCTGATCCTCAAGACCGACAACGTCCTGCTGTTCGACGCGCGCTATCCGCGCTACGACCGCAACTGGACGGGCAATTTCCTGCGGTACATCCCGAAAAGCTGCCGCGTCTATGTCCCGAACGACACGATGCAGCAGGCGGTCGTCTCCCACGGTTTCACGGGCAAGGTGATCGTCAAGGAGATGCGCGATCTCGCGACGGGGATCCATGACCGCGTGTAAGCGCAAACGCGATTTCCTATTTTTCAGAAAGGAGGCGCAGCCATGAAAAAGGTGCTGCGGGTGCTGCTTGCAACCATCGGCCTGCTGGCTCTGTTCTCGGCGCTGCAGCTTTGCTTCGCCGCGTGGGGCAGACCCTATGAAAACGGCGGCAAAATCCGCGTCGTCGACCACGTCGTCTATTACCGCAGCGGCCAAAGCTATGCCGTTGTGGACTACTTCGACACCGACGCCGCGGCGGCGAACGCAACGGCGATCACGATTCGAAGCGAAATCGACGGCAAGCCCGTCACGAAGATCTCGCTGAAATCCGGGTTCGGCAAAACGAACCGCACCGTGACGCGCATCACGCTGCCGTCGTCGCTCAAGGCGGTCGGGCAGGGCGCGTTTCAGGGCTTTCAAACGGTGCGGACGCTGACGCTGCCGTCAAAGCTCAAATCGATCGGCGCGGGCGCGTTTTCGGGTATGACCGCGCTGCAGACCATCACGCTGCCCAAAAAGATCAAATCCATTCCGCAAAACGCGTTCTACGGCTGCACATTGCTGCAGCGGATCGACTGCAAGGGCAAGGTGACGGAATACGGCAAAAGCGCGTTCCAGAACTGCGCGTCGCTGAACTGGATCTCCGGCTATTCCAACGTCACCTATGTGGACGACAGCGCCTTTGCCGGGACGGGCTTTTCGACCGTGAGGGTGCTGCACACCGCGGTCTACGGCAGCGCGGTCTTTGCCAACTGCAAAAAGCTGACGACCGCCGTGATCGAGGGCGCCGACCGCCCGACCGATCTGACGATCGCCTACGGGATGTTCTCGGGCTGCTCCGCACTGAAAAGCGTGCGCTTCCCGCAGCAGGTGGGCGAGCTGACCTTCGCGTTCCACGCGTTCCAGAACTGCATTTCGCTGCAGACGCTGACGCTGCCGAAGCAGTCGGCGCATATCTATTTCAACGAGAGCAGCTTCCTCGGCTGTTCGGCCCTTCGCGCGGTCCGGAACGTGAACGGCATCGTCACCATCGGCGCCAGCGCCTTTTCGGGCTGCACGGCGCTGCAGAGCATGACGATCCCCGCGACGGCGCAGTACATTGCGCCGTGGGCGTTCTATAACTGTCCCGGTCTGCGCACGGTGCGGATCGAAGGCACCGACCGCAATCTGGTGCAGAACGGCTTCCTCAACTACCTGCCCGCCGGCTGTACGGTCTATGTGAAGACCCGCGCGATGAAGCGCGCCGTCCAGAACGCCGGATTCAGCGGTTCTGTAGTGGTCAGTGGTTAGTGGCTAGTGGCTAGAGCAATAAAAAAGCACCGGTTTCCCGGTGTTTTTTTATTGCTTTCTGTACACTGCGCACTGTGCACTGTGCACTTTAAAACTCGGTGCCGAGCTCCAGCGTGTACTGCTTGTTCTGGGCCTTCACGCTTTCGAGGAACTGCGCGAACGGGACGCCGAACTTGTTGTCCTTCTGGCCGCGGATATTGACCGCGACCGTCTCGTTTTCGGCTTCCTTGTCGCCGACGACGAGGACGTAGGGCACGCGCTCGAGCTTGAAGCGCTTGATCTTGTTCTTCATGTTCTGATCGCTGTAATCGACTTCGAAGCGGATATCGCTGTCGAAGAGGAGGTCGGCGATCTTCTTCGCGTAGTCGTTATGCTCCGGACGGATCGGCACGACGGCGACCTGCACGGGCGAGAGCCACAGCGGGAACTGCCCCTTGAAGTGCTCGATCAGGATGCCGATGAAGCGCTCGAACGAGCCGAAGATCGCGCGGTGGATCATGACGGGCTGCTTGAGCGAGCCGTCGGGCGCGACATATTTCAGCCCGAAGTTCAGCGGCAGCTGGAAGTCGAGCTGGATCGTGCCCATCTGCCACTGTCTGCCGAGGCAGTCGCGCATGCCGAGGTCGATCTTCGGACCGTAGAAGGCGCCGTCGCCCTCGTTGATCTCGTAGCCGTCCGCGCCGAACTTGTTGTCGAGGATCGTCTTCAGCGAGGCTTCCGCCTTGTTCCAAAGCTCGATGTCTCCCATGTAGTCGTCCGGGCGCGTTGACAGCTCCGCCGTATAGGTCAGGCCGAACGTCGCGTAGATCGACTTCGCGATATCCATGATGTCGGCGATCTCGCTTTCGATCTGCTCTTCCGTCGCGAAAATGTGCGCGTCGTCCTGGTGGAATTCCTGAACGCGAAACAGGCCGTTGAGCTCGCCGGACTTCTCGCGGCGGTGGATGACGTCCACCTGCGAGTAGCGCAGCGGCAGTTCGCGGTAGCTGCGGCCGCGGCTGCGATAGACGTTGATCGAGTTCGGGCAGTTCATCGGCTTGATCGCGAAGGTCGTGTTCTCATCGACCGGCGCGATGAACATCCCGCTCTGGTAGTGCGCCCAGTGACCGCTCGTGACCCAGAGCTGCTTTTCGTTGAGAACCGGCGCGGAGATTTCCTGATAGCCGTGCGGGAGGTGCTCTCTTCTCCAGTACGCCAAAAGCGCGTTGAAGAGGTTCCAGCCCTTCGGCAGCCAGTACGGCATACCCGGCGCCGTCTCGTGGAACATGAACAGCTCGAGTTCGGGACCGAGCTTCTTATGGTCGCGCTCCATCGCTTCGCGGACCATGTCGAGGTGTTCCTTCAGCTGCTTCTTGTCGGGGAAAGCATAGACATAGACGCGCTGCAGCTGGTCGTTGTGCTCGTCGCCGCGCCAGTAGGAGCCGGAGACGAACTTGATCTGGAACGCCACGGAGAGCAGCTCCTGCGAGTTTTCGATATGCGGGCCGCGGCACAGATCCACAAAGTCGTCGCCCGTGTAGTAGATCGAAATGATCGAATCCTCGGGGAGGTCCTCAATGATCTCGGTCTTGTACTTCTGCCCTTTGAAGAGTTCGAGCGCTTCGGCGCGGGGGATCTCGCGGCGCGTCCAGTTCTCCTTGCGCTTGAGAATTTCGCGCATCTTGTTTTCGATGGCTTCGTAGTCATCCTTTGAGATGTTGTGGTCGAGCTTGAAGTCATAGTAGAAGCCGTCGTCCACCTGCGGGCCGATGGCGTACTGGACGTCTTTGCCCCAAAGCTCGATGACCGCCTTCGCCAGAATGTGCGACATGGAGTGGCGGTAGTTCTGTAGGAAGAATTCCTTGTCCATTGTGTTTGCTCCTTTGCAGATAAAATAGAAAACGCCCCATCCCATTTGCCCTTCGGCACTGGGATGAAGCGAACAGCTCCACGGTTCCACCCGGTTTCTGCGCAATACGCAGCTCTCATTTGATCTTAACGCGATCGCACGGCGCGCCTTGTTTCGGCGGCGGCTCCAAAGTGGTACGCGATGCTCTGTCGTCTGAGGCGCTTGCAGCCGGGGCGTCTCTCTCTGAAAAACGGCGTTTGAACAAGGCGGTCTTTGTCGTTGCCTTTTTGGGATATGGTGTTTTCGGGTGCTATTGTAGCACTGCGGGGAGGATTTGTCAAGAGGGAGAGGGGGATTAAGGGGGTGAGGGATTGAGGGAAAACAGCAGCCGCCCGTCGGGCGGCTGTATTATCATGCTGTGTACAAAAGTTAAAGTCAAAATGTTATAGTCTTCCAAGCTTTGTATTTTATTCTATAGTTTCGAACCTCTTCTTTAAACGAATCATATTCCGTACACTTATCGAAAAACGAATCGATTTCTTGGTTTGCTTTTTTCATGCTCTTGATTGCATATACAATACCAAAACAGGATGGCAAAAGAATCAGAACCAGTAAAAGTATCATTATGATAATATAGCGATTACCATCATGAATGAATACCGCCGAATAAAAGTTGATAAGCGCAAACACAAAACTTGAAAGCGCCGTCACACTGAAGACAGTGAGCAGAATCAACCACATCGTCTTCTTCTTTTGATTCTTTATCTGATATTCTTTTTCTTGCTTTAACTCACTTGCGAATCTGCTTTTTTGAGCTTCCATCTCAGCCAGTTTCTTTTCTTTCTCTTCGCTTTCACTTTCAAGCCTTTCGCGAACTTCTTTTTCGATCTCTTCAAGCTTACTTACTTCGGCTTCAGTGGCAAACCTTTTTGCCTTGAGAAAGGAATTGTATTTTTCCAAACATTTATTACTATTCTTCAGATCAATAATGTGAGTCATATGAAGTGAGCATAAAAGTTTCCCAATATATGCTTTTGAGCATTTGGGATTCATATCAAGCACTCTGTCATAATAAAGACTTGCATTTGAAAAATGACCATCTTCCAGCAAGTAAGAAGCGCGTTCTAATAGAGATTGTTCATCGGCAAACCCAGAAACAGATATAGAGCCTTTATGTTCAACCACTATTCTATCCTGAACAATCTTTGTTCCGCAGTATGAGCAAAACCCAAATTCCCGGCTTTCATCAAGTTCAATCGTTGAACCGCAAGACGGACATTTGACAGCGGTGAATCCCATGCTTTTCCTCCTTTTCTGCTATGCAAACGAAAGCCATCCTGCGTGAATCATTCTATGCGATGGCATTCTCAATTTTCAATTTGGAACGTCCCGTTCTCGATCGCCATGATCTGATCGACGCGTCTCTGGTGGCGTCCGCCCTCGAACTCCGTGTTGAGGAACACGTCCACCATCTCGATCGCGAGGCCCGGGCCGAGGACGCGGCCGCCCATGCAAAGCGCGTTGGCGTCGTTGTGCAGGCGGGTATACTTCGCGCTGAAATAGTCCGAGCAGCACGCCGCGCGGATGCCCTTGACCTTGTTGGCCGCCATCGAAATGCCGATGCCGGTGCCGCAGCAGAGGATCGCCTTGTCGCATTCTCCGCTCACCACCGCCTGACAGGTCTTGTAGGCGATCTTCGCGTAGTCGATGGATTCGGGCGAATAGGTGCCGAAATCCTTGTAGGCGACGCCGATGTCGTCGAGGTGTTTTTTGATTTCTTCTTTCAGGGCAAAGCCCCCGTGGTCTGCGCCGAGTGCAATCATGATTATTTCTCCTTTAACTGTGATTTATATTTTTAGGTCGTGCCTCTTAGAGACGATTTTTAATTCGGAATTCGGAATTCGGAATTATGGGACGCCGCGCTTCGCGCGATGCGTCAAACGATATCTTATTCAGGCGGCGGCAAATTCGGAACACTTCCTGGTCGGGCGGATACAATCGGATGTGTCTGGGCAGCCAACACCTGACTTTCGCGGGGAAACGGTGCGGTCTGCCGCGTTGCTGTCCCGCGACCGCAATTCCGAATTCCGCATTCCGAATTCCGAATTAGTTTCGCGCGTTCTTCGCGCGAAGCTCCCGCTCCGCCTGCGGCAGCCGCAGATAGACAGGCTGCAGGTCTTTGCCGGCAAGAAGCTTATCTTCGTCAAAGTTCCTCTCTGCGCAAAGGGCGACCGACGCGGCGGACTGGAACCGCAAAAGCGGCGGCGCGGCGGGGTAGCCGAGCGCCTGTTCGCATTTTTCGGCGCCGTCCCCGACGAAGACGATCGGTTCGTCATACTGCTTTAGCTTTTCGCCGAGGTCGGCGATCTTCAGCGCGTCGTCGTCCGTCAGGCGGGTCACGCGCTCCCCTTCCACGCGGAACAGCGCCGTATAGACCTGCTCGCACCGCGCGTCCATCACCGCGCAGGCGAGACAAGTTTGCCCGAGAAGGTTATACGCCAGCCCTTCGAGCGTCGAGACGGCGAGGGCGGGTTTGTCTGTCCCGTCGCAAAGCCCCTTGATCGCGGCGATGCCGATGCGGATACCCGTGAACGAACCGGGGCCGACCGAACAGGCGAAGCAGTCGACGGAAGAAAGCGGCGTTTCGCTGTTTTGCAGCATGGCGTCGACCATCGGCAGCAGAGTGCGCGAATGGGTCAGCCCGGCGTTGGTGCTGCTCTGGGCGCGGATGCGGCCGTTTTCGAGCACGGCGCAGGACGCGCAGACCGCGCTGGTGTCGATGGCAAGGATTCTCATGATTTGAAACCTCCGAAACGGAAAATGAGCCAATTCGGAATTCGGAACGCGGAATTCGGAATTGATGGGCGCGGGTCTCCGGTGGAGACCTCTCAGCCGCAGGCTGAGAAGCGCTGACTGAAGCGGCAGCTGAGAACCGCCGCGCTTCGCGCGATGCGTCAAATGACATGTCAAACAGGCGGACAGTCTATTCGGTACGCTGCATTTTCAAGCGGATACAATCAACTGCGTTTCAACAACCAGCAGCTTGATTTCGCGGATAAGCAGTATGGTTTGCCGCACTGATAGTGCGCGACCTTAATTCCGAATTCCGCATTCCGCATTCCGAATTGTAATAATCCGCTGGTTTTCGTTATCTCCGCGGGCGATCTCCACGCGCACGGTGTTGTCCGGCAGCGCGTTTTCGATCTGCTCGCTCCATTCGACGGCGAGGACGCCGCCCGTCTCGTAAAAATCGAAGAACCCGGTGGCGTACAGGTCGTCCCAGCTTTCGACGCGGTACATGTCGAAATGGTACAGCGTGCTGGTGTCGCCGTGATATTCATGGACGAGGGCGAAGGTGGGGCTGCTGACGTCGGCGTCAATGCCCATCCCCTTCGCGATACCGCGGGTAAAGGCGGTCTTGCCCATCCCGAGGCCGCCGAAAAAGGCGACGACGACGGGGCCGCGCAGCTGTGCGCCGAGCCGCGCGCCGAGCGCTTCGGTCTCTTCGACGCTGTTTGTGACAAACTGCCGCATGCTGCCGCCTCCCGTCGTGGTTGATAGTTCTATTTTATCACAAAAACGAAAGAAGTCAACGCTTGAAAGAAAGTTCTTCTTGCATTCTTGGGGAAAATGGATTATGATATAGGAAACGGACGAAGACTACGCTTCGACGAAAACGCGCATAAGAAGGGAAGTGACGGCATGAACCGACAGACGCTGCAAAAAACGGTCCGGGAAACCGACTGGCTGTTTTTGGGGCTGTGCTTTCTGCTGTCCGCCTTCGGCGTGCTGATGGTCGCCTCCGCCTCCTTCCGGACCAAGGCGGACGGCGCGCTGCTCTCGCGCGACGCGCTGGTCATGATCTTCGCCACGCTCCTGGGTGTCGCGATCGCGCTGGTGATCTCCTTCGTGGACTACGACCTGATTCTGAAACTGTGGCCGCTGGTCGCGATCGGCTCGGTCGGACTGATGCTCCTCTTGCTGACGCCGCTCGGCGTCGCGCCGGACGCGCGGTCGGACGCGCGCTCGTGGCTGAAGATTTTGCCGCGGTTCAACCTCTATCTGCAGCCGTCGGAGATCTTAAAAATCGGCTTTATCATCACGTTCTCGGTCCATCTCGACAAGGTGCGGCACGAGATCTCGTCCTTCCGGAACGTGCTGCTGCTTTGTATCCACGCCGCGATCCCGATCGGCCTCGTCGTCGTTACGGGCGACATGGGCTCGGCGCTGATCTTTATTCTGATGTTCATCGGCATGCTGTTCGTCGCGGGCGTCCACTGGCTCTACTTCCCCGCTGCGGCGCTGCTCGTCGGCGCGGCGACGCCGATCGTCTGGTACCGCGTCTTCGACGATATCCAGCGCAACCGGATTCTCGCGCTGCTGCACCCGGACGATTACCCGAAGGAGATCTATCAGCAGCGGCAGGCGCTGCACGCGATGCAGAACGGCGGGCTGTTCGGCACGGGGTATCTGCAGGGCGATTTCACCCAGAGCAACTCGATTCCCGAAAGCCAGAACGACATGATCTTTGCCGTTGTCGGCGAAGAGCTCGGCCTGATCGGCGCGTTCGCGCTTTTGCTGCTGTTCGCGCTGTTCGCGATCCGTGTGGTCAGAACGGGCAAGCGTGCCCACAACTTCGCCGCGCAGATGCTTTGCTACGGGATCATGTTCATGGTGATGGCGCAGGTCGCCGTCAATATCGGCATGTGCACCCAGCTGCTGCCGGTCATCGGCATCACCCTGCCGTTCATCAGCGCGGGCGGCTCGTCGGTGATCTGTCTGTACCTCGCGGTCGGGCTGGTGCTGTCCGTCTACCGCTCCTCGCGCGAGCTGCAGTACGACGACTACCGCTATGCGCGGCTGGCGGTCAATTACGACTGATTTCGTCATCTTGCCCAAGGGGAAAAGCGAAACACAAGGAACTTTTTGCGTTTTGCTTGTTGACTTTTCCGCTTTCCCATGATAAAATAGCTGCAATATCATAACTGCAGCGACGGAATTAAGCGGTGTTTTTGAGCGGTTCAGAGAGTCGGCGGATGGTGCGAGCCGACCGGAAGAAGCATTTGCAGTCTCATTCCCGAGCAGGATCGCCCAACGCTTCGGCTGTGTAAGCGACCCCGGCAAGCCCCGTTATCATGGCTGCGGACTTGATGGAGTCCGGCAAAGCGGCCGCAGATTTGCGGCAACCAAGGTGGTACCGCGGAGTTACTTCGTCCTTGAGTTTTACTCAGGGACGTTATTTTTTTCGAAAGGATGATTCAGATGCAAACCGTCACCTGTTCCGACGTCACCCTCAAACACGCGCTCTCGCTGAGCTTCAAGGAAAAGATCGAGATCGCCAAACTGCTCGACCGACTCGGTATCTCGGCGATCGAGCTGCCCGTCTTTTCGGGCGAAAAGCGCGACGCGCTGCTGATCAAATCGATCGCCGCGGGCGTCAAGGGGAGCGTTTTGTGCGTTTCCTGCCCGCTCGACGAAGACGGGATCGAAGCGACCTGGGCGGCGCTGCAGGACGCAAAGAAGGCGCGGCTGCAGCTGGTCGTCCCGACGTCGACGGTACAGATGGAGTACATCTGCCACAAAAAGCCCCCCGTCGTGCTCGACATGATCGGCAAGCTCGTCAAAAAGGCGAAGAGCCTTTGCGCCGACGTCGAATTCGTCGCGCAGGACGCTTCGCGCAGCGAGCCGGAGTTCTTGGAAAAAGCGATTCAGGCCGCGATCGACGCGGGCGCGACCCTCGTCACCGTCTCGGACGATGCGGGCATCATGACGGCGGAAGAGTTCAGCGCCTTTATCGGCGAGCTGCAAAAGGGCGTGCGCGCGCTGATGGATATGCGCTTCGGCATGCAGTGCAACGACAGCTTTTCGATGGCGAACGCCTGCGCAATCGCCGCGATCGGCGCCGGGGTCAGCGAGATCAAGACGACCGTTTACGGCGCGGAGGCCGCGAGCCTCGACACGATCTCGCAGTATTTCCGCACCCGCGGGATGGATCTCGGGATCGAGAGCGGGATGCAGTTCACCGTTTTGCAGCGCGCGGTCAAGCAGATCCGCTGGATTCTGCACACCGAGCGCAGCAAGACGAGCGCGTTCGAAAACATCGGCGGCGAAACGGCGCAGTTCGAACTCAGCGAGCACGATTCCATCACGCAGGTGATCGAGGCCGTGCACGCGCTCGGCTATGACCTTTCGGACGACGACAACGCCGCGGTCTACCGCGAATTTAGGCGCATCAGCGTCAAAAAGGACGTCACGGCCAAGGAGCTGGAAGTCATCATCGCTTCGACCGCGATGCAGGTCCCGCCGCGCTACGTTTTGCAAAGCTATGTTATCAACTCCGGCAACGTGATCAAGGCGACGGCGCACATCACGCTCGAAAAAGACGGCGAACTCGTCAGCGGCCTTTGCACCGGCGACGGTCCGATCGACGCGTCGTTCCTCGCCGTGGAATCCATCATCGGGCACCACTATGAGC